>JAEKKI010000148.1 GCA_019510485.1 Catenulisporales bacterium
AGGTGCTGAGCGTGTGCGTGTCCACACCCGGCGCGGGGATATGAGCGCCCAACCGGAACAAGGCCATGATGCCGAGCGTGAAGAGCAGCTTCTTGCGCAGGTCGGGTGTCCGGAACGCCCGAGCGAATGCGGTGAGCATGATCCTCCTGCGCCTTACGCGACGAGAGTTAGAGGGTACTGATACCTACACGCCTTCAGCCGCGCGCGGCAGCGCGCCGCTTTCGGGCATGTGGGGTCAAGCCGGGGTGATGGCCGACCTGCGTCATCTTACGCATAGCAGGAAGCCTATGGCGACCCTCCGGCGGGGGGATTCGACACATGGGCGAAATCAAGAGCGCCCATCGAAATCGCTAGGGCGCCGCTCCCGGTTTACCGGAAGCGGCGCCCATCGCGATCGACCTCACCGCTAAAAGCGGTTCAGCGTCAGATCTCCTCGGCGGAGCCGCCGGCCGCGGCCAGCTTCTCCTTCGCGGAGGCGGAGAAGGCGTGCGCCTTCACCCGCAGGGCGACCGAGACCTCGCCGGTGCCCAGGACCTTGACCAGTTCGTTGTCGCGGACCGCGCCCTTGGCGATCAGGTCCTCGACGGTGACCTCGCCGCCGGCCGGGTACAGGGCCGAGAGCTTGTCCAGGTTCACGACCTGGAACGTCACCTTGAACGGGTTCTTGAAGCCCCGGGCCTTCGGCAGCCGCATGTGCAGCGGCATCTGGCCGCCCTCGAACCGGGCCGAGACCTGGTAGCGGGCCTTGGTGCCCTTGGTGCCGCGGCCGGCGGTCTTGCCCTTGGAGCCCTCGCCGCGACCCACGCGGGTCTTCGGCGTCTTGGCGCCCGGGGCCGGGCGGAGGTGGTGGACCTTCAGGGTCATGTCAGTCGACCTCCTCGACCTTGACCAGGTGGCGGACGGTGTGGACCATGCCCCGGAACTGCGGGAGGTCCTCCTTCACCACGGTGTCGTTGATCCGCTTCAGGCCGAGCGACCGGAGGGTGTCCCGGTGGTTCTGCTTCGTGCCGATCTGCGAGCGGGTCTGCGTGATCTTCAAACGGGCCATGTCTCTCAGCTCCCCACACCGGCGCGGGCGCGCAGGAGGGCGGCCGGGGCCACGTCCTCCAGCGGGAGCCCGCGGCGTGCGGCGACTTCCTCGGGGCGCACCAGGCCCTTCAGCGCCGCCACGGTCGCGTGGACGATGTTGATCGGGTTGTCCGAGCCGAGCGACTTGCTCAGCACGTCGTGGACGCCCGCGCACTCCAGCACGGCGCGCACCGGGCCGCCGGCGATGACGCCGGTACCGGGGGCGGCCGGCTTGAGCAGAACGACGCCGGCGGCGCGCTCGCCCGTGATCGGGTGCGGGATCGTGCCCTGGATGCGCGGGACCTTGAAGAAGTTCTTCTTGGCCTCCTCGACACCCTTGGCGATCGCGTCGCGGACTTCCTTGGCCTTGCCGTAGCCCACGCCCACGGTGCCCTCGCCGTCGCCGACGATCACCAGGGCGGTGAAGCTGAAGCGGCGGCCACCACGCACGACCTTGGCCACCCGGTTGATGGTGACGACGCGCTCGATGTGCGCCGACTTCTCCACCGGGGCCTGGTCGCCGCGACGGTCACGGCGCTCGCGGCGGTTGTTGCCGCCCTCGCCGCCGCCGCCGCCCTGGTTCTGTCCACCGAAGCCGCCTCCGCGGCGCTGTGGTCCAGCCATCAGAGGCTCCTTCCCTTCACGATTTCAAAAGGCAGAGCGTAAATGTTCGTCACAGCTCCAGCCCTGCTTCCCTTGCGCCGTCGGCCACCGCGGCCACGCGGCCGTGGTACTTGTTGCCGCCGCGGTCGAACACGACCGTGCCGATGCCCTTGGCCTTGGCCCGCTCGGCGACGAGCTTGCCGACTTCCTTGGCCTTGGCGGTCTTGTCGCCGTCGGTCGTGCGCAGGCTCGCCTCCATGGTGGAGGCCGAGGCCAGCGTCACGCGGGTGACGTCGTCCACGACCTGCGCCACCATGTGGCGCGAGGAGCGGGTGACCACCAGGCGCGGGCGCAGTGCCGTGCCGGAGACCTTCTTGCGGACGCGCAGGTGGCGGCGCTTGACGGCGTTGCGCTTCTTGGCCGCACCCTTGCCGATCTTGACTGCGAAAGCCATTACTTCTTCCCAGCCTTTCCGGCCTTGCGGCGGATGACCTCGCCGGCGAACTTGATGCCCTTGCCCTTGTACGGGTCGATCTTGCGCAGCTTCTTGATGTAGGCGCAGGTCTCGCCCACCAGCTGCTTGTCGATCCCGGACACCGAGAACCGGGTCGGGCTCTCGACGGCGAAGGAGATCCCCGACGGGGCCTTCACCGGCACCGGGTGGCTGTAACCCAGGGCGAACTCCAGGTCCGAGCCCTTGGCCACCACGCGGTAGCCGACACCGGAGATCTCCAGGCTCTTGGTGTAGCCCTGGGTCACGCCGATGATCATGTTGTTCACCAGGGTGCGCGACAGACCGTGGCGCTCCTTGGAGACCCGCTCGTCGTTCGGGCGGGAGACGACCAGGTTGCCGTCCTCGCCCTTGGCGATCGTGATCGGGGAGACGACGGTGTGCGACAGGGTGCCCTTGGGCCCCTTCACTGTCACGTCCTGGCCGTTGATGGTGACGTCGACGCCGGCGGGAACCGGGATCGGCAGCCGTCCAATACGAGACATTGCTTCTCCTCCTTCCCTTACCAGACGTAGGCGAGGACTTCGCCGCCGACGCCCTTGCGGGCCGCCTGGCGGTCGGTCAGCAGACCGGTCGAAGTCGAGATGATGGCGACGCCGAGTCCGCCCAGGACCCTCGGCAGGCCCGTGGACTTCGCGTAGACGCGCAGGCCCGGCTTCGAGATGCGCTTGATCCCGGCGATGGACCGCTCACGGTTCGGGCCGAACTTCAGCTCGATGATGAGCGTCTTGCCCACCTCCGCGTCCTCGACCTTCCAGGAGGCGATGTAGCCCTCCTGCTTGAGGATCTCGCAGATGTGGGTCTTGATCTTGCTCGACGGCATGCTCACGCTGTCGTGGAACGCCGAGTTGGCGTTCCGCAGCCGGGTGAGCATGTCCGCGATCGGGTCGGTCATGGTCATGTTTGGCCTGAGGCCTTCCTCGCCGTGGTATCCCCGGGCTGCTCACCCTCTCCGATCAGAGGGCACATACCCGGGGACCTGCGGCGTGTAGTAGTTACCAGGAGCTCTTGGTGACGCCCGGCAGTTCGCCGGCGTGCGCCATCTCGCGCAGGCAAACCCGGCACAGGCCGAACTTGCGGTAGACCGAGTGCGGACGGCCGCACTTGGAGCAGCGGGTGTAGCCGCGCACCTTGAACTTCGGCTTCGCGAGCGCCTTGTTGATCAGGGCCTTCTTCGCCATGTGCTCACGCCTCCTTGAAGGGGAAACCGAGGAGACGCAGCAGGGCGCGACCCTCATCGTCGTTGCGAGCGGTCGTCACGACGGTGATGTCCATGCCGCGCACGCGGTCGATCTTGTCCTGGTCGATCTCGTGGAACATCGACTGCTCGTTCAGACCGAAGGTGTAGTTGCCCTTGCCGTCGAACTGCTTGGGCGACAGGCCGCGGAAGTCGCGGATACGGGGCAGCGCGATCGACACCAGCCGGTCGCAGAACTCCCACATCCGGTCCCCGCGCAGCGTCACGTGGGCGCCGATGGGCTGGCCCTCGCGCAGCTTGAACTGCGCGATGGACTTGCGGGCCTTGGTCACGGTCGGCTTCTGGCCGGTGATGGCCGCGAGGTCGCGGATCGCGCCGTCCATCAGCTTGCTGTCGCGCGCGGCGTCGCCGACGCCCATGTTGACCACGATCTTGGTCAGCGTGGGGATCAGCATGACGTTCTCGAACGCGAACTGCTCCTTGAGCGCCGGGGCGATCTCGGACCGGAAGCGCAGCTTCAGGCGCGGCGCCACGGTCTCAGTCTCAGTCACAGTCATCTCAGATGTCCTTACCGGTGCGCTTGGCGTAGCGGACGCTGCGCGTGACGGTCTTCTTCGAACCGTCGGCGAGCGTGCGCTCCTCCTCCACGCGGCGGTAGCCCACGCGCGTGACGACCTTGACGCCCTCGTGCTCGACGACCAGCATCACGTTGGAGACGTGGATCGGGGCCTCGACGGTGATGATGCCGCCGGTCTTGCTCCCGCGGACGGACTGGCCGACCTTGGTGTGCTTCTTGACCCGGTTGACGCCCTCGACCAGGACCTTCTGCGCCTCCGGGAAGGACTGGATGACCTTGCCCTGCAGGCCCTTGTCCTTGCCGGTGATGACCTGGACCAGGTCACCCTTCTTGATGTTCATTCCCGACATGGCTTACAGCACCTCCGGGGCGAGCGAGACGATGCGCATGTAGCGCTTCTCGCGGAGCTCGCGGCCGACGGGGCCGAAGATGCGGGTGCCGCGCGGGTCCCCGCCGTCCTTGATCAGGACGGCCGCGTTCTCGTCGAAGCGGATGTACGAGCCGTCCGGCCGCCGGCGCTCCTTCACGGTGCGCACGATGACCGCCTTGACGACGTCGCCCTTCTTGACGCCCGCGCCGGGCAGGGCGTCCTTGACGGTGGCGACGATGACGTCGCCGATTCCGGCGTAGCGGCGGCTGGAACCACCGAGCACCCGGATGCAGAGGATCTCCTTCGCACCGGTGTTGTCGGCGACCCGGAGCCGCGACTCCTGCTGGATCACTTGTTATCTCCTTCGTCGTGCCGGTTCACCGGGGGCCGCGGGATGTGACTCCCGCGGCCGGCCCGGCGCCTGGCCGAACGGACTGGTTACTTGGCCTTCTCGAGGATCTCGACCAGGCGCCAGCGCTTGGTCGCCGAGAGCGGCCGGGTCTCCATGAGCAGGACGCGGTCGCCGATGCCGGCGCTGTTCTGCTCGTCGTGTGCCTTGAGCTTGGCCGTGCTGCGCACGACCTTGCCGTAGCGGGGGTGCTTCTTGCGGTCCTCGACCTCGACGACGATGGTCTTGTCCATCTTGTCGCTCACCACGTAGCCCTCGCGGACCTTGCGGCGGCCACGCTCGTCGGTGGTCTCGGTCTCGGTCGCTGTCACCGTCTGCTCGCTCACTTCGCCTCCTCAGTACTGCCGATGCCGAGCTCCCGCTCAGTCATCAGCGTGTAGATGCGAGCGATGTCCTTCTTGACGGCGCGCATGCGGCCGTGGTTCTCAAGCTGGCCGGTGGCCTGCTGGAAGCGGAGGTTGAACAGCTCCTCCTTGCTCTCACGGAGCTTCTCCAGCAGTTCGGCGTCGCCGAGCTCGCGCAGTTCGCGCGCGGTGGTCCCGGTCGCCATCAGATGTCACCTGCCTCACGCTTGATGATCCGGCACTTGAGCGGGAGCTTGTGCGTGGCGCGAAGCAGGGCCTCGCGTGCGCGCTCCTCGTTCGGGTACGAGAGCTCGAAGAGCACCCGGCCGGGCTTGACGTTCGCGACCCACCACTCGGGCGAGCCCTTGCCGGAGCCCATGCGGGTCTCGGCGGGCTTCTTGGTCAGCGGACGGTCGGGGTAGATGTTGATCCACACCTTGCCACCACGGCGGATGTGCCGGTTGATGGCGATACGCGCGGACTCGATCTGCCGGTTGGTCACGTACGCCGGGGTCAGCGCCTGGATTCCGTACTCGCCGAAGGCCAGGTTGTTGCCGCCCTTGGAGGCGCCGGAGCGACCGGGGTGGTGCTGCTTGCGGTGCTTGACCCGCCTGGGGATCAGCATCGGTTACGCCTCCTTATTCTCTGTCGAGGGCGTCTCGGTAGCCGGGGCCTGCGTCTCCGCGGCAGCCTGGGCCGGGGCCTGGGACTGCTCGCGGCCGGGGCCGCCACCGCCGTCACGGCGCGGGCCGCGGCCACCGCCGCCGCCGTCGCGGCGCGGGGCACGGCGGTCGCCGTCACGGCCGCCGCCGCCACGGCGGTCGCCGCCGTCGCGCGGCGGACGCCCGGCGCGGGCCTCGGCCGCGTTCAGCGCGCGCTGCGCCGACAGCGAGGTGACATCGCCCTTGTAGATCCAGACCTTCACGCCGATCCGGCCGAAGGTGGTCTTGGCCTCGTAGAAGCCGTAGTCGATGTTCGCCCGCAGCGTGTGCAGGGGCACGCGGCCCTCGCGGTACTGCTCCGAGCGGCTCATCTCCGCGCCGCCCAGGCGGCCGGAGACCTGCACCTTGATGCCCTTGACGCCGGCCTTCATCGAGGACTGGATCGCCTTGCGCATCGCGCGGCGGAAGGCCACGCGCTGCGCGAGCTGCTCGGCGATGCCCTGCGCGACCAGCTGGGCGTCACTCTCGGGGTTGCGCACCTCGAGGATGTTCAGCTGGACCTGCTTGGCGGTCAGCTTCTCCAGCTTGCCGCGGATGCGGTCGGCCTCGGCGCCGCGGCGGCCGATGACGATGCCCGGACGCGCGGTGTGGATGTCGACGCGGACGCGGTCGCGCGTGCGCTCGATCTCCACCTTGCTGATGCCCGCGCGGTCCATGCCCTCGGTCATCAGGCGGCGGATCGCGACGTCTTCCTTGACGTAGTCCTTGTACAGCTTGTCGGCGTACCACCGGGACTTGAAGTCCGTGGTGATGCCGAGCCGGAACCCATGCGGGTTAACCTTCTGGCCCACTATCGGGTCCTGCCCTTCTGCGCGACGCCCGCGGTCTCCTGGACCACGATGGTGATGTGGCTCGTCCGCTTGCGGATGCGGTACGCGCGGCCCTGAGCACGCGGCCGGAACCGCTTCAGGGTCGGGCCCTCGTCCACGTAAGCCTCGCTGATCACCAGCTGGCCACGGAGCTGCTTGTTGTTACGCGCGTTGGCAGCGGCCGACGCGACGCACTTGAAGACCGGCTCGGCGGCGGCGTACGGCGCGAAGCGCAGGGTGTCGAGAGCCTTCTCGACGTCCTGGCCGCGGACCATGTCCACGACCCGGCGCACCTTCATAGCGGTCATGCGGATGTTCTTGGCCTGAGCGATGGCCTCGTTGCCCGCGAGATCCTTGGCTTTGTTCTCAGCCACGGCGCGACCTCCGATCGTCCTTCACGTGACCCTTGAACGTCCGGGTCGGGGAGAACTCGCCGAGCTTGTGGCCGACCATGGCCTCGGTGATGAACACCGGGACGTGCTTGCGGCCGTCGTGGACGGCGATGGTGTGACCCAGCATGTCCGGCACGATCATCGAGCGCCGGGACCAGGTCTTGATGACCGTCTTGGTCCCCTTCGCGTTCTGGGCGTCCACCTTCTTGGTCAGGTGTTCGTCCACGAAGGGACCCTTCTTGAGACTGCGCGGCATCTAAACCTCCTCCTAGCGCTTCTTGTTGGTCTTGCGACGGCGGACGATGTACTTGTCGGAGGCCTTGCCGGGCTTGCGGGTCCGGCCTTCCTTCTGGCCCCAGGGCGAGACCGGGTGGCGGCCACCGGAGGTCTTGCCCTCGCCACCGCCGTGCGGGTGGTCGATCGGGTTCATGGCGACACCGCGGACGGTCGGGCGCTTGCCCTTCCAGCGCATGCGGCCGGCCTTGCCCCAGTTGATGTTGCTCTGCTCGGCGTTGCCCACCTCGCCGACCGTGGCGCGGCAGCGCAGGTCGACGTTGCGGATCTCGCCGGAGGGCATGCGCAGCTGGGCGAACGGACCGTCCTTGGCCACGAGCTGCACGCTCGCGCCCGCGGACCGGGCGATCTTCGCCCCTCCACCCGGACGGAGCTCGATCGCGTGGATCGTGGTACCGGTCGGGATGTTGCGCAGCGGCAGGTTGTTGCCGGGCTTGATGTCCGCGCCCGGGCCGTTCTCGATCCGGTCGCCCTGCGACAGGTTCTTCGGCGCCAGGATGTAGCGCTTCTCGCCGTCCGCGTAGTGCAGCAGCGCGATGCGGGCGGTGCGGTTCGGGTCGTACTCGATGTGAGCGACCTTGGCCGGCACGCCGTCCTTGTCGTGGCGGCGGAAGTCGATCAGCCGGTACGCGCGCTTGTGGCCGCCACCCTGGTGGCGCACCGTCACGCGACCGGTGCTGTTGCGGCCGCCCTTGCTGTGGATCGGGCGGACCAGCGACTTCTCCGGAGTGCTCCGGGTGACTTCGACGAAGTCCGCGACCGAGGCGCCGCGGCGGCCCGGGGTCGTCGGCTTGTACTTACGGATGCCCATTAGGAAACCGGCCCTCCAAACAGCTCGATGCGGCCCTTCTTGCCGCCACCGGGGTTCGGGTCCACGGTCACGATCGCGCGCTTGGTGTCCTTGCGCTTGCCGACTCCGTAGCGGGTCCGCTTGCGCTTGCCCTGGCGGTTGATGGTGTTCACCGACAGGACCTTGACGTCGAAGATCTCCTCGACGGCCTCGCGGATCTGGATCTTGTTCGTGTCCGGGTGGACGACGAACGTGTAGGTGTTCTGGTCCAGAAGGGCGTAGCTCTTCTCCGACACCACCGGCTTGATGATGATGTCGCGGGCCAGGACGGCGCGGTCGGCGCGGCCCTTGTCAAAGACAGTGCTCACGCTTCGCTCCCCTCAGCTTCCGAGGAGCTCGACACTGCCGACTTCCCCTTGGCGGGACCGTTGACGAACTGGTCGTACGCGCCCCGCGTGAACACGACGGCGTCGTTGACGAGCACGTCGTAGGTGTTCAGCTGGCCGACGTCGAGCAGGTGCACGGTCGGGACGTTGCGGAGGCTCTTGTAGGAGACCTCGTCGGTACGCTGCAGCACGACGAGCAGGTGCTTGTGCTCAGTCACGCTCTTCAGCAGCGCCACGGCGGACTTGGTGTTCGGGACATCGCCCTCGACCAGAGCGTCCACCACGATCACGCGGCCGTCGCGCGCCCGGTCGGAGAGGGCACCGCGCAGCGCGGCGGCCTTCATCTTCTTGGGGGTGCGCTGGGCGTAGTCGCGCGGCACCGGGCCGTGCACGACGCCACCGCCGGTGAACTGCGGCGCGCGGGTCGAGCCCTGACGGGCCCGGCCGGTGCCCTTCTGGCGGTACGGCTTCTTGCCGCCGCCGGACACCTCGCCGCGGGTCTTGGTCTTGTGCGTGCCCTGACGGGCCGCCGCCAGCTGGGCCACCACGACCTGGTGGATCAGCGGGATGTTCGCCTGGACGTCGAAGATCTCCGCGGGGAGGTCGACGTCGACAACCTGCGTCATGTCAGGCTCCCTTCTTGGCCGAGGTCTTGACCAGGACCAGACCGCCGTTGGGGCCGGGGATGGCACCCTTGACCAGGATCAGGCCCTTCTCGGCGTCCACGGCCTGGACGGTGAGGTTCTGGACGGTCACGCGCACCGAGCCCATGCGGCCGGCCATGCGCACGCCCTTGAAGACGCGGCCGGGGGTCGCGCAGGCGCCGATGGAGCCGGGCGAGCGGTGCTTGCGCTGCACGCCGTGGCCGGCGCCGAGGCCGTGGAAGTTGTGGCGCTTCATGACACCGGCGAAGCCGTGGCCCTTGGAGGTGCCGGAGACGTCGACCAGCTGGCCGGCGCCGAAGGTCTCGGCGGTGATCTCCTGGCCGAGCTGGTACTCGGCGGCGTCGGAGGTGCGGATCTCCACCAGGTAGCGGCGCGGCGTGACGCCGGCCTTCGCGAAGTGGCCGGCCTCCGGCTTGGTGACCTTGGTGGGCTTCACGGCCCCGTAGGCGATCTGCACGGCCTCGTAGCCGTCGGTCTCCTGCTTGCGGATCTGCGTCACGACGCACGGCCCGGCCTTGACGACCGTCACCGGGACCACCCGGTTGTTCTCGTCCCAGACCTGGGTCATGCCGAGCTTCTCGCCCAGGACGCCCTTAATCTGCTTTCCCATGTTCGGCGCCGCCCTAGAGCTTGATCTCGATGTCGACGCCCGCGGGCAGGTCGAGGCGCATCAGCGAGTCAACCGTCTTCGGGGTCGGGTCGAGGATGTCGATGAGTCGCTTGTGCGTGCGCATCTCGAAGTGCTCGCGCGAGTCCTTGTACTTGTGCGGCGAGCGGATGACGCAGTACACGTTCTTCTCAGTCGGCAGCGGCACCGGGCCGGCGACCTGCGCGCCAGTGCGGATCACGGTCTCGACGATCTTCTTCGCCGAGGAGTCGATCACCTCGTGGTCGTAGGCCTTGAGCCTGATGCGGATCTTCTGTCCCGCCATGGCTGCTTGGTTCCTTATCCTTCCCGGGGACTGCTCGCATCAACGCACCCGGCCGGCCACGGTTGTGGACCCTCGGCCCACCGGGTTCGCCGCGTTCCACAACCCGTGTGTCCCGCGAAGCTTGTCCTGCTTTTCCCGCCTACCTCCGGTCCACGCGCTCGGGCGTGTCGCCCGCTGCGCCATGGGGATCCGCGGGCGCGACTCATCGCCTCGCCTGCAGAATCCGGATTCCGCGAGAACTGCCCCACCTGCGACGGAGTCCTAGCCGTACGGCCTGGAACTCCCGCGCACCCGTTGCAGGGCGCGGTCGGTCGAGCAACCTCAACAGTATGGCCCAGGCCTGGGGGTTTTGGGAAATCGGGGCGTGGGCATACCAGGGGTTCATTTTGAGATGTGATATAGAGCACCCGCATCGCGCCGCTGACCTGGGGTGTCGCGCCGATGCTCGTGTCGATCCGCGTTCCGGGCCCAACCCGGGCATACCGTCGCGCCATGGAAGCCGCCTACACCCTCGACGACGCCCGCGTCCTGTTCCCCGACCTCGTCGAGGAAGCCCGCGCCACCGGCCGGCCGGTTCTCATCACCGACGACGGCGAGCCGGTGGCCGCCCTCGTCGACGTCCAGTGGCTCGAAGACTGCGAACGCCTCAAGGCCGGGCGGCAGTCGCCCGTCACGTGAAAGAAGGCTGAAATACCGAGAGGACCCCCGGAGCCGAAGCTCCAAGGGCCCTCGCGAGCACTCGGCGGCCTGACGACCGCGGAGTACTTACTTCGTGATCTTCACCACGCGACCGGCACCCACGGTGCGGCCACCCTCACGGATGGCGAACCGGAGGCCCTCCTCCATGGCGATCGGCTGGATCAGCTCGACCGTCATCTCGGTGTTGTCGCCGGGCATGACCATCTCGGTGCCCTCGGGGAGGGTCACGACGCCGGTCACGTCGGTCGTCCGGAAGTAGAACTGCGGACGGTAGTTGTTGAAGAACGGCGTGTGCCGGCCACCCTCGTCCTTGGACAGGATGTAGACGTTCGCCTCGAAGTTGGTGTGCGGGGTGGTCGTGCCCGGCTTGATCACGACCTGGCCGCGCTCGACGTCGTCGCGCTTGATGCCGCGGAGCAGCAGACCGACGTTCTCGCCGGCCTGGCCCTCGTCGAGCAGCTTGCGGAACATCTCGACGCCGGTGACCGTGGTGGTCTGCTTGGCCTCGCGGATGCCGATGATGTCGACGGTCTCGTTGACCTTGATGATGCCGCGCTCGATGCGACCGGTGACCACGGTGCCGCGGCCGGTGATCGTGAACACGTCCTCGATCGGCATCAGGAACGGCTTGTCGACCTCGCGCTCGGGCTGCGGGATCGACTCGTCGACGGCCGCCATCAGCTCCAGGAGCTTGGCGGACCACTCCGGGTCGCCCTCCAGGGCCTTGAGCGCCGAGACGCGCACGACCGGAAGGTCGTCGCCCGGGAACTCGTACTCCGAGAGCAGCTCGCGGACCTCGAGCTCGACGAGCTCCAGGATCTCCTCGTCGTCCACCATGTCCGACTTGTTCAGCGCGACCACGATGTACGGCACGCCGACCTGGCGGGCCAGCAGCACGTGCTCCTTGGTCTGCGGCATCGGGCCGTCGGTGGCGGCCACGACCAGGATCGCGCCGTCCATCTGGGCCGCGCCGGTGATCATGTTCTTGATGTAGTCCGCGTGACCGGGGCAGTCGACGTGCGCGTAGTGGCGCTTGTCGGTCTGGTACTCGACGTGCGCGATCGAGATGGTGATACCGCGCTGGCGCTCTTCGGGCGCCTTGTCGATCTGGTCGAACGGGGTGTAGGGGTTCAGGTCCGGGTGAGCGTCGTGCAGAACCTTGGTGATGGCCGCGGTCAGCGTCGTCTTACCGTGGTCGATGTGACCGATGGTACCGATGTTGACGTGCGGCTTGGTCCGCTCGAACTTCGCCTTCGCCACGTTGTCCTCCTGTGGACTTTGGTGAGGTGCCGGCCGGGGATGGATTCTCCGACGGCGTTTCTACGGATTCTCGGGACCGCCCGGCTTGCGGGCCGGGCCGTCCCGACGGCTTGGGCTACTCGCCGCGCGCCTTCTTGACGATCTCCTCGGCCACGTTCCGCGGAACCTCGGCGTAGGAGTCGAACTGCATGCTGTACGAGGCCCGGCCGGAGGTCTTCGACCGCAGGTCGCCGACATAGCCGAACATCTCGCTCAGCGGAACCAGGGCCTTGACGACCCGGGAGCCGAACCGCTCCTCCATGGCCTGGATCTGGCCACGGCGGGAGTTCAGGTCGCCGATCACATCGCCCATGTAGTCCTCGGGCGTGGTGACCTCGACCGCCATCATCGGCTCCAGCAGCGCCGGATCGGCCTTGCGGGCCGCTTCCTTGAACGCCATGGAGCCGGCGACCTTGAACGCCATCTCCGAGGAGTCGACCTCGTGGTACTTGCCGTCCAGCAGCGTCACCTTGACGCCGGTCAGCGGGAAGCCGGCGAGCACGCCGAACTCCATCGCGTCCTGACAGCCGGCGTCCACCGAGGGGATGTACTCCTTGGGGATGCGGCCGCCGCTGACGGCGTTCACGAACTCGTAGCCCTCGGCGCCCGGCTCGCCGTCCGCCAGCGGCTCCAGCGAGATGACGACGGAGGCGTACTGGCCCGAGCCACCGGTCTGCTTCTTGTGCGTGTACTCGACCTTCGGCACCGCACGGCGGATCGTCTCGCGGTAGGCCACCTGCGGCTTGCCGACGTTCGCCTCGACCTTGAACTCCCGGCGCATGCGGTCCACCAGGATCTCCAGGTGGAGCTCGCCCATGCCGGAGATGATGGTCTGGCCGGTCTCCTCGTCCGTGCGGACCTGGAAGGACGGGTCCTCCTCGGCCAGCCGCTGGATCGCGGTTCCCAGCTTCTCCTGGTCGGACTTGGTCTTGGGCTCGACCGCGACGTGGATCACCGGGGCCGGGAAGGTCATCGACTCCAGGATGATCGGGTTCGCGGCGTCCGCGAGCGTCTCACCGGTGGTCGTGTCCTTCAGGCCCATGACGGCGACGATGTCGCCGGCGCCGACCGACTCGATCTCCTCACGCTTGTTGGCGTGCATGCGGTAGATCTTGCCGATGCGCTCCTTGCGCCCCTTGACGGAGTTCAGGTAGGAGCCGCCGGAGGTCAGCACGCCGGAGTAGACGCGCACGAACGTGAGCTTGCCCAGGTGCGGGTCGCTCATGATCTTGAACGCCAGCGCCGACATCGGCTCGTCGTTGGACGGCTTGCGGTGCAGCACCGTCTCCTCGTCGCCCACCTTGTGGCCGTCGATGGCGTCCACGTCCAGCGGCGAGGGCAGGTAGCGCACGATCGCGTCGAGCAGGGGCTGCACGCCCTTGTTCTTGAACGCGGTCCCGCAGAACACCGGGTTCAGCGCGGACGACAGGGTGGCGCGGCGGATGGCCGCGTACAGCTGCTCCACGGTGGGCTCCTGGCCCTCCAGGTACAGCTCCATCATCTCGTCGTCGGCCTCGGCGATGGTCTCCAGCAGCCGGCCGCGCCACTCGTCGGCGGCCTCGGTGTGGGTGGCCGGGATGTCGACCTCGTCGTACATCTCGCCCAGCTTCGCCTCGGCGTTCCAGACCAGGGCCTTCATCTTCACCAGGTCGATGACGCCCTTGAAGTCGGCCTCGGCGCCGATCGGCAGCTGCATCACCAGCGGGACGGCCTGCAGCCGGGTGACGATCATGTCCACGCAGCGGTGGAACTCCGCACCCGTGCGGTCCAGCTTGTTGATGAAGCAGATGCGCGGGACGCCGTACCGGTCGGCCTGCCGCCAGACGGTCTCGGACTGCGGCTCCACGCCGGCCACGCCGTCGAACACCGCCACCGCGCCGTCGAGCACCCGCAGCGAGCGCTCCACCTCGACCGTGAAGTCGACGTGTCCGGGGGTGTCGATGATGTTGATCGTGTTGTCGACGTCGTCCACTTTCCAGTGACAGGTCACAGCAGCGGAGGTGATCGTGATGCCACGCTCCTGCTCCTGCTCCATCCAGTCGGTGGTGGCAGCGCCGTCGTGGACCTCGCCGATCTTGTAGCTCATACCCGTGTAGTACAGGATGCGCTCGGTCGTCGTGGTCTTGCCCGCGTCGATGTGGGCCATGATCCCGATGTTGCGGACCTTGGCCAGGTCAACGGCGTTGGGGGCCATTTCGCTCAGCTACTTTCTGCGGTCTCGGCTACCGGGTTACCAGCGGTAGTGCGCGAACGCCTTGTTGGCGTCCGCCATCTTGTGCGTGTCCTCGCGGCGCTTGACCGAGGCACCCAGGCCGTTGGAGGCGTCCAGGAGCTCGTTCATCAGGCGCTCGGTCATGGTCTTCTCGCGGCGCTGCCGGGAGTAGCCGACGAGCCAGCGCAGGGCCAGCGTGGTGCTGCGGCCGGCGCGGACCTCGATCGGGACCTGGTAGGTCGCACCGCCGACGCGGCGGGACTTGACTTCCAGGGTCGGCTTGACGTTGTCCAGGGCACGCTTGAGCGTGATCACCGGGTCGGTGCCGGTCTTCTCCCGGCAGCCCTCCAGGGCGCCGTAGACGATGCGCTCGGCGGTGGAGCGCTTGCCGTCCAGCAGCACCTTGTTCACCAGCGAGGTCACCAGCGGGGAGTTGTAGACCGGGTCGACGACGACCGGGTGCTTGGGTGCAGGACCCTTACGAGGCATTAGGACTTCTCCTTCTTGGCGCCGTAACGGCTGCGGGCCTGCTTGCGGTTCTTCACACCCTGGGTGTCCAGCGAGCCGCGGACGATCTTGTACCGCACGCCGGGAAGGTCCTTCACACGGCCGCCGCGCACGAGCACGATGGAGTGCTCCTGCAGGTTGTGGCCGACGCCCGGGATGTAGGCCGTGACCTCGATGCCGGAGGAGAGCTTGACGCGGGCCACCTTGCGCAGCGCCGAGTTCGGCTTCTTGGGCGTGGTGGTGTACACGCGGGTGCAGACGCCGCGGCGCTGCGGGGATCCCTTGAGCGCAGGAGTGTTGTTCTTCACAACCTTGTCCTGCCGGCCCTTGCGGACCAACTGCTGAATGGTAGGCACTAGGTCTTGGCCTTCCCTTTCGTTCTAAGTCTCCGGCTGGGCGACCCCGGGCGCGGAGTGCTACTACCTCTCGGTTTCGCTTCGAGTTCCTGCTTGTCCACTTGTCGCGCACTGGTCGTTCGCCTCGCACCGCGATGTCCGGGAATCACCCGGTACGTCCGGTCCACGAGGTCGGGCGTGTCGCGACCCACAGACCCCTGCTGTCTCATCCGGTGCGCTCGGCGGCTAAGCCGCCGCACACCCGGACGGTGCGCAGGCAGGAGGAGCCGGGGGGACACCCCTGGCACGGCGACGAGCCTACCCAGGGCATGCCAGTGAGGTCAAAACGAGGGAGGGACCCTAGCACCGGACAGGGCCGCCATCAAGGCGGCTGGTCCGCGCATCGGACACCTTCGCGTCTTGGGCCGTGCCTCAACCTTCGGCGAACCCACCCATTCTCGCATGGCGAACGCCATGCCGGGGCCGATTAAGGAGAAGGAGTGAAGCCGCCACGTACTGGTGAACGGGTGGGACCGATGAGGTATTCCCCGCCCCACGGACCCCTGACGGTCACGTGAACAACAACGTCAACACGCCTTTCGCGCCGGTGTGCGCGATGAAGTAGTAGTGGAAGATCAGGTAGGCCAGGATCGCCAGATCGGCCAGCCCCATCACCCGCGCGATGTCGGCGAGTCCGGCCCCGGAGCGCTGTCCGTCCGCGGCGAGTATGTTCCGCTTCGCCTGCGCTCCCCACCGGGCGGCGAACACCGCGGCGATGAGCGCCACGACGATCGGCAGGTTGTAGAACGGCGTCCACGACGACCACGCGAGCAGGGCGGCCGCCATCGCGAAGACCGCCCGCAACTCCAGCCGCCCGCCTTGTCCGGGTTCGTACCCGCCGTGCCGCGGCACCGCCGTCGGAGCCGGCCGGGACCCGCCGGCGCTGTAGTTCGGACGCCCGACCTCGGGCTGGTCGTTCATCGGCCATCCGCCTTTCCGGTCCCGCGCGACACAGTAAGGGTACCCAGCGGGAACCGGTCCCACGTCTCATGCATCAAAGGTCTGTGACTACTACGACGGGGCGACCATGACGGAGCGCGGTGCGTTTCGGGAGAAGTTCGACGCTTTGGACGCGGCCATGCGAGCGACGTTGGTCTTTCGGTACCGCGAGGGGCTGCCGCTGGCGCATGTGGCGCAGTTGGTGGACGTCGATGTCGAACGTCTCGGACCGCGGATCGAACGAGCCCTGGCGGGCCTGGGGTGCGGGGAAGAAGCGCTGCGCCAGAGGCTCGATGAGCTTCGCGACGATCCCGGGCTCTCGTCGTTCGCACTCATCACGGTGGTGCGGGCTGAGCGGCGGCGGCGCCGATTCCGGCTTGGAGGCCTGGTGTGGCGGCGCGCCTAGACCCACTCGCCGCGGCCCCCACGAGAAGAGCGGCCGCCCCCCGAAGGAAGCGACCGCCCTCTCTAGCGCCCTACCGGCTCAGACCTCAGCCGCTGTACCCGCCGAAGTCGTACTCCTCCAGCGGCACAGCCTGGCCCGACCCGCTGCCGAAGCTGTACGACGAGTAGTCGTCGTCGTAGCCCACCAGCGTGTACATCTGGGCCTTGGCCTCCTCGGTCGGCTCGACCTTGATGTTGCGGTACCGGGGCATGCCGGTGCCGGCCGGGATCAGCTTGCCGATGATCACGTTCTCCTTCAGGCCCAGGAGCGAGTCGGACTTGCCGTTGATCGCGGCGTCCGTCAGGACCCTGGTGGTCTCCTGGAAGGAGGCCGCCGACAGCCAGGAGTCGGTGGCCAGCGAGGCCTTGGTGATGCCCATCAGCTGCGGGCGGCCGGAGGCCGGCTGTCCGCCCTCGGAGACCACCTTGCGGTTCTCGACCTCGAAGCGGCCGCGCTCGACCAGCTCGCCGGGGAGCAGTTCGGCGTCGCCGGCCTCGATGATCGTCACCCGGCGGAGCATCTGCCGGACGATGATCTCGATGTGCTTGTCGTGGATCGGCACACCCTGGCTGCGGTACACCTTCTGCACCTCGGCCACCAGGTGGATCTGCACCTGGCGCTGGCCCAGGATGCGCAGCACGTCGTGCGGGTTGACGGTGCCCTTGGTGAGCTCCTGCCCGACCTCCACGTGCTGGTCGTCGCCGACCAGCAGCATGGTGCGCTTGCTGACCGGGTAGGCGACCTCCTCCGAGCCGTCGTCCGGGGTGATGACGAGCTTGCGGGTCTTGTCGGTGTCCTCGATCCGGACCCGGCCGGCCGCCTCGGCGATCGGCGCCACGCCCTTGGGCGTGCGGGCCTCGAACAGCTCGATGACACGCGGCAGACCCTGCGTGATGTCGTCGCCGGCCACACCGCCGGTGTGGAAGGTGCGCATGGTCAGCTGGGTGCCGGGCTCGCCGATCGACTGCGCCGCGATGATGCCGACGGCCTCGCCGACGTCCACCAGCTTGCCGGTGGCCAGGGAGCGGCCGTAGCACATCGCACACGTGCCGACCTTGGACTCGCAGGTCAGGACCGAGCGGACCTTGACCTCCGACACCCCGGCCTCGATCAGCTTGTCGATCGCGACGTCGCCCAGGTCCACGCCGGCGTCGAGGATCGTCGCCTTGCCCTTGGCGGACGCGGCGTCGACGACGACCTTCTCGGCGAGGTTGCGCGCGTAGACCGAGTTCTCGACGTTCTCGTCCTTGATCAGCCGGCCGTCGGCGCCCTTGGCCGCGATCGGCATCATGATGCCGCGCTCGGTGCCGCAGTCCTCCTCGCGGATGATCACGTCCTGCGAGACGTCCACCAGACGCCGGGTGAGGTACCCGGAGTCGGCCGTCCGCAGCGCGGTGTCCGCCAGGCCCTTGCGGGCGCCGTGGGTGGAGATGAAGTACTCGACCACCGACAGGCCCTCGCGGAAGGACGCCTTGATCGGCCGCGGGATGGTCTCGTTCTTGGCGTTCGAGACCAGGCCGCGCATACCGGCGATCTGCCGCATCTGCATGAAGTTACCGCGCGCGCCGGAGTCGACCATCATGAAGATCGGGTTGGTCTTGGAGAAGTTCTCCTGCATCGCCTCGGCGACCTCGTTGGTCGCCTTGGTCCAGATGGAGATCAGCTCCTGGTTCCGCTCCTCCTTGGTGACCAGGCCGCGCTCGTACTGCTTCTGGATCTTGGCGGCCTGGGACTCGTACCCCTCGAGGATCTCGCCCTTCTTCGGCGGCACGACGATGTCCTCGACGGACACCGTGACGCCGGAGCGGGTGGCCCAGTAGAAGCCCGAGGACTTCAGGTTGTCCAGAGTCGCCGCGACCGTGACCTTCGGGTAGCGCTCGGCCAGGTCGTTGACGATCGCCGAGAGCTGCTTCTTGGCCACCTCGCGGTTCTCGTACGGGTAGTCCAGCGGCAGCAGCTCGTTGAACAGCGCCCGGCCCAGCGTGGTCTTCAGGCGGAACGGCTGGCCGGTCTCCCAGCCCTCCGGCGCCTCCCAGCCGCGCGGCGGCACCGCCTCGGAGATCCGCAGCTCGATCGGGGCCTGCAGGTCCAGCTCGCGGTTGTCGAAGGCCATCATGCCCTCGGCGATCGAGCCGAACGCCCGGCCCTCGCCCTTCATCCCGTCCCGGTCCATGGTCAGGAAGAACAGACCCAGGACCATGTCCTGCGTCGGCGAGGTGATCGGCCGGCCGTGCGCCGGGGACAGGATGTTGTTCGAGGACAGCATCAGGACCCGGGCCTCGGCCTGCGCCTCGGCGGACAGCGGCAGGTGCACCGCCATCTGGTCGCCGTCGAAGTCCGCGTTGAACGCGGTGCAGACCAGCGGGTGGATCTGGATCGCCTTGCCCTCGACCAGCTGCGGCTCGAAGGCCTGGATGCCCAGGCGGTGCAGGGTGGGTGCCCGGTTGAGCAGCACCGGGTGCTCCCCGA
Organism: Catenulisporales bacterium; assembly: GCA_019510485.1. GTDB lineage: Bacteria > Actinomycetota > Actinomycetes > Streptomycetales > Catenulisporaceae > Catenulispora. The sequence continues at coordinate 19,036 of JAEKKI010000148.1, forward strand.
TGACCTCTTCCAGCACGTCCCACACCACCGGCCGCGCGCGCTCCACCATCCGCTTGGCGGACTTGATGTTCTGCGCGTGGTTCAGGTCCACCAGCCGCTTCATGACGAAGGGCTTGAACAGCTCCAGCGCCATCTGCTTGGGCAGACCGCACTGGTGCAGCTTCAGCTGCGGGCCGACCACGATGACCGAACGGGCCGAGTAGTCGACGCGCTTGCCCAGCAGGTTCTGGCGGAACCGGCCCTGCTTGCCCTTGAGCATGTCGGACAGCGACTTCAGCGGACGGTTGCCGGGGCCTGTGACCGGACGGCCGCGGCGGCCGTTGTCGAACAGCGAGTCCACGGCCTCCTGCAGCATCCGCTTCTCGTTGTTGACGATGATCTCCGGCGCGCCCAGGTCCAGCAGCCGCTTGAGCCGGTTGTTCCGGTTGATCACCCGGCGGTACAGGTCGTTCAGGTCGGAGGTCGCGAAGCGGCCGCCGTCCAGCTGCACCATCGGACGCAGGTCCGGCGGGATCACGGGCACGCAGTCCAGCACCATGCCGGACGGCGAGTTGTTGGTGGACCGGAAGGCCTCGACGACCTTCAGCCGCTTCAGGGCGCGGGTCTTCTTCTGGCCCTTGCCGGTGCGGATGGTCTCGCGCAGCGACTCCGCCTCGGCGTCCAGGTCGAAGTCCTCCAGCCGCTTCTGCAGCGCGGCGGCGCCCATGGACCCGGAGAAGTACGTGCCGTAGCGGTCACGCATCTCCCGGTACAGGATCTCGTCGCCCTCCAGGTCCTGGACCTTGAGCGACTTGAACCGGCTCCACACCTCGTCCAGGCGGTCGATCTCGCGCTGCGCGCGGTCGCGCAGCTGCTTCATCTCCCGCTCGCCGCCCTCGCGGACCTTGCGGCGCTGGTCGGCCTTGGCGCCCTCGGCCTCCAGGGCCGCCAGGTCCTCCTCCAGCTTCTTCTGCCGGGCCTCGACGTCGGCGTCGCGCCGGTTCTCGACCTGCTGGCGCTCCACCGAGACCTTGGCCTCCAGCGAGGGCAGGTCCCGGGTGCGGCGCTCGTCGTCGACCTCGGTGATCATGTAGGCGGCGAAGTAGATGACCTTCTCCAGGTCCTTCGGCGCCAGGTCCAGCAGGTAGCCCAGCCGGGACGGCACGCCCTTGAAGTACCAGATGTGGGTCACCGGCGCGGCCAGCTCGATGTGGCCCATCCGCTCGCGGCGCACCTTGGCCCGCGTGACCTCCACGCCGCAGCGCTCGCAGATGATGCCCTTGAACCGGACGCGCTTGTACTTGCCGCAGTAGCACTCCCAGTCCCGGGTGGGGCCGAAGATCTTCTCGCAGAAGAGCCCGTCCTTCTCCGGCTTCAGGGTGCGGTAGTTGATGGTCTCCGGCTTCTTCACCTCGCCGTAGGACCAGGTACGGATGTCGTCGGCGGTCGCCAGACCGATACGGAGCTCGTCGAAGAAATTGACGTCAAGCACTGGTTTTCTATCCTCCTCGATGAGTCGTTCGATCAGACTTCTTCAACACTGGACGGCTCGCGCCGGCTCAGGTCGATGCCGAGTTCCTCGGCCGCCCGGAACACGTCCTCGTCGGTGTCGCGGAGCTCGATCATGGTGCCGTCCTTGCTGAGCACCTCGACGTTGAGGCACAGCGACTGCATTTCCTTGATCAACACCTTGAACGACTCGGGGATGCCCGGTTCCGGGATGTTGTCGCCCTTGACGATGGCCTCGTAGACCTTCACGCGGCCCAGCACGTCGTCGGACTTGATGGTGAGGAGTTCCTGCAGCGCGTACGCGGCGCCGTAGGCCTCCAGGGCCCACACCTCCATCTCGCCGAACCGCTGGCCGCCGAACTGGGCCTTACCGCCCAGCGGCTGCTGCGTGATCATCGAGTAGGGGCCGGTGCTGCGGGCGTGCAGCTTGTCGTCCACCAGGTGGTGCAGCTTCAGGATGTACATGTAGCCGACCGAGATCGGGTACGGGAACGGCTCGCCTGAGCGGCCGTCGAACATCCGCGCCTTGCCGGTGCCGTCGACCAGACGGACGCCGTCCCGGGTCTTCAGGGTGTTCTCCAGCAGGCCGGAGATCTCGTCCTCGCGGGCGCCGTCGAAGACCGGGGTGGCGACCTTGGTGCGCGGCGCGGCGCTGTCGGCGCCGATGGAGCGCAGCCGCTCCTGCCACTCCCCCGCGGCGTCCTCGATGTCCCAGCCGGTGGCGGCGATCCACCCCAGGTGGGTCTCCAGCACCTGGCCGGGGTTCATCCGGCTGGGCACGCCCAGCGGGTTCAGCACGATGTCGACCGGGGTGCCGTCCTCCAGGAACGGCATGTCCTCCACCGGGAGGATCTTGGCGATGACGCCCTTGTTGCCGTGCCGGCCGGCCAGCTTGTCACCGTGGGTGATCTTGCGCTTCTGCGCCACGTACACCCGGACCAGCTGGTTCACGCCGGGCGGCAGCTCGTCGCCGCTGTCCCGGTCGAAGATCCGGACGCCGATGATCTTGCCCTGCTCGCCGTGCGGCACCTTCAGCGAGGTGTCGCGCACCTCGCGCGCCTTCTCGCCGAAGATCGCGCGCAGCAGCCGCTCCTCGGGGGTGAGCTCGGTCTCGCCCTTGGGCGTGACCTTGCCGACCAGGATGTCGCCGGGGACGACGTCCGCGCCGATCCGGATGATGCCGCGCTCGTCGAGGTCGGCCAGGACCTCCTCGGAGACGTTCGGGATGTCCCGGGTGATCTCCTCCGGGCCCAGCTTGGTGTCCCGGGCGTCGACCTCGTGCTCCTCGATGTGGATCGAGGACAGGACGTCGTCCTGCACGAGGCGCTGCGACAGGATGATCGCGTCCTCGTAGTTGTGGCCCTCCCACGGCATGAACGCCACGAGCAGGTTCTTGCCCAGCGCCATCTCGCCGTCCTGGGTGCACGGGCCGTCGGCGAGCACGGTGCCCACCTCGACGCGGTCGCCCTCGGAGACGATCACCTTCTGGTTGAAGGAGGTGCCCTGGTTGGAGCGGCGGAACTTGGCGATCCGGTAGACGTTGGTGGTCGCGTCGTCGTTGGCGACGGTCACCAGGTCCGCGGAGACCTCGGTCACCACGCCGGGCTTCTCGGCCAGCACCACGTCGGCGGCGTCGACCGCGGCCCGGTACTCCATGCCGGTGCCCACGTACGGGGAGTCCGACTGCAGCAGCGGCACGGCCTGGCGCATCATGTTCGCGCCCATCAGCGCGCGGTTGGCGTCGTCGTGCTCCAGGAACGGGATCATGGCCGTGGCCACCGACACCATCTGGCGCGGCGAGACGTCCATGTAGTCGATGTCGCCCGGCGTCATCATCTCGATCTCGCCGCCCTTGCGGCGGCACAGCACGCGCTCGTCGAGGTAGGAGCCCTCATCGGTGACCGGGGCGTTGGCCTGGGCCACGACGTAGCGGTCCTCCTCGTCGGCCGTCAGGTAGTCGATGTGGTCGGTGACCCGGCCGTCGACCACCTTGCGGTACGGGGTCTCGATGAACCCGAAGGCGTTGATCCGGCCGTAGGAGGCCAGCGAGCCGATCAGGCCGATGTTCGGCCCTTCCGGGGTCTCGATCGGGCACATCCGGCCGTAGTGCGAGGGGTGCACGTCGCGCACCTCGAAGCCGGCCCGCTCGCGGGACAGGCCGCCGGGGCCCAGCGCGTTCAGCCGGCGCTTGTGGGTCAGGCCGGACAGCGGGTTGGTCTGGTCCATGAACTGCGACAGCTGGCTGGTGCCGAAGAACTCCTTGATGGAGGCGACGACCGGCCGGATGTTGATCAGCGTCTGCGGGGTGATGGCCTCGACGTCCTGCGTGGTCATGCGCTCGCGGACCACGCGCTCCATCCGGGCCAGGCCGGTGCGGACCTGGTTCTGGATCAGCTCGCCGACGCTGCGCAGCCGGCGGTTGCCGAAGTGGTCGATGTCGTCCTCCTCGACCACGACCGTCGGCGCGCCGGGGACCTGCGGGTCCATCTCGGTCTCGCCGGCGTGCAGCTTCACCAGGAACCTGATCGCGGCGACGATGTCGTCCTCGGTCAGCACCGTGTTGTCGATGCCGCTGGCCAGGCCCAGCTTCTTGTCCAGCTTGTACCGCCCGACCTTGGCCAGGTCGTAGCGCTTGGGGTTGAAGTACAGGTTGTCCAGCAGGGTCTGGGCGGCCTCGCGGGTCGGCGGCTCGCCCGGGCGCAGCTTGCGGTAGATGTCCAGCAGCGCCTCGTCCTGCCCGGCGGTGTGGTCCTTCTCCAGGGTCTGGCGCATGGACTCGTACTCGCCGAACTCCTCCAGGATCCGGGCGTCGTCCCAGCCCAGGGCCTTCAGGAGCACGGTGACGTGCTGCTTGCGCTTGCGGTCGACGCGGACGCCGACCATGTCGCGCTTGTCGATCTCGAACTCCAGCCACGCGCCGCGGCTGGGGATCACCTTGGCGTTGAAGACGTCCTTGTCGGAGGTCTTGTCGATGTCCTTGGAGAAGTACAGGCCCGGCGAGCGCACCAGCTGGGTCACCACGACGCGCTCGGTGCCGTTGATGATGAAGGTGCCCTTGTTGGTCATGAGCGGGAAGTCGCCCATGAACACGGTCTGGCTCTTGATCTCGCCGGTCTCGTTGTTCGTGAACTCGGCGGTCACGAACAGCGGCGCGGCGTAGGTGAAGTCGCGGTCCTTGCACTCGTCGATGGAGTACTTCGCGGGCTCGAAGCGGTGGTCGCGGAACGTCAGCGACATGGTGCCCTGGAAGTCCTCGATCGGGGAGATCTCCTCGAAGATCTCCTCCAGACCGGAGGCGGTGGGCACGTCAAGGCCCGCGGCCTGCTGCGCGGCCACACGGGCCTTCCAGGTCGCGTTGCCGACGAGCCAGTCGAAGGACTCCGTCTGCAGCGCGAGCAGGTTCGGAACCTCGAGCGGCTCTTTGATCTTCGCGAAGGAGATGCGGCGGGCGGCGTTCTTAGTGATGTTCTGGGCGGTGCGCGAGGCGGCCAAGAGGGGTCCTTCCGGGGCTCGGACTGGACATGGCTGTCCTTAGCGCTACCCGGTGAACCTGTATCCCTACCCCGCCGCGGATCCGGCGAAACCCCTGGTCAGTGGCAGTGTCTGGGGCACTGGCACCGATAGGTCGAGGGGGTTTCGCGCACCCGTTGGCGGTCAGAGGCATGCAGAAAGGCAGCGCAAACGAACAGTGTAGCCGCGTTGGCCACGCCTGTCCAACCCGTGCCTGAATAGGCCTCGTGCCGCGGGTCCGGGAGGGGACCGACGCGTCGGGCGACAGACGGACAGACTAGCCGGGCCGACCGACGGTTGTCGCCGCCGACACGGGGGCCGGGCCTGTCCTTCGCACCTTTTCGCTTCCCGGCCGATGCCTCGCGCTGCCTGCGGCCGGGGGGTGCGGCGTATGTAGCTGACGTACCGCAGAATCCCGCGTAGCTGCGCCTACGTCAAGGGGTGCGGCGGCGCGTCTCTGATGGCGGGCGCGCCGGGCCCCGCCGTCGCGCGCGGGGACCACGCAGGTCACGCGGGAAGCGGAAGGCCCCCGGGAGATCCCGGGGGCCTTCGTGTAGCAAGCTTCGCAGCGAGCGAGGACTTACTTGACGGTGACGCCGGCGCCGGCCTCTTCCAGGGCGGCCTTGGCCTTCTCGGCGGCCTCCTTGGTGGCCTTCTCCAGAACCGGCTTCGGGGCGCCGTCCACCAGGTCCTTGGCTTCCTTCAGACCCAGCGAGGTCAGCTCGCGCACGACCTTGATGACCTGGATCTTCTTCTCGCCGGCGGACTCCAGGATGACGTCGAACTCGTCCTGCTCCACGACCTCCTCGGCGGCGGCGGCGGCCGGACCGCCGGCGGCGGCCACGGCGACCGGGGCGGCGGCCTTGACGTCGAAGGTGTCCTCGAACAGCTTCACGAACTCGGAGAGCTCGATCAGCGTCATCTCCTTGAAAGCCTCGAGCAGCTCGTCGTTGCTGAGCTTCGCCATGATAGGCGTCCTTTCTCTAAGGGGGGTCTAGCTCGGTTGTGCCGGGTGCCTATCAGGCGTCGGCCGACTTCTGCGCCGAGAGCGCGTCCACGGTGCGGACGGCCTTCGACAGAGGAGCCTGGAAGAGCGCCGCCGCGTTCGCGAGGGACGCCTTCATCGCGCCGGCCGCCTTGGCCAGCAGAACCTCGCGGGACTCCAGGTCCGCGAGCTTGGTGATGTCGGTCGGGGAGAGGGTCTTGCCCTCCATCACCCCGCCCTTGATCACCAGAAGGGGGTTCGCCTTGGCGAAGTCACGCAGACCCTTGGCCGCCTCGACCGGATCGCCCTTGATGAAGGCGATGGCCGACGGGCCCTTCAGGGCCGCCTCGTCGAGGCCGTCGATCCCGGCCTCCCGGGCGGCGACCTTGGTCAGCGTGTTCTTCACCACGGCGTACTGCGTGGTCGCACCGAGCGCGCGGCGGAGTTCCTTGAGCTGCGCGACGGTGAGCCCGCGGTACTCGGTCAGCACGGCGGCGTTCGAGTCGCGGAAGTGATCCGCGATCTCGGCGACCGCGGCCGCCTTGTCAGGCCTCGCCATACGGGCCTCCTTCCGGGGTGTCCGAGCCGACGTCGTGCCTCCGTTAAACAACAAAACGCCCGGCGCACAAAGCGCGGGCGTCCACAATCACGACCGATCCGAGTGGGGCCCGGATGCGGGAGCTGCTTCACTTATCGCGCCTCGGCGGGTCGCTCCGTGATGGAGGCCTTCGACTGGTCCGGGCCGTTCGGCTCGGATCAGCGACCAGCGGTCTTCGGCTGACGTCAAGAGTAACACGCCGTAGGCGCGTGCTTTGACCACCGGAGAGCCGGACCCGCCGCTTCCTGTTTTCGCCGCACGCGAAAGCCCCCGCCGAAGCGGGGGCTTTCTGCTGCCTACTCGGCGCTGCTCACGACTCGTCGTCGGCCGCGACGTTCCGCACCCGGTTGGCGTCGACGTTGATCCCAGGACCCATCGTCGTCGCGAAGGTGATCTTCTTCAGGTACCGGCCCTTGGACGCGTTCGGCTTCACCCGCAGCACTTCCTCCAGCGCCGCGGCGTAGTTCTCGGCGAGCTGCTGCTCGGAGAACGACACCTTGCCGATGATGAAGTTCAGGTTCGAGTGCCGGTCGGCGCGGAACTCGATCTTGCCGCCCTTGATGTCGTTGACCGCCTTGACGACGTCCGCCGTCACGGTGCCGGTCTTCGGGTTCGGCATCAGGGCGCGCGGGCCCAGGACCCGGCCGAGGCGGCCGACCTTGCCCATCAGGTCAGGGGTGGCCACGACCGCGTCGAAGTCCAGGCGGCCCTTGGCCACCTCGTCGATCAGCTCGTCGGCGCCGACGATGTCCGCGCCGGCCTCGCGGGCCTGCTCGGCCTTCTCGCCCTGGGCGAAGACCAGCACGCGGGCGGTCTTGCCGGTGCCGTGCGGCAGCACGACGGTGGAGCGGACCATCTGGTCGGCCTTGCGCGGGTCGATGCCCAGCCGCATCGAGACCTCGACCGAGCTGTCGAACTTGGTGACCGAGGTCTCCTTGGCCAGCCGGATCGCGGCCAGCGGGGCGTAGACCTCGTCGGCGTCGATCTTGGCCGCGGCGTTGCGGTAGCCCTTGCTGCGCTTCATTGCTGCTCTCCTACTTATGGTGAGTTGTGGTCTTCACGAGCCGCGCTCGGCTCTGCCACGTGGTGCGGTCTTGAGTTGTCGGCTCAGCTGTCGGCGACGATGACGCCCATCGAACGGGCGGTGCCGGCGATGATCTTCATCGCGGCCTCGACGTCGTTGGCGTTCAGGTCCGGCATCTTGGTCTCGGCGATCTCCCGGACCTGGGCCTGCGACAGGGTCGCGACCTTGTCCTTCTGCGGGACGCCCGAGCCCTTGTCGATCCCCGCGGCCTTCAGGATCAGCTTCGCCGCCGGCGGGGTCTTGGTGATGAACGTGAACGACCGGTCCTCGAACACCGAGATCTCGACCGGGATGACCTGACCGCGCTGGGCCTCGGTCGCCGCGTTGTACTGCTTGCAGAACTCCATGATGTTCACGCCGTGCTGACCCAGCGCCGGGCCGACGGGCGGGGCCGGGTTCGCCATACCGGCCTTGATCTGCAGCTTGATGACCGCGGTGAGCTTCTTCTTGGGGGGCATGCCCGTGTCTCTTTCGCTAGACGACGCCGATAACCCCTACCAAGGGCACGGCGGTGAAGTGGTTGCCGAGGAGGCAACAGCTCCCCAGCATACGGGACGCCGGGGAGCTGTCTGAAATCTCGATCGATGATCAGCTGTTCTTCTGGATCTGGTTGAAGCTCAGCTCGACCGGGGTCTCCCGGCCGAAGATCTCCACCAGGCCCTTGACCTTCTGCGAGTCGGCGTTGATCTCGTTGATCGTGGCCTGCAGTGTGGCGAACGGGCCGTCGATCACGGTCACCGAGTCGCCCACCTCGAAGTCCAGCACCTTGACCTCGGCCGGCGCCTTCTGCTTGCCGCTGACCTCCTCGGGCTGCTCCTCCAGCAGGATCTTCACGACCTCGTCCAGGGTCAGCGGGAACGGCTCGTGCGCGTTCCCGACGAACCCGGTGACGCCGGGGGTGTTGCGCACCACGCCCCAGGACTCGTTGGTCAGGTCCATCCGGACCAGCACGTACCCGGGGAACTTGTTCCGCTTGACCCGCTTGCGCTGGCCGCCCTTGATCTCGACGACCTCTTCCATCGGCACCTCGACCTGGAAGATGAACTCCTCCATGTTGAGGGTCGTCATGCGGGTCTCCAGGTTCTGCTTGACCCGGTTCTCGTATCCGGCGTAGCTGTGGATCACGTACCACTCGCCGGGCGCGCGCCGCAGGGCCTCGCGGAACTCCTCGACGGCCTCGGTGCTGCCGGGCTCGGCCGCGCCGGACTCCGCGTCCGACTCGGACCCGGACTCCCCGGACTCCTCGGACTCCCCGGTCGGCTCGGCCTGCTCGTCAGCGGACGCGGCGGCGGAATCGGCGACCTCGGCCCCGGACTCGGGCTCGAAGGCCTCGTCGTCGTCGTTCTCCACGAGAACAGTCGCGTCCTCGAGGTCTCCGTAGGTCTCAGACACGGTCGCTCATACTTCCTTTGCTTAGGGGTGTGCCGGGTGGTGGCGGCTGATCAGCCGAACACCCACAACACCAGTTTGCTGAACCCGAAGTCCAGCGTAGCCACGATCCCGACGACGATCGCGACGAACACGATGACCACCGTCGTATAGGTCGTCAGCTCGTTGCGCGTCGGCCAGACCACCTTGCGCAGCTCGGCGATGATCTGCCGGTAGAACAGACCCAGGCGGCCCAGCGGGGACCGGCGGCGCTCAGGGCGGCGGTCCGCGCCGCGGCCGCGGTCCGACTTCGACGTCGCGGGGGTCGAGCTCGTCTCGGTCACCTGGTCCTCATCACGGTCTCGAGATAGTGGCGGGCGGCGCGGAAAAGATCGCGATCAGATCCTTCCCGCGAACACGCTACGCGCCCAGGAAGCCCGGGTGAAGGGCTTTCCTGGGCGCCTAAGCAGGGCCGGAGGGACTTGAACCCCCAACCTGCGGTTTTGGAGACCGCTGCTCTGCCAATTGAGCTACGACCCTATGCCTAAGCGTGTTCCACAAACCTACCTCGCCGAGGTCGGGAAGGGGAATCCGCCGATCGAGAGTGTACGGGACACGCGCGCCGGATTGCGAACGGGTTCGGCTCAGGCCACGTTCACACGTGTCGCGGACCGCCCCAGACGTCTGCGAACGTTTCATGACGTCCCCCGGACGTCTCCGTTCGTGGAACATCGCACCGGGCACCGCCCCGGCGGTGGGACGATAGGGACATGACAGCCTCCGCCGCTCCCTCCTCCTCTGAAGCGCACCCAGCGAAGAACCGCATCTCCCGGCGCGTCGGCGCCATCGCCGAGTCCGCGACCCTGGCCGTGGACGCCAAGGCCAAGGCCCTGAAGGCCGCGGGCCGCCCGGTGGTCGGCTTCGGCGCCGGCGAGCCGGACTTCCCGACCCCGGACTACATCGTCGAGGCGGCGATCGCGGCCGCGGCCAACCCGAGGTTCCACAAGTACACCCCGGCCGGGGGCCTGCCGGAGCTGAAGGAGGCGATCGCGCACAAGACGCTGCGCGATTCGGGCGTGTCGGTCTCGGCGAACCAGGTGCTGGTCACCAACGGCGGCAAGCAGGCCATTTACAACGCCTTCGCCACGCTGCTGGACCCGGGCGACGAGGTCATCGTGCCGGCGCCGTACTGGACCACCTACCCCGAGGCGATCCGGCTGGCCGGCGGCGTGCCGGTGGACGTGGTCACCGACGAGACCACCGGCTACCTGGCCTCGGTGGAGCAGCTGGAGGCGGCGCGCACCGAGCGCACCAAGGTTCTGCTGTTCGTCTCGCCGTCGAACCCGACCGGCGCGGTGTACAGCCCCGAGCAGGTCGAGGCGATCGGCCGGTGGGCCCTGGACAACGGCCTGTGGGTGCTGACCGACGAGATCTACGAGCACTTGGTCTACGGCGACGCCCGCTTCACCTCGATCCTGCACGCGGTGCCGGAACTGGCCGACCGCACGGTGATCGTCAACGGCGTGGCGAAGACCTATGCGATGACCGGCTGGCGCGTCGGGTGGCTGATCGGCCCGGTCGACGTGGTGCAGGCCGCCACCAACCTGCAGTCGCACGCCACCTCGAACGTCTCCAATGTGGCGCAGGTCGCGGCGCTGGCCGCGGTGTCCGGCGATCTGGAGGCGGCGGCCGAGATGAAGCTGGCCTTCGACCGGCGCCGGCAGACCATCGTGCGGATGCTGAACGAGATCCCCGGCGTGGTGTGCCCGGAGCCGCAGGGCGCGTTCTACGTGTACCCGTCGGTGAAGGGCCTGCTCGGCAAGGAGATCCGGGGCCAGCGGCCGGAGAGCTCGGTCGCGCTGGCCGCGCTGATCCTGGACGAGGCCGAGGTGGCCGTCGTGCCCGGCGAAGCGTTCGGGACACCGGGGTATCTGCGGCTGTCCTACGCGCTCAGCGACGCGGACCTGGTCGAGGGTGTGTCGCGGATGCAGAAGCTGCTGGGCGAGGCGCGCTGAGCCGCCGCTCTCCCGGACTCGGAGCCCGTGGCGATCGCTTGCGCGGTCGCTGCGGGCTTTTGATCCTTTGGGGCTTGATAACGGATGGTTCGGAGCCAACGGATTTCTCGGCCGCTGTCAGCATGTGAGAAGCCGGCGCCCACCTCGCTCCTCGGAGCTCGGTGCGGCGCCGGCTGATCTCGGGACGGCTACAAGGTTACGTATTCGGCTTCCTGCTGCGCCTCGGAGGCCTGCGTCACCTCCGAGTCGATAGCGGTTCCGGCGGTGGTCGCCGGACGCCGGCCGGGCACCAGCCACATCGCCAGCGTCGCCAGCGCCAGGACCGCGGCACCGGTGGCGACCGCCGGGATCAGGCCGTCCATGAAGTGCTGGGGCGCGGACTCGGTCGCGGTGGGGCCGTAGCCGCCGTTGGCGGAGAAGACCGCACCCATCACCGCTATGCCCAGCACTCCGCCGAGTTCTCGCAGGGTGTTGTTGACGCCGGAGGCGATGCCCTCCTCGTGCCGCTGGACCGAGCCGAGGACCAGGTTCGCGATCGGGGCGAAGAACATCGCCATGCCGGTGCCGCCGATGATGAACGCCGGGAGCAGGTCGGTGTAGGGGACGGTGGTGCTCATGACCGCGGCTATCCAGGTCAGTGCGATCGCCTGCAGGCCCAGGCCCACGGTGACGATCCACTTGCCGCCGATCCGGTCGGACAGGATGCCGGCGATCGGCGCCACCAGCATCGGCATGCCGGTCCACGGCAGCACCCGGACACCGGAGGCCAGCGGCGAGTCGCCGAAGGCGGTCTGGAACACCTGCGACAGGAAGAAGACCGCGCCGAACATCCCGAAGGACATCAGCAGGGCGCTGAGGTTGACCAGGGGGAAGGAGCGGCCGCGGAACAGGTGCATCGGCACCATCGGCGCGTCGGTGCGCAGCTCCCAGACCACGAACGCGACCAGCAGCGCACCGCCGGCGAGGAAGCCGGTCAGCACCAGCGGCGTGGTCCAGCCGGCGTCCCCGCCGCGGATCAGGCCCAGCACGACGCCCAGCAGACCGCCGGTGGCCAGCACGGTGCCGACCACGTCCAGCCGGCGCGCGGAGCCGCGGCTCTCGGTCAGGCCGAACCAGGCCAGCGGCAGCAGGATGACGCCGAGCGGCACGTTGACCCAGAAGATCCACTGCCACGACGAGGCTTCCACGACGGCGCCGCCGATCACCGGCCCGAGCGCCACGGCCAGGCCGCCGATCGCGCCCCACGCACCGACTGCGGCGCCGCGCTTCTCGGGGCGGACGCTCGCAGAGAGCAGAGTCAGGCTCAGCGGGACGATGACGGCGCCGCCGAGGCCTTGCACGGCGCGCGCGACGATCAGGACGCCGATGTTCGGGGCGAGGGCGGAGACGACGGAGGCGGCGGTGAAGACGGCGAGGCCTGCGACGAAGAGGTTCCGGCGCCCGAAGCGATCGCCGAGGGTCGAGCCGGTGAGGAGGAAGACGGCGAAGGTGAGGGTGTAGGCGGAGACGGTCCATTGCAAGCCGGACAGGCCGGCGTGGAGCGACTCGCGGATGGAGGGCAGGGCGATGCTGACGACGAGGTTGTCGAGCTGGGCCATGAACATGGCGACGGAGGTGATGAGGAAGGTGCGGAGGGGATGGCCGATGGTGGCGGCCGCGGCAGTTCGGAGGTTTTGGCCGGCGTTGCTCGGTGGGTTCGAGGTGGTTGCGGTGCTCATGGTGATTCTCCCCTGTTTGGTGAGTTAGCAGTCACTAACTTCTTTTGGTAGTAATCGGTCACTAACTTTGCGAGGTGCGGAAAAGCCGGCCCTGCCGGCCGCTGGGTTCGGTCAGGTTTGGCGGAAGCTGGCGAACGCCCGCTCCACGTAGGCCGCGTAGGCTGCTTCGCGAGGGCTGCCGGCGTCTGCGGCTTCGGCTTCGGCTTCGGCTTCGGCGTCGGCGTCGGCGTCGGCGTCGGGGTTCGGCGCCACGTCGTTCTGCATCACATCGATGATCGACTGCCACATCGGGGCGCCGCCGTCGCCGCCGGCGCCGACACCGCCCACCGCGGCGATCATGTTGCAGAGCATGCCCTTGGCGAAGAAGTCCACGCGAATCTCGATCGGGGCCCCGGTCACGTTCTCGACGTGCTGCCAGAGTTCCTGCATGTTGCGCCGCACCGCGGCCTGCACCTCGGGATCGTGGCACGCGGCGAACTGCTGCATCTGCATACCGAGCAGCTCGCTGTCCTGCAAGAGCAGGTCCTGGTACGCCTCACCCATCGCGGCCAGCGCCTCGGCGCCGTACTTGCCCTCGGCGACCCGCGAGAACTCGGTGCGGATCCGCTCGACCCCGCGCTGCACGGCGGCGATGAACAGATCACGCTTAGTCGGGAACAACCGGAACAGGTAGGGCTGGGAGACCCCGACCCGCTTGGCGATGTCGCCGGTCGAGGTGCCCTCCAGTCCGCGGATCGCGAACTCGGCGACCGCGGCGCGGATCACTTGTTCGCGACGTTCTTCGGCGCTCATGCGGGGGCTCATGGGGAGTAAGTTAGCAGTCACTAACTTAGCCGTCAACAGAGCTGAGCCGGCTCGCCTGACCGGTTCTCAGACATTCCTCATCGGAGGCACTGATAGTGATGAGCGTGAGCTCTTCCGTGCCTTCTTCGCCCTCCGGTGGCGCCGGTTCACAGTCGGCGGGCGTCGCCGACGTCCTGGTCGTCGACGACGAACCGGGCATCCGCGCCGTGCTCGCCTCCAGCCTGGAATTCGAGGGTTATGCGGTGCGCACCGCCGGCGATGGCCGTGCGGGGATCGCCGAGGTCGAGCGCGAGCGGCCGGACCTGGTGGTGCTGGACGTGCTGATGCCGGGGATGGACGGGCTGACCGCTTGCCGGCGGCTACGCGCGGCGTATCCGGCTCTTCCGGTGCTGATGCTTACCGCGCGCGATTTGACGGGCGACCGCGTGGCGGGGCTCGATGCGGGGGCCGACGACTATCTGGCGAAGCCGTTCGAGCTGGATGAGCTGCTGGCGCGGGTCAGGGCGTTGTTGCGGCGTGGGGCGTTGAGCACAGAGGGTGCTGCGGATGGTGGGGCGCGGGGAGCGGGCGGCGGACATGGCGATCACCTGCTCGCGTATGAGGACCTGCGGATGGACACGCTCACCCGGGAAGTGACGCGGGCTGGTCACCCGATCGAACTCACTCGGACGGAGTATCTGCTCTTGGAGATGTTCCTGGCGCATCCCCGGCAGGCGTTGACGCGCGAGCAGATTCTGCGGGCGGTGTGGGGCTTCGACTTCGAGCCGGCGTCGAACTCGCTCGATGTGTACGTGATGTACGTGCGGAAGAAGACTGAGATCGAGGGGTTGCCGCGGCTGATTCAGACAGTGCGTGGGGTGGGGTACGCACTGCGTGCTGTGAGTAACGGGAACGGCAGGGCTGCCGCGGGCTCGAACAACGCACCGCATACAGCAGGTACCCCGCGATGATGCGGCAGCTTCCGCTGCGGTCGCGGCTGGCGTTGTTGAGCGCGGTGGCGGTCACGGTGGCGATCGCGACTGTGGCGTTGGTGTCGTGGTTCGCAGTGCGGGCCCTGTCGTATCAGCAGATGGACAAGTCCATCGACGGTCAGGAGGTTCCCAGGCCTCCGCAGAAGATCAGGCTCTGCGGCGATCCCTTCAGCCCACTACCGGAATCTTGTATAGAACAGTTGCCGCTGAATCCCTGCGATGTTCATTTGAACCACCCCGGTCCCGGGAACGCGGTCTTCCACCAGGCTCCGATGATCAGTCTGACCTTTGTGAGCGCGGACGGCGGCACCCGATGCCCGGTCCTCGATTCCGTACAGACCCGAGACCAACCCGGCGACCTGCGGATGACCGGCCTGCCGCCCACCGAGAAGTCCTGGCGCGACGGGGTCGACGTGAACGGGCGCTCGGTGCGGGTCGAGATCGTCCCGGCGCCGGCGAACCAGGGCGTCTACCTGAAGGCGCAGTCGTACCAATCTGTCGACGACTCGCTGAACAGCCTGGCGTGGCTGTTGGGCGTGGTCTCGGTGCTGGGCATCGGCGGCGCCACAGCGGCGGGCGTCATGGTCGCCCGCGCGGCGTTGCGGCCGGTCGACCATCTGACCGGAGCGGTCGAGCACGTGGCGCGGACCGAGGACCTCAGCGTGCGCATGCCGGTGTCGGGGAACGACGAGATCGCGCGGCTGTCGCAGTCTTTCAACGCGATGACCGCGGCCTTGCAGGCGTCACGGGACGAGCAGAAGCGGTTGGTGGACGACGCGGGCCATGAGCTGCGGACACCATTGACGTCGTTGCGGACCGCCATCGACTTGTTGATCCGCTCAGAGGAGTCGGGACGGCCGTTGCCGGATGGGAAGCAGACAGAGCTGCTCGCCGGCGCGCGTACCCAAATGCGGGAGCTGACGGTGTTGATCGCCGACCTGTTGGAGCTCGCCCGACCGGAGCAGACGGCACCGGCGACGACGAGTCCGGTCGCCCTGCATGAGGTGGTGGAGAACGCCGTGGAGCGGGTCCGGCCGCGTGGAGCGGCACGGGCGACGGCGGGCGAGAAGGCCGTGACGATCGACGCCGAGGTGGAACCGTGGTTCACCCACGGCGACGCGGCGGCGTTGGAGCGTGCGGTGGTGAACTTGCTCGATAACGCGGTGAAGTTCGCGCCGGCGGGTTCAGAGGTTGATGTGCGGCTGGCGCGCGGTGAGCTGACGGTGCGGGATCGGGGGCCCGGGATCGCGCCGGAAGAGTTGCCGCATGTTTTTGAGCGGTTTTGGCGGTCGCCGAGCGCCCGGGCCATGCCGGGGTCGGGGCTGGGGCTGGCGATCGCGGCGCGGGCTGTGCGGGAGGCCGGCGGGGCGGTCAGCTTGGAGGCCGCGCTGGACGGCGTGGGGGCGGTCGCCCGGTTGCGGATGCCGGGGACCGGAGGCTGGTGACAGGTCGTCGGGCTTGTCGCGGTCGGGCTTGTCGCGACCGCGATCGTTAGGCGGCGCGCGGTCGTTCGAGTCGCTTCCGCGTCGGTACACGTGAGCGGATCCATTCTCATCCCGGCTTCATCGAAGCCTCATTCACCTCCCACCCCCCGCCGACACCGTCATCCCCATGAACGCAACCGCTCTCACCGAACGCGAACCGCCGGACAGCCCCGGCGCCGGGACGACGGACGGGGCACGTCGGCGACTGGTCGAAGTCGTGGTGCCCGTCTACAACGAGCAGCATGTGCTGGAAGCCAGCGTGCGGCGGCTGCACCGGTATCTCGTGGAGAACCTGCCCTATCCGTTTCGCATCACCGTGGCCGACAACGCTTCGACCGACGGCACGTGGGCTGTGGCCGCACGGCTGGAGCGGGAACTCAGCGGAGTGCGGGCCGTACATCTCGATCTGAAGGGGCGGGGACGCGCGCTGCGTGCCGTGTGGTCCGCCTCGGATGCGGATGTCGTCTCGTACATGGACGTCGACCTGTCTACCAACCTCAACGCCTTCCTGCCGTTGGTGGCACCGTTGTTGAGCGGCCACTCGGATCTGGCCATCGGATCGCGGTTGGCGCGCGGCAGCGCGGTGGCGAGGGGTCCGAAGCGCGAGCTCATCTCACGCACCTACAACCTCCTGCTACGCACCACCATGGCGGCCCGGTTCTCGGACGCGCAGTGCGGCTTCAAAGCCGCCAGGACCGAGGTGGTGCAGGCGCTGCTGCCGCGGGTCCAGGACGAGGAGTGGTTCTTCGACACCGAGTTGCTGCTGCTGGCCGAGCGGTCGGGGTTGCGGATTCACGAGGTGCCGGTGGACTGGGTCGACGACCCGGATTCGCGGGTGGACATCGTGAAGACCGCGGTGGGCGATCTGAAAGGGATGTGGCGCGTGGCGAAGGCGTCTTTGCGGTCTTCTTCCGGAGCGCCGGTGAGAGCGAGGGTGCGAGCGGTCGATCCGCCGGCTGGATTGCGGTGGCAGGTGCCGGTGTTCGCGACCATCGGTGTGCTGTCCACGCTCGCGTATCTGCTGTTGTACGTGCTCCTGCGGGCGCCGCTGGGCGCGTTCGCGGCGAACGCCGTCGCGTTGGGCGTCACCGCCGTGGCCAACACGGCGGCCAACCGACGCTTCACCTTCGGCGTCACCGGCAGCCGTAACGCACTCCGCGACCAGGTGGGCGGTTTGGTGGCGTTCGCCATCGGCCTGGTGCTGTCCAGCGGGACGTTGGCGGCCGTGCACGGCGGGGTGCACCGACCCTCGCGGGGCGTCGAACTGATAGCCCTCGTCGTCGCCAACGGCCTGTCCACCCTGGCCCGATTCGTGCTGCTGCGCGCCTGGGTCTTCCATCCGAGGCACCACGCCTCGTCCGACTACGAGACCGCTATCCCGGCGGCTCAGAACTCTGGAGAGCTGTCATGAGCGCGATCTCCCCCACATCGGAAGTCGTGTACGAGGTCGGTCCGCCCGCGACGGCTGCGGGAGACGGCGGACGCTTCAGCCGGTTGTGGCGAGGGCCCGACGATGATCCGCGCTGGGCGCGGCCGAGCCTGCTGGCGTTGTTGGTGGCCGCCGCCGTCCTCTATCTGTGGGACTTGTCGGCCTCCCGCTGGGCGAACTCCTTCTACGCGGCGGCGGCGCAGGCCGGGACCAAGAGCTGGAAGGCGATGCTCTTCGGATCGCTGGACGCCGGGAACTCCATCACCGTCGACAAGCCGCCGGCGGCGTTGTGGGCGATGGCGATCTCGGGCCGGATCTTCGGGTTCAGTTCGTGGTCGATGTTGCTGCCGCAGGCGCTGATGGGCGTGGCGACGTGCGGCGTCGTGTACATGGCGGTCAAGCGGGTGCTCACCAGGTCGCGCGGGGCTGCGCTGGGAGCCGGCGCCGGCCTGCTGGCGGCCTCCGCCCTGGCCGTCACGCCGGTCGCGGTGCTGATGTTCAAGTTCAACAACCCCGACGCGTTGCTGACCCTGCTGCTGACGCTGGCCGTCTACGCGGTCGTGCGTGCGCAGGAGAACGGCAGCACTCGATGGCTGCTCCTGGCCGGGACGCTGATCGGCTTCGCGTTCCTCACCAAGACCCTGCAAGCCTTCCTGATCCTGCCGGCGCTGACCGCCGTCTACCTGGCGACCGGGCCGGGACGCTTCCCCCGGCGGCTGTGGCAGGTGCTGGCCGCCGGCCTCGCGATCGTGGTGAGCGCCGGGTGGTGGGTCGCGATCGTGCAGCTGACGCCCGCGTCTTCGCGGCCGTACGTCGGCGGGTCACAGCACAACAGCTTCCTGGAGCTGACCTTCGGCTACAACGGCTTCGGCCGGCTGACCGGCAACGAGATCGGGAGCGTCGGCGGCGGGGCGAGGCGGAACATCGGCGACGCCCTCGGCCAGACCGCTGTGACCGGCAATCAGATGATCGGCGGGCCCGCCGGCCCGAACGGGCGGGAGCTCGGGTTCGTGGGCGGACCCGGCGGCTTCGCCCAGAGCCTCGGCTGGCGGCGCATGTTCAATGACGAGATCGGCAGCCAGATCAGCTGGCTGCTGCCGGCGGCGCTGGTGCTGTTCGTCGTCGGGCTGTGGGCGGCCGGACGCGCGCGCCGCACCGACCACGCGCGGGCCGCTCTGCTGGCATGGGGCCTGTCGCTGCTGAGCACGGCGGCCGTCTTCAGCTACATGAAGGGCATCTTCCACCCCTACTACACGATCGTTCTCGCCCCGCTCATCGCGGTCACGATCGGTATCGGCGGCGGGCTGCTGTGGGCCCGGCGCTCTGAGCTGGCGGCCCGCATCGGGCTCGCGGCGGCGGTCGGCGTGACGGCGTGGTGGGGCTTCGAGCTGCTGGCGCGGACGGCGGACTGGAACGGGTGGCTGCGGTTCGCGGTCGCGGGCGTCGGTGCGGTCGCGGCGGTGCTGCTGCTGGTCGGGCCGATGGTGGCGGGGAGGATCGGCGGGAGGTCGGGGTCGGTCGAGAACGGTGCCGGTGTCGACGCTGATGTCGAGACCGATGCCGATACCGATACCGATGCCGATCCGGCCGTTGCCGCGACCGCACCGACGACCGGCACCTTCGGCAAGGCCCTGCGCTGGGCGGCACTGACGCTCGGCATAGGTGCGGCCCTGCTGGGACCGGCGGCCTACGCCGTCGCGACCACCGGAACCGCCCACAGCGGTTCGATCCCCTCGGCCGGTCCGGCCGGCGCCCGCGGGCCCGGTGGCGGCGGCGGTATCCGCATCTTCAGCCGCGCGGGAGCCGGTGGAATCCAGGGCGGTCGGAACGGGCAGTTCCCCGGCGGTGGCCAGAACGGCCGGTTCCCCGGTGGCAATCAGGGCGCGAACAACCAGCCTCCCGGCGGTTCGGCCCAGCAGGGCGGCCTTCCGCCGGGCGCAGCCCAGATGCCCGGCACCCCGCAGGGCGGCGGCGCGCAGAACGGCGCCGTCTTCCCCGGCGGCGCCTTCGTCGGCGGCCCCGAGGGCAACGGCGGCATGGGCAACCTGCTCGACGCCAGCACCCCCGGCGCGCAGATCCAGGCGCTGCTCAAGCAGGACGCGTCCAGCTACCGCTGGGCCGCCGCGGCGGTCGGCGCCCAGAACGCCGCCGGCTACCAGCTGGCCACCGGCGACGCGGTGATGGCGATCGGCGGCTTCAACGGCTCCGACCCCTCGCCGACGCTGGCCCGGTTCCAGGCCTATGTGGCCCAGCACAAGATCCACTACTACATCGGCGGCGGGGTCGGCGGGCAGGCGAACGGCGGTGCCGACATGGGCGGTGCGATCGGCGCGTGGGTCAAGGCCCACTACACAGCGCAGACCGTGGACGGCGTCACCATCTACGACCTGAGCGCGGCGCCCACGTCGTAAGTCGTGGAAAGACACCAGGCCGGTGGGTGACTCGATCGCCCACCGGCCTTCTCGTTCTCTTACAGTGCCGCTTATTACAGTGCCGCGCTGACCAATACCGGCTCGGGGACGAGCTCGACGCCGAACCGGTCGCGGACGCCGTCCCGGATCTCCCGAGCCAAGCCCAGAACGTCGGAGGCGGCAGCCGACCCACGGTTGGTCAAGGCCAGAGTGTGCTTCGTGGACAGCGTCGCCGGGCCCTTGCCGTAGCCCTTCGGGTAGCCGGCCTGCTCGATCAGCCAGGCGGCGGAGGTCTTCACCCGGTCGCCGGCCGCCGGGAAACGCGGCGGGACCGCGGCGGCCCGCGCCGCGAGGGCCTCGAAGGCGTCCGGATCCAGCACCGGATTGGTGAAGAACGAGCCGGCCGACCAGGTGTCGTGGTCGGCGGCGTCCAGGACCATGCCCTTGGCGGCGCGCAGTTTCAGCACCGCGTCGCGCACTTCGGCCAGCGGAACGCGGTCGCCCTCCGCGACCCCGAGCGCGCGCGCCAGTTCGGCGTAGCGGATCGGGGCGGACAGGCGCTCGGACTCCGTCGCGGCCGGCGGGTCGAAGCCGAACCACACGGTCAGCACCACGTACTTGCCCGGGTTCTTCTTGAATATCGAGTCGCGATAGCCGAATTCCAGACATCGGGACTGCATCCCGCGGATCTCACCGGTCTGGCGGTCCAGCGCGCGGATCCAGGCGATGCTCTGGCTGACCTCCTGGCCGTAGGCGCCGACGTTCTGGATCGGGGTCGCGCCGGCCGAGCCGGGGATGCCGGACAGCGCCTCGACGCCGACCGCGCCCAGGGACACCGCCTCGGCGGCGAACGCGTCCCAGTCGTGCCCCGCGGCGACGCCCAGGCGCAGGCCCGAGCACGTCTTCTGGCGCGTGACGCCGGTCGTCGCGATCTTCAGCACGGTGCCGTCGAACCCGTCGTCGCCGATCAGCAGGTTGGAGCCGCCGGCCAGGATCAGCAGCGGCTCACCGCGGGCGTCGCAGTCCTTGACGGTCTCGACGATCTCCTGCTCCGTGGTCGCGGTCACCATGCGCCGCGCCGGTCCGCCCACACGCAGGGTGGTCAGGGGCGCGAGGGGTGCCGAGGCCTGTTCGAGCATGGAGCACACGGTACCGGGTGCCGGGCCGGGCGCGCCCGTCATCTCAGCCCCCGAACAGTTGGTGAGCAGTCAGAAAGGTTCGGGGACGGCAGGTCAGGGCAGCCGCACCAGGGCCCGCGCCATGCCGAGCACCTTCTCCTCGCCGCTGGTCGCGGTCAGGTCCACGCGCACCGTGCCGTCGTCGTTGATCGCGCCGATCTTGCCGGTCACGGTGACGCGCGCGCCGGAGTCCGCCTCGACGCCGTCCGGCACCACGACCGGCTTGGTGAAGCGCACCGAGTACTCCACGACCAGGCCCGGGTCGCCGCACCAGTCGGTGACCACGCGGATCGCCTCGGCCATGGTGAACATGCCGTGCGCGATCACGTCGGGGAGCCCGACCGACTGCGCGAAGCGCTCGTTCCAGTGGATCGGGTTGAAGTCGCCGGAGGCGCCGGCGTACTTGACCAGGTCCAGGCGGCGGATCGGGAAGGTCTGGGCGGGCAGTTCGTCGCCCTTGGCCACGTCGGCGAACTTGATCACGGCTGCTCCCCCACCACGACGAGCTTGGAGTAGCCGGACACCACGTGCTCGCCCTCGACGGTGGCCAGGTCGGTGCGGGTGCTCAGGAAGCCCTGGCCCATGCGCTCGGTGATGTCCTCGATGACCACGGTCGCGATCAGCTGGTCGTCGGCGTAGATCGGGCGGGTGTGCACGAAGCGCTGGTCGGCGTGCAGGACCCGGCTGAAGTCCAGCCCGAGGCCGGGGTCCTCGATCACCTTGAGCGCGGCCGGCCAGGTGATGACGATCGGGAACGTCGGCGGGGCCAGGACGTCGCGGTGCCCGAGGTCCTGCGCCACCGCGGGATCGCGGTAGGCCGGATTCGGGTCGCCGATCGCGTCGGCGAACTCGCGGATCTTCTCGCGGCCGACCTCGTACACCGCCGTGGGCGGATAGGTCCGGCCCTTGAAGTTGGCGTCCAGCGCCATGGTTCCTGTGCCTCCTTGTATATATGGAAAACCGCCCGCGCCTTCTCTGGTTCTCAGAGTCGGCGGGGCGGTCCAAAGCTACAGGCAGGCGATCCCTAGCGGGTCTCGCGGTGCGGGGTGTGCTTGTTGCACCAGCGGCAGTGCTTCTTCATCTCCAGGCGGTCCGGGTCGTTGCGCCGGTTCTTCTTGGTGATGTAGTTGCGCCGCTTGCACTCGGTGCACGCGAGCGTGATCTTCGGCCGGACGTCGACAGCAGCCACTTCGGGGTGCCTCTTCCTTCTCTTCGAGGGCTCCGGACCTTCCCAGGTCGGCCCTCATGATGGACAACCCTGCAAGTTTACCTTGCAGGGCCGAGGGGTTCGCACGGACGCGGTAGCGGTGGCCGGACTTGAACCGGCGACACAGCGATTATGAGCCGCTTGCTCTACCAGGCTGAGCTACACCGCCACTCGATCAACGATCGGGACGATCCGGTGGATACGAACATTCACCCGTTCGTGTCCACCGGATCCCCGGTGTGATCTGAGCCCCAATACGGAATCGAACCGTAGACCTTCTCCTTACCATGGAGACGCTCTGCCGACTGAGCTATTGGGGCGAGCAGGGAATAAGTTACACGCTCCGCGGCCCGGCGCGAAATCGGGTTTCCCGACCGGGTGTCGCCGGTCTCGTCCACTACGCTCAACCGCATGTCAGAGCCTCAGCCCGGACCGTCTCAGCAGGCGGCCACCGGGCGCCCGGAACGCAGCCGCAGCCAGTGGACCGTGCACGCCGAATGGCCGGTGTATGAGAACCCGTGGGTCGATGTGCTGATGGCCGATGTCGAACTCGGCGACGGCACCCGCTTCGACCACCACATCGTGCGTACCCGCAACGCCGCGAGCTGCGTGGTGACCAGAGTGCGGGACGGCCGGGAGGAGGTGCTGCTGCTGTGGCGGCACCGGTTCGCGATCGACAAGTGGGTGTGGGAGATCCCCTCCGGGCTGATCGAGGAAGGCGAGGATCCCGCCGAGACCGCGCGCCGCGAGGTGGAGGAGGAGACCGGCTGGCGGGTGGCCGAGGTCACACCGCTGCTGGCCTTTCACCCGGTCGGCGGGATGCTGCGGGCCGAATACCGGCTGTTCCGGGCGCGGGACGCGGAGTACGTCGGCGAGCCGACCGAGCAGAACGAGGCCGAGAAGGTGGCGTGGGTGCCGCTGAGCGAGGTGCCGGGGCTGATCGACTCCGGGCAGATCGCCACAGCGGCGTCGCTGGTCGGATTGCTGCGGGTGTTGGCCGAGCAGAAGTGATCAGCTGAAGCTGAACACCACGGTCACCTGCACGGTGACGTCGGTGCTGCCCATCTGGATCGGCACCGGGGCGATGGCGGCGCCCGAAGCGGCCGGCGACTTCATCATGTCCGCGGCGGCCGCGTTCGGCTGAGTGCTGACGCTCTCCTCGACCCACTGGGTGGCGTCGCCGCCGGCGGCCGCGGCGGCGGAGATGGTGGCGCCGGCGGCCTTGGTGTCGCGCAGCGTCACGGTGAGGTTCTCCGTGGCCTGATACCCGGTGACGGTGCGCTTGCTGCTGGAATAGTCGTACTCCGGGCCGACGCCGAGCCCCGAGGTCTTCTGGTCGGCGTCGGCGACGTGGTTGGCCTTGAGCGAGTTCTGGACCGCGGTCATGGTCGTGACCAGACCGTTCATCGCGGATGTGACGTCGCCGGCGGTCTCGGGGGTGCCGGTGACCTTGCCGGCGCCCCGCACGGTGATGCCCGGGAACGCGTCCGGCGCCAGCGGGCCGGTGTCGGCGGCCAGCGCGGGAGCCAGGATCGCCGTACCGGTCGTTCCGGCGTTCGCCGCGGGCGCCGCCGAGTTGCCGGACAGGCCGATGGCGACCGCGCCGCCGACCGCGACCAGCGTGGCGACGCCGAGCACAGCCGTGCGCCGGGTCAGGGTGAGGTTGATTCTCATGGCGCTTGGATGCGGTGGATCTCGATTCGGTTCCCGGTTCGATGATCGCCTTGTTCAGCAGGCTGGGTGTCTCACCAACCGGCGTTGGCGTAGTCCTTGAGGAAGCACCCGTACAAATCCTCGCCCTGCTCCCCCCGCACGATCGGGTCGTACACCCGCGCCGCACCGTCCACCAGGTCCAGCGGCGCGTGAAAGCCCGCGTCGGCCAACCGAATCCGGTCCGGATGCGGCCGCTCGTCGGTGATCCAACCGGTGTCGACACTGTTCATGAGGATGCCGTCGGTCTGGAACATCTCCTGCGCACTGGTCCGCGTCAGCATGTTCAGCGCGGCCTTGGCCATGTTCGTGTGCGGATGCCCGGGCCCCTTGTAGGAACGGCTGAAGACGCCTTCCATGGCCGAGACGTTGACGATGTGCTTGCGCCGCCCCGGCGACGCCTTCATGGCCCCGCGCAGCCTGCTGATCAGCACGAACGGCGCCGTGGAGTTGCACAGCTGCACTTCGAGCAGCTCGATCGGATCGACGTCCTCAACGTTTTGCACCCAGGAGTTGGTGTCCACCAGATCCGGGACCAGTCCCCCGGCGTCGATGGCGGTGCCCGCCGCGATCCGGTCCGGCGCGGCCGAACCGGCGGTCAGCGCCAGGGACACGAGATCAGGGGAGTCGGCACCGACAGAAGGAGACCGGGCCCCGAGCTGTACCAGATCGGCCGCGATCGCCTCCGGAGAGCGGCTCTGCCCCGGCAGGGCGACCAGCCCGGAGCCGGTGAAGCGGCCGAACGAGACCAGCTCCGGCAACGGCCCGGCCGGCAGCGGCTCGGCTTCGGCCCGGATCAGCGGCGCGTAAGCGCCCGGCGTGCGGCGCACGGTCTGCGCGGCGTTGTTGACGATGACGTCCAGCGGCCCCTCGGCGGCCACCGCGTCGGCGAGCGCCACCACTTGTGTCACGTCGCGGAGATCGATACCGACGATCTTCAGCCGGTGCAGCCACTCCCCGCTGTCCGGCATGGAGGCGAAGCGCCGCGCGGCGTCGTTCGGGAAGCGGGTGGTGATGGTCAGGTGCGCGCCGTCACGCAGCAGCCGCAGGGCGATGTACATGCCGATCTTGGCCCGGCCGCCGGTGAGCAGCGCGCGCTTGCCGGTCAGGTCGGTGCGCGCGTCCCGGCGCTTCCAGTTCTCGGCGGCGCAGTCGGGGCACAGCTGGTGATAGAACGCGTGGACCTCTCGGTAGCCGCCCTTGCAGATGTAGCAGGGACGCTCGCGCTGGAGCACCCCGGCGACGGCGTTCCCGGACGCGGCGGTCACCGAGCTCAGCGGCAGGCCCTGGGTCTCGTCGTCGAGGCGGTTCGGGGCGCCGGTCGCGGTGGCGGCGATGACTGCGCGGTCAGCGGCCTGTATCCGCGCCTGCCGCTCGGCCCGCCGCCGGACTTTGACGCTCTTGAAGACGCCGGCGGTGGCGCGGCGCACGGCGACGGCGTCCGGATGCTCGGTCGGCAGCTCCTCGACCTCGGCGAGGATGTCGAGGAGCAGGGCTAGGCGCTCGGGCGAGATGCCGGTTGCGGTGCCGCCTGTTCCGGTGCCGGTTCCGGTGCTGTGGGAGTCCGCATCCGCGCCCGCTGCCGTCTCGGGTGTGACGGCCGCCACCTCATCTGCCGGCTCGCGCACCGCTGTTTCGCCCTGCTCGATCACGGGCCCAAATCTACCCGCCGCTCAGGTGTGCTCCCGCCGGTTCAGCCCGCGGCCTGCTTCACCAGCGCCGCGATCCGCTTCTCGTCCGCAGCCGTCAGCTTCGTCACGGCGAACGCCGTCGGCCACATGTTCCCGTCGTCCAGCGCGGCCACGTCGTTGAACCCGAGCGTGCAGTAGCGCGCCTTGAACTTCCCGGAGGGCTGGAAGAAGCACAGCACCTTCCCGTCCTTGGCGTACGCCGGCTGCCCGTACCACAGCCGCGGCATCAGCTCCGGCGCGTTCGCGCGGACGATCGCGTGCACCTTCTCGGCCAGCGCCCGGTCCGCGTCGTCGAACTCCGCGATCTTCGCGAGCACTTCGGCCTCGGCCTCTTCGAGGCTCACCTTGCCGCGCGCCTTGGCTTCCCGCACGCGCTCCTTCATCGCGGCCTTCTCCTCCGCGGTGAACGTCTCCGTCTTCGCCATTTTTTCCCTCGCTCAGGTCTCGTAGCAGTGACAAGTCCTCATCGTAGGGACGGCCCGGTCCAGCGGCTTCTTGAAAACGAACGAGCACCCGGGCGGTCGGACCCGGGTGCTCGTTCGTTCGCTGCTGTGGGCTACTACTTCACGGTGTAGCTGTACGGGATCCCCGTCAGCTCGTCACCGACGCCGATCAGCGCGTTGAAGGTGTCGACGTAGACCACGCCGCTCACTTTGTCTCCGCTCTTGCCGGCCGGCGTGAAGGTGACGGTGAGCGTGCCGGTCTGGCCAGGTGCGATCGTCACCGGCTTCAGCGCCGGGGCGCTCAGGTCGACACCGCTCAGCCACAGGTCGCCTGTGGAGGCCACCGCGCTGCGGTCGAACGCCAGCGTGGTGACGCTCTCGGACTCCGTCGCGCTGCCGCTGACCGTGCCGTTCGTCGGCCCGATCGGAGTCGGGTCCTGGGCCCAGATGCCCGGGGTCACGAACGGCGAGTCCAGCGTGGCCTCAGCGGTCAGGCCGTGCGAGACACCGTAGATCTCGGGCTGGCCGAACGGCGAGGAGGCCGCGAAGTCCGCCGGGATCGTCGAGGACTGCGTTCCCCGCAGCTCCGTGGTGTGCGACGGGACCTGGAACGACGGCTGTGCTCCGGTGGTCGCGAACGGCAGGCTCACCGTCGCGCCCAGCGGCGCCAGCGCCGGCAGGTCGTAGTCCGTGCTGGAGTCCAGGCGCGGGTCGGCGAACAGGGTCAGCGGGGCCGCGCCGGTGTTCTTCACCGTCACCGTCGCGGTCACCGGCGTGCCCGCGGCGACCTTGCCCTTGGGCAGGCCCGAGGCCTTGGCCTCGACGGCGTTGTAGCGCAGTTTGCCGTGGAACGCGTCGGCCAGGTTGCCGGCCGGGAGCGACGGGGACATGTCGTCCAGGACCAGCGTCCAGCGGCCGGCCGCCGGGGCGTTGACGTATCCGGTCAGTGACGGCACCAGGCCCAGGTTGCCCTGTGCGTCCGTGGCGACGTCACTGCTCAGCGAGAGGACCTGGTGGTCCGGGGACTCCAGGAACGCCGAGACCTCGTGGGTGCCGGTGAACGTCACGTCCATCGCCAGGTTCTTCTTGCCCTTGGGGACGTCGAAGAAGTACGACTCGGTCTGCGACGGGGAACTGCCGCGGCCGTTGCCGCCGGTGAGCGCGCCGGAGAAGGCGCCGCCGTCGGTGCCGGTGGAGATCAGCGTCCGCTTGGTCACCGGCAGCGTGGTGGTCTGACGGAACGGGGTGTCGAACTCCAGCGCCGCCGAGGCGTCGCCGGCAGCGGCGTCGAGGGTCTGCTTCACGGTGAACTTCTGCGACTGCCCCGGCTTCAGCGTGGCACTCGCCGGGCTCACCGAGCCGACGCTCTTGTATTTGGTCGCCACGAAGTCGTAGTTCACGTCACCCTTGAAACCGGTCGCGTTGGCGTTGGCGTAGAAGTACGCGGTCCAGGTGCCGGCCGCCGGATGCGCCTGGTCGACGCGGGCGAAGTTGGTCAGCCCCTGCGGGCTGTTCCAGTTCTCGTATTCGCCGTTCGGGCCGACCAGGACCAGGCGGAGCAGGGTGCTGGTACCACCGCAGGCGCACGCGGCCGAGCCGGTCAGGTGGTCGGCGCCGGCCGGCACGGTGAACGTGGTGCTGAACCAGTGCCGCTTCAGGCCGGGGGTGCCGAGGGTGTAGCCCTCGTAGAACCACGGGCTGTTCGGGTCGGTGAAGTCCACCGCCTTGGTGCCCTTGACGTCGCCGACCACGGTGTCCAGCTCGCGTACGTGGGCTGAGACGTTCTGCGTGTTCGGGCTCGTGTTCGTCAGCGTGACGGTGGCGGACTGCGTCGTGCCGCCCTTGCCGGACATGACGATCTGGGTGTCGCCCGAGGCGGTGGCGGCCAGCAGGCCGTCGCCCTGCGGCGCCGGGGTGCCGTTGTCGTCCTTGACGGACATCGCCATGCGGACCGCGCGGTAGGTGTCCATCTCGCCGGAGCCCTGCTGGCTGGCCGGCAGTCCGAGGTCGCGCGCGGAGGAGGTGAGGATCTGCTTCACCAGCGCCGGCGAGGGCCGGACTCCGTTGTGAGTGTTCTTATACGCCTCGATGACCAGGGCGGCGCCGCCGGACACCAGGGGCGCGGACATGCTGGTGCCGCCGAAGTCCTCGACCTGCGCCGGGTTGCCGTTGAAGTCCACGCAGGCGCTGAACCGGGCCAGCGGGCTGCACAGCGCCCAGCCGCCCTGGCCGGGTGCCGACAGGTCCGGGACGCGGCCCAGGGCGTTGACCCCGGCCGAGGACAGCGTGGCGGTGTTGTCCGAGGCCCAGCCGCCGGCCAGGTTCCGGGCTCCGCCGGTGCCGATCTGCGCCTGGTCCCGGAAGGTGGTGGTGGCCGCGACGCTGATCACATTCGGGTCGACCGACGGCTGGCCCTGGGTGTTGGTGACGCCGCCGTCGCCGGTGGAGGTGACGACCGTGACGCCGGCCGCCACGGCCGCGTCGTCGGCCAGGCTGGTGGCGTCCAGGCCCTGGGTGGGCTGCGCGTTGCTGCCCAGCGACTCGTTGATGACGTCGACGTTGGCCACGTTCACCGCGTAGTCGACGGCCTGCACGACGGTGGAGTCGAAGACCAGGTCGGCCGCGCCGAAGACGTTCAGGCCGACCAGCGAGGCGCCGGGGGCCACGCCGCGCACGGTGATGGTGCAGCCGGGCGGCAGCGGGTGGTGGGGCGTGACGTACTTGGACAGGTCGTAGACCTGGCGGCCCTGCGCCGCGATGTCGCTGGCGTCGCCGAACGCCTCGCCGCCGGACTCGTCGCCGTTCGGGTCGGTGCCGGAGAAGTCCTGGTAGTCGCTGAAGACCGGGGTGCCGTCGGCGCGGATGAAGTCGGGGTTGTCGATGTCCAGCCCGTCGGCGATCCAGGCGACCTTCACGCCCTTGCCGTCGACCAGGTTCTGCGCCTGCGGCCGGTTCTTGTCGAGGAAGGCGGTGTTCGTGGTCTGCAACGCCTCCGGCTCCAGCAGCGGCTTGCCGGGATCGCTGGGGCAGGTGCCGGGGATGACTTTGTCCGGCGGGGTCTGGCCGTCGGCGCCGGTGGCGGCGTCGGCGGTCTCCCGGATGGCGGCCTTCTGCGCGGCGGTGAGCTTGTTCACCACGTGCTGCTGGTCGGCGACGACCGCGGCGACGTTCGAGTCCTGACGCAGGTGCGCGGCCTCGGCGTCGGTCATCTTGGCCGCGAAGCCGTTGATCACCGAGAACTTCTTGATGTCCTGCGCGCCGGCCGCCTGCGCCCCGCTGACCAGTGGGGCTTGGTCATGGTCCGCGGTCGCCTTGCGCTGGGACTTGGCGGTCTTGGCGCTCAACTCCGGGTGCTGATTCTTCAGCAGGACGATCACGGGGTGCTTGGCGCCGGTGGACAGGGCGGCCAGTTGCTGGGCGGTGGTCGGTCGTGCCGGTCCGGTGGCGGCCTGGGCCATGGCGGCGGTCGTGCCGGCCCCCAACCCCAACGCCGTTACCGCGACGACCGCTATGCGGTGCCTTCGGGCAAGGTGCATTGTGTGCCTTTCTCCCCGGCGCGCGGCCACGCCGCCGCGCGCACCCTTGGTGGTGCTCTTGAGGTTCCTGCGGTACCTGGTGCGGGATCGAGCGAACGAGCAGCAGCACGGCACCGCGTGTTCGCGGCATGCGAAGATCGATGCTCGCCAGGATGGGGGGATATCAGGAACCTCAGAAAGGCGTAGCGGCTCTACGTTGGCTGGGCTCTGGACGTGCGGCCACCTTGTGATATGCGCGTGGGGCGGCCGCTGTCGAGGCAAGGGGTGAGCAAGGGCTCTGAGGGTCGTCGCCGGTGTTTAGAAGAACCCGTCGTCGCTGTCGCCGAAGTCGTCATCGTCGTCGAGCATCTCGCCGATCAGCATCCCGCCGACGAGTCCCGCGGCGCCCGCGCCGATGAGGGCGCCGGTGCTGTGGCCCTCGCGCGGCTGCTGCTGCGGGTAGCCCGGCTGCGGGTAGCCGGCCTGGGGATAGCCCTGCTGGGGATAACCCTGGTGCTGCACCGGCTGGTAGAACGGCGGCTGCGTGGTCTGGACGCGCTGCGCGCAGAACTGGCAGACCTCGATCTGGCGGCCCACCCCCCACTGCGGCTGCCAGAAGACGTCGGTGGTCGCCTGGCCGTGCGCCGGGTCGAAGAAGCAGATCACGGGTCGTTCCTCACGTCGACGAGAGTTCCAGGTACTGGAACGGACCAAGCGCGGGAAGTGGTTCCCGCGCTTGATCTCGCTCTGCCGTGTCCGGAGGCTGACCGGTGCTATTGCGTGCAGCGGGTCCCGTCCGCCGGCAGCGTCCCGGAGACCAGGTACGCCTGCATCGCCGACAGCGCGCACTGGTTGTCGCTGGTGAACGCGGCGTGGCCGGTGCCGACCCGGGTCAGCAGCCGGGCGTTCGCGAAGCCCTTGGCCAGGTTCACAGCGTTCTGATACGGCGTGGCCGGGTCGTCGGTGGTGCCCACCACCAGGATCGGGTCCGAGCCCTGGGCCTTGATCTCGTGCGGCTTCTCCGGGGTCTGGAACGGCCAGTTCTCGCACATCGGCTGGGCCAGGTCGTCCTTGGTGAGGTCGGCGGCCAGGACCGGCGCGCCGGCCTTGAGCTCGGTGTAGGCCTTGTCGACCGCGTCCGGGCTGGGCGCCGGGGTGGTGAAGTCGGCGCAGCGCACGGCGATCAGGCCGTCCTGCTCGGTGCTGTAGTGGCCCTTGTCGTCGCGGCCGTTGTACTGGTCGGCGCCGGCCAGCAGCATCGAGCCGTCGCCGTTCTTCATCGCCCTGGTCAGCGCCGTGCGCAGGTACTGCCACAAGTTGGAGCCGACATCGCCGTACAGGCCGATGATGACGCCGGTCTCGCCCAGGTTCTGATCCAGCTTGCGCTTCGGGTCACGGGTCGGCAGTGGATGGTCGCGCAGGCCTTCCATGAACGTGCCGATCTGCTGCGCGGCCGCCTTGCCGTCACCGGACAGCGGGCACTCGGAGGCGTGGTTGGCGACGCAGTCGGCGGCGAACTTCTCCAACGACTGCTCGAAGCCGACCTGCTGCTGGACCTCGGCCTCCAACTGGTCGGCGTTCGGATCCACGGCGCCGTCCAAGACCAGGCGGCCCACCTTGTCCGGGAACTGCTCGGCGTAGACCGAGCCGATGTAGGTGCCGTAGGAGATGCCCAGGTAGTTCAGCTTCTTGTCGCCGAGGACCTGGCGCATCAGGTCCATGTCCTTGGCGACGTTCTTGGAGCCGACGAACGGCAGCAGGTCGCCGGAGTTCTTCTTACAGGCCGCGGCCAGGTCCTTGCTGTCCTTCTCGGCCTTGGCCTTGCGGGCGGCCGGGTCCTTCGGCGGGTCCTGTGCGTTCAGGGCGTCCAGGGTCTTGTCGTCCAGGCAGCGGATGGGCTCGCTGCGGCCCAGGCCCCTGGGGTCGAAGCCGACGATGTCGAAGTGCGCGTGCAGGGCGCCGTCGAACTTCTGCTTCGCCTCCTCGACGAAGTCCACGCCGGAGGCGCCGGGCCCGCCGGGATTGGTCAGCAGCGAGCCGACTTTGCTCGCCGCGTCGGCGGCCGGCCACTTCACCATGGCGACCTTGACGTACTTACCCGCGGGCTGGCTGTAGTCCAGTGGCACGTCGATGCTGCCGCACTGGAAGGGGCTCAGGTCCAGGGTGGGGTCGTCGGCCGGTTCGGTGGTGCAGGTGCCCCAGGTGATCTGCTGCGCGTTGAAGGCGTCCAGGGAGGGGTACTTGGCGCTGGGGAGCGGGGTCGCGGTCGTTCCGCCGCTGCTTGTCCCTGGCGATGCGCTGCTTTTAGGTCCGGTGACGCCGTCGGACGTGCAACCGGCCAGCAGGGCTCCGCCGAGCACCATCGCGACAACGGATATGGACCTGCTACAGCGCGCCCCGTATGTCTTCATGTGGTCATGTGTATCACTTCGGCCTCTATCTAGAATCACGATGTGGACGCCTTCCAGAAACACTTAGGCCAGGGCAGGTGAGCGCCGAGACGCCGGAGCCGGTGACACCCAGTCCGCCGCTGCTGCCCGGCCGTGCGCTGCTGACGCAGTCCTGGCTGGACGCGACGTTCTTGCACTGGGCCGTCGATCCGGAGGTGGTGGCGCCGTTGCTGCCGGCCGGGGTGCGGCCGGATGTGTTCGAGGGCGTCAGTTACGTCGGGCTGGTCGCGTTCCGGATGCACCGCATCGGTTGGGGGACGCTGCCGGGGCTGCCTTATCTGGGGAGCTTCCCGGAGACGAATGTCCGGCTGTACTCGGTCGATCAGGCGGGGCGGCGGGGTGTGGTCTTCCTTTCGCTGGACGCGTCGCGGCTGCTGCCGGTCGCCACGGCGCGGTTGTCCTTCCGGTTGCCGTACCGGTGGGCGCGGATGTCGGTTCAGCGGTACGGGAACGTGTACTGGTATGTGTCGCGCCGGCGGGATCCGGGGTCGCCGGCCGCTCAGAGCCAGATCGGGGTGCAGGTGACTTCGCTTTTGGAGAACCCGAGCGACCTGGAGCACTTCATGACGGCCCGCTGGCGCCTGCACTTCTCGCTTGGCGGCAAGACCGTGCACATGCCGAACGCACATCCCCAGTGGCCGCTTTACCGTGCGCAGCTGTTGGCCTGCGACGAAGACTTGGTGGCGGCGGCTGGCCTGCCGGGGGTCGGGTCGCGGCCGCCGGACAGTGTGCTGTTCTCGCCTGGTGTGCGGGTGCGCTTCGCTCGGCCGCGTCCGGTTGCTAGTGGTTGATCAGGTAGCGGACGAACACGAGGTCGGCTCCGATCGGCCGGACTTCGGCGAGCGTCATGCGGTGTTGGGCGTCCTGCGGGAAGTCGGCGGCTTTTACGAACCGGGGGGCACGGTCGTCGCCGACGAAGAATGGCGCGATCGCCAAGTGGATCTCATCGGCGAGGTCCTCGGCCAGGAACCGGGTGTGCAGCGAACTGCCGCCCTCGACCATCAGCCGTTTGACGCCACGCCGTCGGAGGTCCGCGAGGATTCTGGGGAAGTCGACCAGGTCGCCGGCGGGGACCACCTCGGTACGCGGCACTCCGTGCAGCCGCTCGGCCTGCGCGGGTACTGCGAGGTCTGCGCAGTAGACGAGCTTGTCACCACCGGTGGTGAAGAAGCGCGCTCCGGCGTCGAGCGCTCCGGTGCCAGTGACGGTGACCTTGATCGGGTACTCGGGCAGGCCTCGCCGGAGGCGCTCGGCGCGCCGCTCTGGGTTGTTCACCAGCAGGCGGGGGTTGTCGCGCCGGATGGTCTCGGCGCCGACCATGATCGCGTCGGAGGCGGCTCGGAGGGCGTCTACGCGGTCGAAGTCTTCGGTGTCGGAGAGGAGGAGACGGGTGGGGGTGGTGTCGTCTAGGTGGCCGTCTAGGGACATGGCGGCGCTGAGGGTTATGTGGGGGCGGTGGGGGTGGCTGGTGGGGTTGGTGTGGTTCGGGTGGTTGGGGCTGCGGGCGGGCTCTGGACCGCGGGCCTCGTCGGGATCGCGAGCGTGCTGTGGGCGGTCAGCACTACCAGCGCGGTTAGGCTGGTCAGCGCGGTCAGCGCGGTCATGCTGGCCGGTCGTGCCGGGCGCGAAGGTGAACGCGCACGCCTTGGCGGCGTGACCCAGGCGCTCGGGATGGCCAGCGTGCTCTGGGCGGTCGGGATCGCCAGCCTGGTTGAGGTGGTCGGCGTGGTCGGGATGGCCAGCGCGGTCCGAGCGGTCAGGCTGGCCAGCAGCGCTGGGCGCGAAGGTGAGCGCGCGCGCCTTGGCGGCGTGACGGAAGCGCTCGGGATGGCCAGCGTCCTCAGGACCACCGATGCGCTCGGGCGGTCCAGACCGGTCGAGCGGACCGACATGACCAAGCCGCTCAGGCCAGCCGGCGCAGCTGCAATCGGCAACCTGGCCGAGCGGATCGGACCAGTCAGCGCCGCTGAGTCGCTCGGCGAGATCAGCGTCCTCAGGACCACCAGTGCGCTCGGGCCGTCCAGACCGGTCGAGTCGACCGACATGACCAAGCCGCTCAGGCCAACCAACGCAACTGGAATCGGCAAGCTGCTCGGGCGGATCGGACCAATCGGCGCGGCCGAGTCGCTCGACGAGATCAGCGTCCTCAGGACCACCAGTGCGCTCGACTCGCGCGGGCCGGTCGAGCCGACCGACCTGGCCAAGGCGCTCAGGCCAACCACTGCAACTGGAATCGGCAGGCTGCTCGAGCGGATCGGACCAGTCAGCGCGGCCGAGTCGCTCGACGTGCCCAGCCTCCTCAGGACCACCAGTGCGCTCGACTCGCGCGGGCCGATCGGGTCGGCTGACATGGCCAAGCCGCTCGGGCCGGCCGGCGCGGTCGGAATCGGCGACGTCATCGAGCGGATCGGGGTAGTCGAGGGCATCGGGGCGGTCGAGCATGCGGCTATCGTCGCAGGGCGTAGCCGTCGGCGCCGCCTGAGC
Source organism: Catenulisporales bacterium (assembly GCA_019510485.1). GTDB lineage: Bacteria > Actinomycetota > Actinomycetes > Streptomycetales > Catenulisporaceae > Catenulispora. The sequence continues at coordinate 53,579 of JAEKKI010000148.1, forward strand.
GCCGCGCCTTCTTCTCCGTTTCTCTCTCCCCCGCCCCCACCCACCATCCCAAGCCGCTCCCCCACCAGCACGGCGCGCCTCACCGCCGCCTGATTTGCTCCAACCGCGGTAGCAGGCGCAGCCGTCGCTCGCGGATCGCCTCGGCGTGGTGTGCGATCCAGAAGCAGATCGCGGCCATGGGCAGCTCCACGACCACCGCCAGCAGCAGCGCCTCGGCCAGGGCGCGGCTGTCGGCGGACGTGGTCGTGTCGAACCAGGCGTCGATCAGCAGCAGGGTGCCGGCCGACGTCGCGGGCAGTTCGACCCGGTCGTTGCGGGTCGGGCCGCCGGCGGCGGTCCAGCCGACGCGCAGCAGCGTGAAGGCCAACAGCAGGTCGAAGCCCACCCAGGCCAGGCGGTAGTGGCTCGCCTGCGAGCTGCGCGGCAGCGTGAATGCCAGGTACGCCGTCCACGGCACCACCGCCAGCCCGCCGCTGACGAACACGAACCCGACCCACCCGGCCACCGCGGGTGCGTCGGCACTCAGCTCGGCCTGGATCAGGTCCGAGCCGTCATGAGCTTGGAATTGCTCTCCCATCCCCCGCAGCCCTTGGAATCGGGTGTAATGCGTTGAAACTAGTATGGGTCTCTCAGAGTTCGTCGTCGATCCGCCGAACGGGTGATCGCAGGAACGTGCGATCACGCGCGCCGACCTCGGTCTCGGGACCGGCCGCGCGCAGCACGACGTCCAGGACGCGCTCCGGGTCCGCCGCGTAGTGCCCGGACGCCCACGCCGCATTCGCCTCGATCACCGCGGGAGCGGTCCCACCACGGCCGTCGGCATCCGCGATCAGACCCACATCGACCACAACAGCACTCGGCAACGTGTCGACAGCCCCTTGCAGCACATCCTCGGCGAATCCGAGAACCCGCTCCGCCAACTCATGGCCGTCCAACGGCTCGATGTCCAGGTCACCGTCGATCGCGTACTGCGCGCCGGCCACGACCTCGCCGTCGAGCACGTAGAGCCGGAACTCGACCGTGAACCGCACCGGATCACTGGCCAGAACCGGCGTGTCGGAATCAACCGCATCCGCACCCGGCAGCTGCGTGCCGTCGCGATACAGCCGCGCCGAAAAGCTCTTGTCATTGGGCGGCTTCAAAAACGCGGGCTCACGCAACTCCCACGCCTCAGCCATCGTCAGCATCCTGATTCCCCGCCGCACCGCCCACCGCGGCAGCCGGGTCAGCCAGTCGTCCGGCGGCTCCAGCAACGCCACACCGAGATCCGCCGCGACCGCGTCGGCGAACAGCGGCCCGGCGTACAGGTGCGCCGGCCCGCCGACCGTGAAGCCGTCCGGCACGCGCCAGCCCGTCAGGTGCTCGGTCAGCAAGCCACGACGGTACGCAGCGACCGCGAGCACGTGCGAAGTGTCGTTGGCGCGCGGCGAGAAGACCAGCGTGCGCGGCAAGTCGACAGACATTGCGGACCCCCTTTGTGTTCGCCGAGAGAGTACGCGATCTCCGCGCCGGAACTTCGGTCTTTATGGCAGCCGTTGGCCGGTCATGACGGTGAAACAGCGAGTCAAACGGGTCCTGCGCAGCCGCAAGGCGCGGAAAATCCTGAAGGAGCCGGGCGGCCCGGACGGGCTCTCTGGTCCCGACGGTGGCGTGCGCGAACCACGACGGCCCAAAGGATCGCCGCCCCAGGACTCGATCCACCTCGTGGAGCCCAAATAGCGCGCGGTACAACTGACGCATGCGCCCCGCCGGACTGAGCGACATCGAAAAGCAGGTTCGGAAGGAATTCCTTGAGGGCAGGCGAACCGTCTTCGGCGACCCGGCCGTCGACGATCCCGCGCAAGGCGCGTCGTGGGGACCCGAGCGAACACTGCAAGCCGCCTTCATCAGGAAGCTGATCGAGGACGCCGGCGAGCGTAGGGCACCGCTGCGGCTGGTCGGTGCACGCGTGGTCGGAGCGCTGGAGTTGGAGTACCTGGAGCTGGGCTACTCGCTGAGCTTCTCCTACTGCTCCTTCGATGATGAGATCGACCTGCACGACACGCGGCTACGCCGACTCAACCTGCGCGGCACGCACCTTTCCGGATTGAACGCCGCGATGGCGCACGTCGACGGCTCAGTCGTGCTAAGCGGAGCGCACTCCACCGGCCAAATACGGCTGGACAACGCGGTGATCGGTGGCGGCTTGCTGCTTACCGAGGCGGTCATCAGCCATCCCGGTGGCGTGGCACTGCGGGCCGAACGGGTCCAGGTCACCGGCGACCTCGCGTTATGGGACACGACGATCGAGGGCACGGCAGTGCTGCGCGACGCGCGGGTCGACGGCGTCCTGAGCCTGCAACGCGCACGTCTGCGCGCGCCGGGCGCCGAAGCGCTGGACGCGGCACGCCTATACGTCGGCAGCGACGTACTAGCCGACGAACTGCACAGCGAAGGCCGTATCCACTTCTCCGGCGCGCAGGTGGCCGGCCTGCTCCGGCTCGCCAAGGCGAAACTGAGCAACCCCGGCACCACCGCCCTGGACGCCTACCAGGCCAAGATCGGCGCGGACCTCCAGTGCTACCACGGCTTCGAGGCCGACGGCCTGGTCCGCATCACCGGTGCCCGCATCGAAGGCCACGCCCGCTTCGACGGCGCGGTGATCCACGGCGACGGCGCCAACGCCCTCGACGCCCGCTACGCCGACATCCGCGGCGCGGCCCGCTGCCGTGAGATGCGCGCCGCCGGGGCCGTGCGGTTCGCCAACGCCCGGGTCGCGAACGATCTGGACTTCCGCGAAGCGATACTGAACTTCGGCTCTCCCAGCCCCGTTTCCAGCTCCCGGGCTCCCGGCCCCGTTTCCAACCCCGTCCGCACCAGCCCGAACCTCCTGTTCCTGGGCAACCTCCGCGCCGCCGAACTCACCCTCCGCTTCGCCGCCCCGCCGCAGGGCGGCATCTACCTCGCGCACGCCCAGGTCGGCGTCCTCAACGACGACCCCGCCGTCTGGCCGCCGAGCCTGTCCCTCGACGGCTTCGCCTACGAACGTATCGCCGACCCCGGCGACGTCGCCGTCCGCATCGGCTGGCTGGAGCGGGAGGACGCCGGATACCGCCCCGGGCCATACGAGCAACTCGCGACGGTGTACCGACGCCAAGGCCTCGACGGCGAAGCGCGGCGCGTTTTGCTGGCCAAGCAACGAGCGCGCCGCCGGAACCTCCCGACCGCGGCACGACCATGGGGGTTCATCCAGGACGCCGCCGTCGGCTACGGCTACCGGCCCGAGCGCGCGCTCGGCTGGCTGGCGGCGCTGCTGATCACCGGGGCCGTGACGTTCGGACTGCACCACCCGATCGCCTCCGGGCCGGACCAGGCGCCGCCTTTCAATCCCCTGATTTACACCTTGGACCTGCTGCTGCCCGTCATCAACTTCGGCCAGGGCCGCGCCTACATCGCCACCGGCGGCTACCAATGGCTCGCGTACCTGCTCACCGCCGCCGGCTGGATCCTCGCCACCACCATCGCCGCCGGCGTCGCGCGGGCCGTCAACCGCGCCTAGCCGCGAGGGAACCGCACGAAGAAATCAGCGCCGATCCACTCTTCCGAAACCTCTGGTTCAGGACCCTGATGCGCTGGCATGGTGGGTGCCATGAGCTCACAGCCGATGCCGTATCGCTCCACCAGCACTGCGAGCACTGCCAGCACCGCCGGCACCTTCAGTGTCCTCGTCGGCGGTTCCCCGCGGCCGCCGTCCGAAGCCGGAACCGACCCCGCGCCCACCGTCGCTGAGGCCCTCGCCGGCCACCTCGGCCCGGACGCCGCGCTGCTGCCGGTGACCAGCAGCAACTGGCCCCCGTACGAGCACGTCAACGTGCAGGGCGCCGTCGACCGCTGGCTGGCCCGCCACGGCGCCCCCTACCGCCTGGTCGGCCTGACCGGCTTCCGGCACCGCATGTTCGGACTGTCAGACCTCTTCCAGGCCGAGACCAGCCAGGGCATGAACCTCGGCGGCGTCCCCGTGACCGAGCAGCCCTCCGGCCCCGGCGAGCAGACCCGCGCCTGCGTGCAGTGCGGCCTGTACTTCATCGAGGGCGTCGCGGGCCCCGACGACGGCGACCAGACCGAGGATCCCAAGCCCCCGCTGGTGCTGCTGCTGCGCGGCCTGGAGATGCGCGGCCCGCAGAACGACGTGAGCGTCGAGATCGCCTGCGCCGACCGGGCCCTGGCCCGCGCCGCCCTCGCCGAGATCCGCCGCCTGGCGGTCGAGCACAGCGTCTACCGCGCCCACGTGCTGGAGTTCGGCGCCGAGATGTTCGGCCCGCACCAATCGCTGCTGAGCTTCCGCGAGCGCCCCGCGATGCGTCGCGAGGAACTGATCCTGCCCACCGGAATGCTGGAGGGCATCGAGGAGCAGATCCTCGGCGTCAACCGACACCGCGCCACACTCCTGGCGAACGGCCAGCACCTCAAGCGCGGGGTGCTGCTGTTCGGCCCGCCCGGCACCGGCAAGACCCACACTGTCAGGTATCTGATGAGCCGGCTGCCCGACACCACGGTCGTGGTCCTCACCGGCAACGCCCTGGGCTACATCAAGCAGGCGTGCGAGATCGCCCGGGCACTGGAGCCCGCACTCGTGGTGGTCGAGGACGTCGATCTGATCGCGCAGGACCGCAGCATGGGCCCGGGCACGAACCCGATGCTGTTCCAGATGCTCAACGAGATGGACGGCCTCGACGGCGACGCCGACGTGACGTTCGTACTCACGACCAACCGCGTGGACGTGCTGGAACCGGCACTGGCGATGCGCCCCGGCCGCGTAGACCACGCGGTCGAGGTCCCGTTGCCGGACGCCGAAGGCCGGACGCGCCTGCTCGAGCTCTATCGTGGCGGCCTCGACCTGGACCTGACCAACGCCGACACGGTGATCGAACGAACCGAGGGCGTCACGGCATCCTTCATCAAGGAACTGATCCGCCGCGCCACCCTGATCGCCGCCGAGCAGGACGGGACTGCCGACAAGGGACTCCGCGTCAGCATGGACCACCTGGAGCGGGCACTGGACATCCTCTCCGACTCGCGCCACCAGCTGACCCGCCGCCTGCTCGGAGCGCCGGGCCGGCTTCAGGACGGAGACGTCGCGGGAACGAATGGGACGGTGGTCTGATTGAGGCGGCGTACCCCTGATCGCCTCAACCGCCCCAAATAGGATCTTCACCACTCATCCTCCTGCACCATCACCCCACCTCACACCCAGCCAACCATCCGACGAACAACCACCCGACGATCACCCACCCCACCCCCGCCCCCCACCAAACCAAGTGGCGAACCACCCCCCGCCATCCGCTATTGTTGGTCCGTCGCCCCACGGAGCCGATCCCCATCGGCACCGTGAGACGCACAATTGGCGGGTTGCCCGAGCGGCCAATGGGAGCGGACTGTAAATCCGTCGCGAAAGCTTCGAAGGTTCGAATCCTTCACCCGCCACACGCAGGCAAAACAGCCCCTGACCAGGTGAAGTCTGGTCAGGGGCTGGTTTGTTCATACTGCCACCGGTGTTCGATCCGTGCCGTTATGGATCACTGTTTCTGTCTAATACGTGTCAAAGTTTCGGCGCGCTACGCCGCATCCTCCCCGCCCAACGTGTCCTCGATCCGCCGCCGGGCGACGTCGTCCTGACCGTCGATGCACTTGGCATAGACCTGCAGGAGCACCTGCACGCTGTGGCCGGCCCACTCGGCGATCTGGGTCGGCGGGACGCCGGCGTTGAGCCAGGTTGACACGGCGGCATGAATCGCCCCGGGTTTGGTCCAGGCTCGATCTTTTTGGAAGGATCGAGTCTGTTATGACGAAGTCAAAGCCGTATACGCAGGATCTTCGGGACCGGGCTGTGCGCCTGGTGTTGGAGACCGAAGAGCAGTACCCGTCCCGGGACGCGGCGATCAAGTCGATCGCGGCCAAGCTCGGGATCGGGACCGCCCAGTCGTTGCGCAACTGGGTGCGCCAGGCCGAGGTCGACGCCGGGGCCAGGCCCGGTGTGTCCACCGATGAGGCGGCCCGGATCAAGGCGTTGGAGCGGGAGAACGCCGAACTGCGCCGCGCCAATGAGATCTTGAAGGCAGCGGCCAGTTTCTTCGCGGCCGAGCTCGACCGGCCACATCGACGCTCGTGAGGTTCATCGACGAGCACCGGGACCGCTTCGGCGGCGTCGAGCCGATCTGCACCACGCTCACCGAGCACGGCTGCCCGATCGACCCCTCCACGTTCTACAAGTTCAAGAAACGCCCGGCCTCGGCCCGCACCGTCCGGGACACCGAGCTGACCGAGCTCATCAAGAAGATCCACGCCGACAACTACAGCGTCTACGGCGCCCGTAAAATCTGGCGCGAGTTGCACCGCCAAGGCCACCAGGTAGCCCGCTGCACCGTGGAGCGCCTGATGCGCACCGCCGGGCTCACCGGGGCGGTGCGCGGCCGCACCATCCGCACCACCATCGCCGACCCCGGCGCCGAACGCGCCCCGGACCTGCTTAAGCGCGAGTTCGTCGCGGCCGCGCCGAACCGGGTCTGGGTCGCGGACTTCACCTACGTCCTCACCTGGTCCGGGTTCGTCTACGTGGCCTTCGTCGTGGACACCTTCTCCCGGCGGATCGTCGGCTGGTCGGCCGCGACCAACAAGCGCACCCCACTGGTGCTCTCGGCCCTGGAGATGGGGCTGTGGGCCCGCGACCGGCAAGGAATCGCCGTGGCCCGCGGCGAGCTGGTACACCACTCCGACGCCGGATCGCAGTACACATCGTTCCGGCTCGCCACACACCTGGCACTGGAAGACATCGCCGGCAGCATCGGCACCGTCGGCGACGCCTACGACAACGCCCTCATGGAATCGGCCATCGGCCTGTACAAGACCGAACTGATCAAACGCCGCGGACCCTGGCGCACCCTGGCCGAGGTAGAACTCGCCACCGCCGAGTGGATCGACTGGTACAACAACCGCCGCCTACACGGTGAGATCGGACACATCCCACCCGCCGAATACGAAACAGCCTTCTACCAAAACCAGCCAACACCCCAGCTCACAACCCAAACCTAGAGTCTGGACCAAACCCGGAGCGGTTCACAGCGCGGGACTGCGGCTGTGCACCCATTCACCGAACACCACGCAGCGCTGGTGGTACACGCTGCAGACTCTGCCGGCGACGGTCACCGTCCTGGCGGTGACCGTGACCATCTACCTGATCCTGCG
>JAEKKI010000290.1 GCA_019510485.1 Catenulisporales bacterium
GGCCAACCCCGCCCGCCACCGACGGCGCCACCTCGCGATGCGCGCGAACCTAACCGACATAGCGTCTTTCCTTTCATCATTCGGGCTCGTCACATTGGGAATCGCCGACCTGAGGCGGGCTGCATCGGCGCGGACGCCGACGACACCCGCGCACGGACAACTGTCCGAAAAGTGAAGTGTTAGCGGTAACATTTTCCGAGGAAGATCCGTGCGGGAATATGGGGCGGAACCTCCTGATCCTTGACCGATCCCTGAGCAGGCGGCCCGGCCGGCCTCACTCAGGGGCAGGCAGCGATCGCGCCGTTGGAAGAACCGCCGTTCTGGATCCGACCGCCGACTGGCCGGTCCTCGCACCTTCTCTTTTGATGCCATGCGCGAACGAAAGTTTCTCGAGATGCGTCCGAAACATAAACTGCATCAGGGAGCACCAGCCGTCAAGGGCACGGAGCTTGATCGGGCGCGTCCGGCAGTGCGGTTGTCCCGATTTTTTCGGTATGACACCCTGATCGAGCCCTGAGATTCGGCGGAGCGCACAGAACCTGCTGACTGAGGTGCCCTGGGGTCGCCCAGCCCGAGACGCCCGGCGCCCAGCCGTCGAACGTCCGGCGGGAGGTCCCTCTCCGCCGGCTGACCGCCACCCAGCCTCGATTTGATAACCCTTTTAAAAAGGGTTCGGCTAAGGGGTTTACGAGACGGCAACACGTGCGTAATCTCGTGCTTCACCGGGCGCCCCGCCCGGTACGCAAGTCCGAGACACCCACCGAGGAGCCCGTCCAAGATGCGTCCCCGCCTGTCCGGCGACCTCCGCCGCGCGAACCGCGTCGAGGTCATGCGGAGCTTTTACGGCGGTCGCACCCAGACGCGCGCCGACGTGGCCGGGCAGCTCGGGGTGTCGGTGGCCACCGTCGGGACGATCATCGCCGAGCTGACCGCCGCCGGGCTGCTGGCGGAGTCGCAGAGCGCCAAGTCGGCCGGCGGGCGTCCGGCGAGCCGGCTGCGGATGCGGGGCGCCGCGCCGTACCTGATCGGTGTGGACCTCGCCGAGACCTACGTCATCGCCGAGATCTTCGATCAGTCGATGACCCGGTTGGGGCACTACCAGATGCCGGTGGTGCCCAGCGACAACGACCCGGAGTCGGTCGTCGGGCATGTCGTGGACTGCGTCGAGGGCGTCATCACCGCGCTCGACGGGGTCAGCGCCGCCGACGTCGCCGGGGTCGGGGTCAGCCTGCCCGGGCAGGTGGACCGGGAGGGCGGGGTCTCGATCCACGCGCCGAACTGGGGATGGCACGGCGTCCCGTTCAAATCGCTGTTCCAGCGGCGCAGCGGGCTGCCGGTGCTGCTGGACAACCCGCTGAAGGCGATAACGCTCGCCGAGATGATGTTCGGGGAGGCAGGGGACCACGACGACGCCGTCGTCGTGAACCTCGGGACCGGCGTCGGCCTCGGCGTTGTGGCGGACGGCCGGCTGCTGCGCGGCCGTACCAACAGCGCGGGGGAGTGGGGCCACACGGTGCTGGTCGCCGACGGACGGCCGTGCCACTGCGGCAGCCGCGGCTGCGTCGAGGCCTACGTCGGCGCGGCCGCGCTGCTGGACCTGCTGACCGAGGTGGATCCCGGCAGTCCGCTGTTGGTTCCCGAGGATCAGGCCGGGACGGTGGCGCGGCTGGCCGAGGCGCTCGGCCGGGCCGATCCGGTGGCGGTCGCGACGCTGGAGCGCTTCTCGCGGCCGCTGGGGATGGCGCTGGCCAACGCCGTCAACATGCTGAATCCGGAACTGCTCGTGGTCGGCGGCTGGGTCAGCGCCGCCTTCGGCGAGCCGCTGCTGGCGGCGGTGGAACCGGTGGTCAAGGAGTTCTCCCTGACCGTGCCCTACGACGCCGTCACGCTGACCACCTCCCGCATCGCCGACAACCCGGTGTCGCTGGGCATGGCGGTGCTGGCCTTCGAGACGTTCGTGCTGCCCTGACTCATCGCCGATCCGCGCCACAGACGCCACCGAACGCCACCGAACGCCGCAGAACGATCATGCCCTCGCCGTGATGATGTAAAGAGCAGAGCAAGGAGTGAAGACAAACCATGGTGTCCCCACCCTTGGACCAGGCCGGTCCGGTCCGCCCGGCCGCCCGGCCCGGCCGGGTCCCGCGCCGGCCCGCGACGCGGCGGCGGTCCCTGGTCGGCTGGCAGTTCGTCAGCCCCTTCATGGCCCTGTTCGCGCTGGTCTTCCTGGCCCCGATCGGCTACTCGATCTACCTGAGCCTGTACAAGACCCGCCTGATCGGCGGCACGCGGTACGTCGGCGCGCAGAACTACACCGATGCCCTGAAGGACTCCCAGTTCTGGTCCGCCTTCGGCCGGGTCGCCGTGTTCCTGGTGGTCCAGGTGCCGATCATGCTCGGGCTGGCGCTGCTGCTGGCGCTGGCCATCGACAGCGGCCGGCTCTACGGGGCGGCGTTCTTCCGGATCTCGGTGTTCCTGCCCTACGCGGTCCCCGCCGTCGTCGCCACGCTGATGTGGGGCTTCATGTACGGGACACGCTTCGGGCTGATCGGCAACATCGACAAGACGTTCGGCGTGACACTGCCCGACCCGCTGTCCCCGCACCTGATCCTGGCCTCCATCGGCAACATCGTGACCTGGCAGTGGGTCGGCTACAACATGCTGATCCTGTACTCGGCGCTGCGCGTGGTGAACCCGTCCCTGTACGAGGCGGCGGCGATCGAGGGCGCCGGGCAGTTCC
>JAEKKI010000254.1 GCA_019510485.1 Catenulisporales bacterium
GTACGCGGACTACCGCGGCGACGCCGTTCCCGCGGACGCCGCGCCGGCCGCCGACGAGACGCCGCGCAAGCGGTCGTCGGGGAAGCGGAAGAAGCGCTGAGCGGCTCCTGGCTCTGACTGCTCTGAACGGCTGACTTTCCCCGGGAAGTCAGCCGTTTCGCTGTGCCCTGTGATGTGCTGGATGCTCGGTCGGATCCTGACAGGGGAGGCGGTGGGCGTGGCGGCGGTGCGGGCGGTTCCGGCGGTTCCAGCGGTTCCAGCGGTTCGGCCGGTGCGGGCGGTCGGGACGACGGAGATCGGGGCCCGATGGCGGCGAGATAATAGGCCAGACTTTCCGGGCATCGCGGTCTGGCTGGACGCGGTGGCGGAATTCGAGGTCGAAGACGAGACGCCGGAAACCGACCCGGAGCCTGTGCCGTGGATGGTCGACGCCGACTCGCCGGAGTTCGCCCAGGTATGGCGGCCGCTCGCCGGCAGCGGGCGCGAGCCCAGGCCCGGCCTGCTGGTCTCGGTGGTGCGGGCCGGAGCGGTGGTCGCGTATCCGACGCCGCTCGCGGATCCGCCGGCCGGCGCCGTCGCGCGGGCCATGGCCCGGTTGAAGCGTCCGGAGCCGGAGGTGCGGGGCCCTGAAGTGCTCGCGGCCGTCGACCAGCCGGCGGCTCCTGAAGCGCGCGGGCCCGCCGCCCCCCGCAAGGAGCTCGGCGAGGTCAGGGCCCTGGTGGGCATGCTGGTGGACGTCCTGGTCGGCCGCCGGGCGCCGAAGCAGGCGGCGAACTGGGCCACGCCCGAGGTCCGCGGCAAACTCCGGCTCCCGCGTTACAGCCGCACCGCCACGCTCAAATCAGTGCGGCTGTCCGACGGCGGCACCGGCGTCGAAGCCCTCGCCCTGATCCGCGACGGCGGCCGCACCCGCGCCGTCGCGCTGCGCTTCGACCGCACCGACGGCGCTCGGTGGCAGTGCACCGCGCTCCAGGCTGGCTGATCCGCGCCGGCCCGTCACCGCTCGGCCGGCTCGGAGCTGAACTGCTCCGTCAGGCCCGGGCCCTCCCCGCGCCCGCGCCCGGAACCCCGCCACCGATCGCCGGCCGGCGCGACCCGCGCCCGGTCCAGCGGCAGCGAGAACTCCATCGCCAGCGCCGCGGCGACCAGCCACCCGACCTCGCCCCAGCTCCGGAACAGCACGGAGCGCGGCTGCCATCCGGGCCGGAACTTGGCGTTGAACCGGTACAGCGACTCCAGCATGATCCACGGGTCGAGCAGATGGATGGCGCGATAGGCGAGGCGCTCCCAGGGAGTGCGGCGTGAACCGGCGTCCATGATCGGCCGGAACGCCGCGAAGTTCAGCGAGATCTCGGCGACGCCGCGCTCCCGGCACCACTCGATCAGGTCGATGATCAGGCGTTCGTTCACGCCGTTCGGACCCTCCGGATCGCGGGGCATCACGTCCAGCGACAACGCCGTCGGAATCCCCGAGGGCCGGTTCGCCCCGACCGGGTGATACCGCTGGAAGCCGACCGCCGTGCCCTCGGCGTCATACGCCACGATCAGCAGCGTGTCCGGGTGCCGGGCCGAGGTGATCGCGTCCAGATTCATCGCGAAGCCGTGCTCGGCGTGCCCCTTCAGCCAGCGCTGATGCACGGCCAGCAGTTGGTCGGCCGCCTCCGGGTCCAGCGCGCTCTCCCGGATGACCCGCGTGGTGATGCCGGCCTTGTGCGTGCGCCGCACCGCCTGCCGCACGTTCCGGATCGCCCGTCCTTCCAGCGAGAAGGCGGCCACGTCGAGCATCACCTCGTCGCCGATCCCGATCTCGCGCATGCCGTGCGCCCGCCACACGGGCAACAGCGCCTCTCGCGCGCCCAACACCGCGGGCCGCCAGCCCCGACGCCGGCACAGCGCCAGGAATTCCACGATCGCCGCCTCCCGCGCGTCCGCCGCACCGAAGGGGTCGCCGCCGACCACGGCGGTCCCCAGGAACACCCGGTAGCCGATCGCCGCGCGGCCGTCCGGCGAGAACACGTAGGACTTGTCGTGCCGCAGCGCGAACGGCGCCAGCGTGTCCGAGTCAGGGTGCTGCACCAGCCGGCGCACGCGATCGCGCTCGGTGTCCGTCCCGGGCAGCGGCGCCCGGGCCGGAGCCAGCAGACACGCCAGCACCGCCAGCAGGGTCAGGCCGCCCAGCAGCGTCAGCCCGTGGAGAAACCACGAACGCCCTTCCAAGGTCATCGGACCCGGATTCGCCGTGAGTCCGTCGAACAGCTCCTGTCCCAGCCCGGCCGGCGTCAGCGAGGAGCTCAGCCGCCCCCGCTGCAGGAACAGCCCGCCGCCGCCGACCACGAACGCGACGACGACCAATCCCACGAACAGGAAGAACGCCGTCCGCAGCCGCGCCGGATCCGGCAGGGCGCTGAAACGCATCCGCGCTCCCCACAGCGCGAACGCGAAGGCGGCCATCGGCAGCAGCCGCCACGGCTGATCCCAGGTCAGCAGCGACATGAGCGTTGACCACGACACCGCCGCGGCGGTCAGGTACAGCGCCATCAGACGTCGCAGATAAAGCCCCCGGGCCAAAAGAAGAAGCCCCAGCCCGATGTGCACCGCATGGCCACCGGAGGGCACCGCGCCGACGATCACTATGACCGTCCGGGTCAGCCATTGCGGGGGACTGGACGCCGCCGCGTAGTCGAAAAGCGTCATCGCCGCCGCCAACATCAGGGCGGCGAACGGCCACACCGCGAGCCGGTCCTCCGGGACCGCGGCCTCGCTCCGGCGCCGATCAGCCATGAGCGCAACCTCCCGTGACAAACGAACAGTCCGCGCGCCTTGATGTATTCCCCCGCCAAACCCCGGCGCCCCTGACACCACTCTCAATCCGGCACTGCGTGGGCCGACCGCGCTTCACCGGAGAACTTCCCCCGCTAGAGTCGGGGAAACGGATCACCTCCGAGGGGAGAAACCCGGTGGCCTCCACGGCGGTGCGGCGGGGCCTGGTGCTCGGCGGCGGCGGGATGCTCGGCGCGGCGTGGACGACTGGCGCGCTGAGCGTGCTGTGCCAGACCCTGGCGTGGGATCCGCGCGAGGCTGAGATGCTGGTGGGGACGTCGGCCGGAGCCGTGCTGGCCTCGCTCATCGGCGCCGGGGCGTCCCCGGAGGATCTGCACGAGCACCAGCTGACCGGCCACATCACCCGCGGTCCGCTGGCCGGCCTGGAGTTCGACTATGCGGCCGGCGGCGCGCGTCCCGAGCGTCCGCGCCTGCGCCTGGGTTCCGGCTCCCTGCTGGCACGCACCGCGCGCCACCCGCGCTCGGTGCCGCCGACCGCGGTGATGGCCGCGGCCCTACCGCCGGGGCGCGGCTCGCTCGGCGGCGTCGGTGAGCTCGTGGCGGCGCTGCCGGGCAACGCCGAGGGCTGGTCGCCCCACAAGGCGCTGCGCATCGTCGCACTCGACTTCGCCACCGGCCGGCGCGTGACCTTCGGCAGCCCCCGCGCACCGCGCACCACGCTCGCCGCGGCGGTGACCGCCTCGTGCGCGATACCCGGCTGGTTCGCCCCGGTCGTCATCGACGGCCGCCGCTACGTCGACGGCGGCATGTGGTCGGCGACGAACGTCGACGTGGCGGCGAAACGCGGCTTGCAGGAGATCGGTGAGCCGGTCCTCGACGAGCTCTACGTGCTGGCCCCGGTGGCGGCCCGAGCCTTCGACGGGCCGCCGCGCAGCGTCCTGGAGCGGGCGATCCGCCGCTTCCGCCTGTCCGTGGCCCGTCGCATGCTCGCCGAGGTGCAGCGGGTCCGCGCCGACGGGACGAAGGTCATCGTGTTCTGTCCCACGCCCGAGGACTTCCGGGCCATCGGCTACAACATGATGGACGGCGACCGGCGGCCGCACGTCCTGGCGACCGCGATCAGGACCACGCGGGAGCAGATCGAGATGCAGCGCGCAGCCGCGTAGACACGCGCCGGGCCGAAGCCCGGCCGGGGGATAATGGCACAATGCGCGTCTACCTTCCCGCGACCCTGTCCGCGCTCGCTGAGCTCCACAAGACAGGCCGGCTCGCTCCAGCGCCGCTGACGGCCTACGCGGTCACCCCGGCGCTGCGTGAGTGGTACACGGAAGGGGACAGCGAGGAGTTGGAGTACGCCGCCATGACCGACGCCGCGCGGGCGTCGCTGCGGATGCTGGCCGATTCGCCGGAGGCGGTGCGGCGGCGCGTCGTGGTGGCCGCCGAGGTGCCGGACGGACAGGCCGTCCCGGTGTTCGACGGCGCCGAGCCCGGCCTGGTCACCGTCACGGCCGAGGTGCCGCTGGGGTGGGTGGCCTCGCTGCACGTGGACGATCCCGCGGTGCTCGACGAGGTGGCGCTGGCCGTGGTGCTGCTCGGCGCGGCCGAGGCCGGGGACGAGGACGCGGCGTTCACCGTGGACGGCCTCGACGACCACGAGCTGCTCTGGTACGCCACGCAGGAGTTGCCTGACCTGCTCGATTGAGAGTGCTTCGAAAACCGGGTTGGCAATCACCGATACCCTTTTGACGTGACTGTGGCGGACAAGCAGCCGAAGGATCTTCAGCGAATGCACCTCGTCTGGGACTGGAACGGCACCGTCCTGAACGACTTCGAGATCATCCTGCGCTCGACAAACGACTCCTTCGGCGACCACGGCCTGCCGCCGATCACCGCCGAGCAGTACCGCACGCAGATCAAGATGCCCATCCGGGCGTTCTACGCCGACATCCTCGGACACGAGCCGACGGATGAGGAGTGGGAGGCGCTGGACGCCAGCTTCCACAGGTACTACGTCGCCTACGAGCGCCAGGCCCGACTGTCCGACGGCCTGCCCGACCTGTTCCGCGACTGGGCCGGCCGCGGCCACTCGCAGTCGCTGCTGTCGATGTACCACGACGACAAGCTGGTGCCGGTGGTCGCGCACCACGGGATCGCGCACCACTTCACGCTGGTGCAGGGCACCACGCCGCCGCGTCCGGCTCGCAAGGCCGAGCATCTTCAAGACCACCTGCGGCGCCTCAGCGTCGACCCTTCACAGGTCGTGCTGATCGGCGACTCCCCGGACGACGCCCACGCCGCGCAGAGCGTCGGCGCACACGCGATCCTCTACTCCGGCGGATTCGCCGCGGCGCAGGCGCTGGCCGCGACCGGAGCCCGGATCGCGGACACCCTGAGCGCGGCCGTGGAGATAATCGAGGAAGTCGTGGCAGGCGCGAGCGACAGCCGGGCCTGAGCCGGGGTACGTCGTTCGTTCGGCGCAATGGTGTGGCGGCCTCATCCGCGTCAGGATGGGATTCGGACCGGAGAGGAGTCTGCCGACATCATGGCCGCGAACGAGATCGTCACTGGCAGCGCCGGCATTACCGGCATCACTAAGGTTCCCGTCCCGCACAACGAGCCCGTTCTCGCCTATGCGCCCGGCAGTCCCGAGCGCGCCGCCCTGACCGGAAAACTGACCGAGCTGGCGGCCCTCCAGCACGACCTGACCGCCACGATCGGCGGCGTGCAACGATCCGGTGGCGGCGCGCCGATCGACGTCGTCCAGCCGCACAACCACAAGTCGGTGCTCGGCATCCTGCACAACGCCACGCAGGACGACGCCCGCGCGGCGGTCACGGCGGCCCGCGAGGCGGCCCCGGCCTGGCGGGCCCTGTCCTTCGACGACCGTGCGGCGATCCTGTTGCGGGCCGCCGACCTGCTGGCGGGTCCGTGGCGTGCCACCTTGAACGCGGCGACCATGCTCGGGCAGTCCAAGACCGTGGTGCAGGCCGAGATCGACAGCGCCTGCGAGCTGATCGACTTCTGGCGCTTCAACGTGGAGTTCGGCCGGCAGATCCTGGCCGAGCAGCCGCCGGAGAACGCCCCCGGCGTCTGGAACCGCACCGACCACCGGCCGCTGGACGGCTTCGTCTACGCGATCACCCCGTTCAACTTCACGGCCATCGCCGGGAACCTGCCGACCGCCCCGGCGCTGATGGGCAACACGGTGATCTGGAAGCCCTCGCCGACTCAGCAGCTGGCCGCGCACTTCACGATGCGGCTGCTGGAGGAGGCGGGCCTGCCGCCCGGGGTGATCAACATGCTCCCCGGGGACGGGCTCGCGGTCTCCGAGGTGGTGCTGGCCGACCCGCACCTGGCCGGGATCCACTTCACCGGCTCCACCGCCACCTTCCAGCACCTGTGGCGGACGGTCGGGGAGAACATCGCCGCCTACCACGCCTACCCGCGCATCGTGGGGGAGACCGGCGGCAAGGATTTCGTGCTCGCGCACCCCAGCGCGGACCAGGCGGTGTTGAAGACCGCCCTGATCCGCGGCGCGTTCGAATACCAGGGCCAGAAGTGCTCGGCCGCCTCCCGGGCCTACATCCCGCGCTCGCTTTGGGAGCGAGGCGGGCTGCGCGAGGAGTTCTCGGCCGAGGCCGACGGCCTGAGCATGGGCGACGTCACCGACCTGTCGACCTTCCTCGGCGCGGTCATCGACGCCCGGGCCTTCGCCAAGCACCGCCGGGTCCTGGACCTCGCGCACGACGACGACTCGATCCGGATCGACGCCGGCGGCACCGCCGACGACTCCGTCGGCTACTTCGTGCGCCCGACCGTGATGGTGTGCTCGAACCCTGAGCACGAGATCTTCTCCACCGAGTACTTCGGCCCGCTGCTGTCGGTGTACGTGTACGACGACGCCGACTACGACCGGGTGCTGCGCGGCGTGGAGCGCGTCAGCCGCTACGCCCTGACCGGCTCGATCATCGCCCGGGACCGGGCGGCGATCGCCGAGGCGGCCGGCGTGCTGCGCTTCGCCGCGGGCAACTTCTACGTCAACGACAAGCCCACCGGCGCGGTGGTCGGCCAGCAGCCGTTCGGCGGCTCCAAGGCCTCCGGCACCAACGACAAGGCCGGTTCGGCGCAGAACCTGCTGCGGTGGACGTCGACGCGCTCGATCAAGGAGACGTTCGCGGCGCCGACGGACCATCGGTACCCGTCGATGGAGTAGCGCCGGCCCTCACGACCAGGCCGCCGAAGCCTCCTTGGCCAGCCCGACCACCGAGGACAGGAAGTCGGCGATGGTCTGCAGCTGCGCGGTGTCGTACTTGTCCAGCATGTCGATGGTCAGCGTGTTCATCCCCATGAACAGCCGGATGATCTCCCCGACCCGCTCGCGCACCGGTTGGATCAGCACCACGCGGCGGTCGTCGGGGTCGCGCTCGCGGGTGACCCAGCCGCCGTTCTCCAGCTTGTCCAGGATCCCGGTCATCGTCGCCGGGTGCACGCCCAGGCGCTGACCGAGCGCCTTGGCGCTCATCGCGCCGTCGCGCATCAGCACGTCCAGGGCCTTCATCTCCACGTCCCGCAGGCCCACCTGCTCGCCGGCCCGCAGGTTGAGAACCGTCATCGCCACTCCCATCTCGCGGATGGCGTCCGTGATCAGGTTCATGGTCCGGCGCCGGGTGCGGGAGGCCTCGGCGCCGGTAGATGCTACGGAACCCATATGATACCTTCTTCGTAACGTATCGAACTCAAAGTTAATCGTACCCGAGGGGGTCTGGCGTGTCTGCGTCTTTCCTATCAACCGGCAGGGGCAAGCTCGTCTTGCTGCTCCTGTGCGGCGTCGCCTTCCTGGACCTGGTCGACGCCTCCATCGTCAACGTGGCTCTGCCCTCCATCCGCGCCGATCTCGACTTCAGCACCCAGGGCCTGCAGTGGGTGCCCAGCGGCTATCTGCTCACCTACGGCGGCTTCATGCTGCTCGGCGGCCGGGCCGCGGACCTGTTCGGCCGGCGCCGGGTGCTGCTCGTCGGGACCACGGTGTTCGGCGTCGCCTCGCTGGCCGGCGGGTTCGCCGATTCCGCCGGGCTGCTGGTCGGCGCCCGGCTCGTGCAGGGTATCGGTGCCGCCCTGATGATGCCCGCCGCGCTGTCGCTGCTCACCACCAGTTTCAAGGAAGGATCGGACCGGAACAAGGCACTGGGCGCCTGGGGTGCGGTGGCCGGGCTCGCCTCGGCGGTCGGCGTGCTGGCCGGCGGCCTGCTGACCGACGGCCCGGGCTGGCGCTGGGTGATGTTCGTGAACCCGCCGTTCTGCGCGGCGATCATCGTCAGCGCGCTGCGCATGTTCGAGCCCGAGGACAAGCGCGTGGTGCTGAAGGGCCTGGACCTCGTCGGCGCGTTCCTGGCCACGGCCGGCATGCTGCTGCTGGTCTTCGCCCTGGTCAAGGCGCCCGACCAGGGCTGGGGGTCGAGCCGGACGGTGCTGGAGCTGGCCGGGGCCGGGGTGCTGCTGGTGGCGTTCCTGCTGAACGAGCGGATCACGCGCAACCCGCTGCTCCCGCTGTCGGTGTTCCGGATCCGCGGCCTGGCCGCCGCCGACTTCACCCAGCTGGTCGGCGTCGCCGGCTTCATCTCCATGTTCTTCTTCCTGACCCTGTACATGCAGAACGTGCTGGGCTACTCGCCGATCCGCACCGGCCTGGCCTACGTGCCGATCACGGTGGGCGTCGGGATGGGGGCCGGGATGGCGCCCAAGCTCGTGGGCCGGATCGGCACGCGGCCGGTGGTGGTGGTCGGCTCCCTGATCGCCGCGACCGGCATCTTCCTGCTGTCCCGTATCAAGGTTGACGGCACGTACCTCGGCAGCCTGCTTCCCGGGATGGTGGTGATGGCGTTCGGCCTGGGATTCGTCTTCGTGGCGATCACGACGGCGGCCAACGCCGGCGTCCCGCACCACCAGGCGGGCCTGGCCGCGGCGCTGCTGAACGCCTCACAGCAGGTCGGCGGCGCGCTGGGGCTGGCGATCTTCTCGGCGGTGTCGACAGCCCGGGTGAACCACCAGCTGGCGCACGGCGTCCGGCCCGCGGCGGCGTTCACGTCCGGGCTGTCGCGGGCGCTGCTCGCTTGCGCGGTGGCGGTGGCGTGCGCGGCGTTGATCGCGCTGCGGACGCGGAACGTGCACAGCGAGGCTGAAGCCGAGGGACTGGCCGAGGTGGAGGAGTTGGTCGCGGTCAGCTGAAAGGCCGAAAAACTGAAAGGCCGAAGAGCCAGAAAACGCCAGTGCCCGAAGTCTCACGCGGTAGCGTCTGCTATCGTTGAGATTTCGGGCACACATGTACAACCGCACAGCGGTTATGCCCCGAATCTAGAACATCGGGAGGCGTTTTGTCAAGGGGTACAGAAGAGATCTTCTATGAGCAACAGCACCTGAACCTCTTGTACGACCGTCTCGACGGCCTGCGGGCCCGCGCCGAGGATCAGCTCGCCGGCGTCCTGCGGACCGACCGAGGGGGGACCCGGCAGGCCCGGACCGAGCGCGACACCCTGGCCACCGCCGGCGCCGGGCGCGTCGCGCAGCTCGACGCCGCCGAGGAAGGGCTCTGCTTCGGCCGCCTGGACCTGGCCGACGGCGAACGCCGGTACATCGGCCGCATCGGGATCCTGGACGACGAGGGCGGCTTCGAGCCCCTGCTGCTGGACTGGCGCGCGCCGGCGGCCCGGCCGTTCTACGTGGCGACCTCCGCCGCGCCGCAGGGCGTGCGCCGGCGGCGCAGCATCCGCACCCGGTTCCGGACCGTCGTCGGGCTCGACGACGACGTGCTGGACCTGGACGTCGCCGCCGACGGCGAGACCGAGGGCCTGGTCGGCGAGGGCGCGCTGCTGGCGGCGCTGACCGCCGGGCGCACCGGGCGGATGCGCGACGTGGTGGAGACCATCCAGGCCGAGCAGGACCACGCGATCCGGTCGGAGCTACGCGGGGTGCTGGTCGTGCAGGGCGGTCCGGGGACCGGCAAGACGGCGGTGGCGCTGCACCGCGCGGCCTATCTCCTCTACACCTACCGCGAGCGGCTGGCCAAGCGCGGCGTGCTGATCGTCGGCCCG
>JAEKKI010000255.1 GCA_019510485.1 Catenulisporales bacterium
CCAGCTGGTGCTGTGGTGCATGGGCGAGGCGCACATGGACCTGGTGCTGGACCGGCTGAAGAACAAGTACGGCGTGGCAGTTGACCCCGTCCAGCACCGCATCTCGCTGCGCGAGACCTTCGGCGGCACGGCCAAGGGCCACGGCCGGCACGTGAAGCAGTCCGGCGGCCACGGCCAATACGCCATCTGCGACATCGAGGTGGAACCGCTGCCGCCGGGCAGCGGCTTCGAGTTCGTGGACAAGGTGGTCGGCGGCGCGGTGCCCCGGCAGTTCATCCCGTCGGTGGAGAAGGGCGTGCGCGCGCAGATGGAGCGCGGCGTCGCGGCCGGCTACCCGGTGATCGACCTGCGGGTGACGCTGTTCGACGGCAAGGCGCACTCGGTGGACTCCAGCGACATGGCGTTCCAGACCGCCGGCGCGCTGGCGCTGAAGGACGCGGCGGCGAAGACGAGCGTCCTGCTGCTGGAGCCGGTGGACTCGCTGGAGATCCAGGTCGCCGACGAGTACGTGGGCGCCATCATGGGCGACCTGTCCTCCCGGCGCGGCCGCGTGTCGGGGTCCGAGCCCGCGGACAACGGCCGCACCCTGATCCGCGCCGACGCACCGGAGGTGGAGATCGGCCGGTATGCGATCGAGCTGCGCTCGCTGTCGCACGGCACTGGGACGTTCACGCGGAGCTACCTCGGGCACGAGCCGATGCCGCCGCAGCTGGCGACGAAGTTGAAGGCGGAGGCCGAGGCGGAAGGTTAGGTCCTGGTCGGGCCCGATATCAATGGCACGGCCGCGATATGGCGCAGGGCCGGTCGGCGTTCTCAGCCGACCGGCCCCTCATGTTCAAGCCCCGATGCCGCTCTCCCGCGCAGCCGGCGGTAGCCCGCACGCGACGGTGCCTCCGGGCATCCGCTGCCGGTTGTTCGCGATCATGCGGTATGCCCCGGCCGCCATCCAGCGCAGCGGCGGAGTGCGCATCAAGTGGCCCGCGACGGCATAAATGCCGCCCGCGGAAACCAAAAGGCGCGCAATAGCCTGCGCGCCTCCGTGGACCCGGCCTGAGCGGTCGACCCACAAAACTTCGTAGGAAGCCCGCTCCTCGGTCGTGCCGTACAACTGGAGGTCGGCGAACTGGTAGGCCGTGACCTCGGCGTCGATCGGGAGGCGCTTGAAGACGTTGACGGAACGCGTGCAGAATCCGCAGTCTCCGTCGAAGATCAGAACCGGCTTGTCGAACCTGGTCTGGTGCATATGCCCTCCTCTTGCCTGACATCATCGCAGGCTTGTCCGGCACTTGGCATCCCATTGCCGTCCAATGCGCACAACACGGCGAGGCCCCGACTTCATCCCACCCCTGGCGGAGGAGTCCGCACCGCTTGTCGCCAGCCCACGGTGAAGCGACTCGCCGAGCCCTCCTGGTAGCCCGACAGCTCCAGGGTAACCCCGGCCGGACGGTCGGCCGGCCTGGGGCCCCTTTGTCAAGACCCGATGACGCCCGACGGCGGCTCGGGCCAGGCGTCGGCCAGCAGCTTGCGGGTCTCCCCCAGCAGCTGCGGCAGCACCTTGGTATGCCCGACCACCGGCATGAAGTTCGTGTCCCCGCCCCAGCGCGGCACCACGTGCTGGTGCAGGTGCGCGGCGATGCCGGCGCCGGCGACGTCGCCCTGGTTCATGCCGATGTTGAACCCCTGGGCGCCGGAGGCGGCGCAGGTTCAGCACCGCGTAGACCAGCTCACCGCGGGCGATGATCAGCCCTTCCTCGTCCGCCAGCGCCGGGATGCGGCAGAACGGATCCTGGCCGACGTCCGGCCCGGTGGGCTTGTTCTCGCCCTTGATGTACGCCATGCGATGCGGCGTCCACAGCCGGCGGAAGCCGTCGGGCTCGCCCACGCCGTGCTGTTGCTGCGGCTCGGTCGGCTCGTCGGCAGCAGCGGGCGGGGTGTCGGGGTGGTCCGGCGTGGTCATGAAATGCAAGCTTAGGCGGTGCCGGTCGGCAGACGGGAGCGCTTAGAGTTGAGGACACTATGACCCTCACCGACCGCCTGCCCGCCGTAGACGACCCCGACACCCTCTTCGACGCCTTCAGCGCGTGGGCCGGCGAGCAGGGGATCAGCCTGTATCCGGCGCAGCAGGAGGCGCTGATCGAGGTCGTGAGCGGGTCCAACCTGATCCTGTCCACGCCCACCGGGAGCGGCAAGTCGCTGGTGGCCGCCGGGGCGCACTTCGCCGCGCTGGCGCGCTATCGCGAGGATCCCAAGCAGCGCACCTTCTACACCGCGCCGATCAAGGCTCTGGTGAGTGAGAAGTTCTTCGCGTTGTGCGCGATGTTCGGGGCGGACAAGGTCGGGATGCTCACCGGGGACGCCAGCGTGAACCCGAACGCGCCGATCATCTGCTGCACCGCGGAGGTGTTGGCCAACCACGCGCTGCGGGAGGGTGCCGCGGCCGACATCGGCCAGGTGGTGATGGACGAGTTCCACTTCTACGCCGAGCCGGATCGCGGCTGGGCGTGGCAGGTGCCGATCCTGGAGCTGCCGGACGCGCAGTTCCTCCTGATGTCCGCGACGCTCGGCGACGTCACCCGGTTCGAGAAGGACCTGACCCGGCGCACCGGCCGGCCGACCGCGGTCGTCTCCTCCGGCGAGCGCCCGGTGCCGCTGTACTACTCCTACCGCGAGACGCCGCTGCACGAGACGCTGGAAGAGCTCCTGCAGACCAACCAGGCGCCGATCTACGTCGTGCACTTCACCCAGGCCGCGGCCATCGAGCGGGCGCAGGCGCTGATGAGCGTCAACGTCTGCACCAAGGAGGAGAAGGCCGCGATCGCCGAGATGATCGGCAACTTCCGGTTCACCGCCGGATTCGGCAAGACCCTGTCCCGTCTGGTCCGGCACGGCATCGGCGTGCACCACGCGGGCATGCTGCCCAAGTATCGCCGCCTTGTGGAGCTGCTCGCCCAGGCCGGGCTGCTGAAGGTGATCTGCGGCACCGACACCCTGGGCGTGGGTATCAACGTCCCCATCCGCACCGTGCTGTTCACCGGCCTGACCAAGTACGACGGCGTGAAGACCCGGCAGCTCAAGGCTCGCGAGTTCCACCAGATCGCGGGCCGCGCCGGGCGCGCCGGGTTCGACAGCGCGGGCTACGTGGTGGCGCAGGCCCCTGAGCACGAGGTGGAGAACGCCAAGCGGGTCAACAAGGCCGGCGGCGACAAGAAGAAGCTCTCGCGCGTGGTTCGGGTCAAGGCCCCGGAGGGCTTCGTCTCCTGGGGCAAGCCCAGCTTCGACCGCCTGATCGCCGCCGAACCGGAGCCGCTGACCTCCAGCTTCCAGGTGAGCCACGCGATGCTGCTGAACGTCATCAGCCGCCCCGGCAACGCCTTCGAGGCGATGCGCCACCTGCTGGAGGACAACCATGAGGACCGCAAGTCGCAGCTGAGGCTGATCCGCAAGGCGATCGCGATCTACCGCGCGCTGCTGGCCGCCGGGATCGTGGAGCGCCTGGACGAGCCGGACGAGCAGGGCCGGATCGTGCGCCTGACCCGGGATCTGCAGTTCGACTTCGCCCTGAACCAGCCGCTGTCGCCGTTCGCGCTGGCGACGCTGGAGCTGCTGGAGCCGGAATCGCCGACCTATGCGCTGGACGCCCTGTCGGTGATCGAGTCGACGCTCGACAACCCGCGCCAGGTGCTGTCCGCGCAGCAGAACAAGGCGCGCGGCGAGGCGGTCGCGCAGATGAAGGCCGACGGCATCGAGTACGAGGAGCGGATGGAGCTCCTGGAGAAGGTCACGTACCCGAAGCCGCTGGACGAACTGCTTGAAGCGGCGTACGACGTGTACAAGCGCAGCTCCCCCTGGGTCGCCGACTACGAGGTCGCCCCGAAGTCGATCGCCCGCGACATGTACGAGCGCGCTATGACGTTCGCGGAGTACGTGAGCTTGTATACGCTCCCGCGCTCCGAAGGACTCCTGCTGCGCTATCTCGCGGACGCCTTCAAGGCGCTGCGGCAGACCATGCCCGAGGAGATGCGCGACGAGGAGGTGAACGACCTCATCGAGTGGCTCGGCGAGCTGGTGCGGCAGGTCGACTCCTCGCTGCTCGACGAGTGGGAGGAGCTCGTCAACCCGGGCGAAGAGGCCCCCGCCATCGCCCCGCACAACTTCGACGAGCGCCCGCCGCCGGTCACCGCCAACACCCGCGCGTTCCGCGTCATGGTCCGCAACGAACTGTTCCACCGCGTGGAACTGTTCGCCCTGAGGAAGTACGACGACCTCGGCGAACTGGACTCCGCCGCCGGCTGGGACTCCGAGCGCTGGTACTACGCCATCGAGGACTACTTCGAGGCCCACGACGACCTCGGCACCGGCCCCGACGCCCGCGGCCCGAAGCTGCTGATCATCGACGAGAACCCGGAGGGCGCCCCCGGGGGGCTCGGCCGATCTGGGCCGTCGGCGGAGCCGACACTTGGGAAGAAGTGGACGGTCCGCCAGATCTTCGACGACCCCGCCGGCGACCACGACTGGGGCATCAGCGCCGAGGTGGACCTGGCGGCCAGCGACGAGGCGGGGACCGCGGTGGTGACGGTGACGGACGTGGGGCAGCTCTGACTGGAGATCTGCCGGGGATCGTTTCGCCCTCTTTCCGCGTTGGTCGGTTGGAGCCCCTACGATGGCGCGCGACAGTCCTGCCCGACCAGCCGACCCCGAGGTGAGTGAAGCAGATGGCCCGCAACAACCTGCGCGTGGTGGCCGGTGAGTATCGGCCGGACTGGTCGCAGAAGGCTCGGGGCGGGCCCATCTCGCCGATCTTCCTCGCGCTGATAGCCGGGTTCGTGGCCAGCGGGATCGCGTTGTGGCGGGGCTTCGGCAGCGATCGCGCCGGAGTGTTCATCTTC
Organism: Catenulisporales bacterium; assembly: GCA_019510485.1. Classification (GTDB taxonomy): domain Bacteria; phylum Actinomycetota; class Actinomycetes; order Streptomycetales; family Catenulisporaceae; genus Catenulispora. Next base: position 4,887 of record JAEKKI010000255.1, read on the forward strand.
GTGCTCTGCGGGTGGCTGATCTCGCTGTGCCTGCACGAGTTCATGCACGCCGCGGCCGCGTACTGGGGCGGTGACCACACCGTCGCGGGCAAGGGCTACCTGCGGCTGGATCCGCGGGTCTACGGCCATCCGGTGCTGACGTTCGTTCTGCCGCTGTTCTTCCTGCTGATCGGCGGGCTGCCGCTGCCCGGCGGCGCCGTGGCGATCGAGTCGCACCGGCTGCGCGGGAAGTGGAAGGACTCGCTGGTGTCGGCGTCGGGGCCGGCGGTGAACGTGGTGTTCTCCGCGGTGCTGCTGGTCGTGCTGGACATGTGGGGGCCGGGCTTCATCTGGTACCCGACGATCCCCGCGCACGGCGGCGCCTTCTGGTCGGCCCTGACATTCCTGGCCTACATCCAGGTCGCCAGCGCGATACTGAACCTGCTGCCGATCCCCGGCCTGGACGGCTACGGCATCATCGAGCCGTTCCTGAGCTATGAGTGGCGGCGCATCGGCATGCAGATCGCGCCCTACGGCATCCTGATCGTCTTCGCGCTGCTCTACGCGCTGGGCCCGGACCGGAACTTCATCACCAACTGGACGAAGGACATCCTGGACGGCCATGTACCGATCAACGGCCAGCCCTTCGGCTATCACCTTTTCAAGTTCTGGAGTTCGCTTTAACGGCTGAGGCTCCGGCCCACCCCAAGACATAACGAGCGCCCGCCGCAGACCGAAGTCCGCGACGGGCGCTTGAGCTTACTTAGGCCAAGCCGGCCCGCCGCAACGCGTCAGCCAGCGCGCCCTGCGGCTCGCTCCCGCCGCTCCCCCCGCTCCCGCCGCGCGCACCGCCACCGCCACCACCGCCACCGCCGGCACCACCGCCGCCCTGGCGACCCTGGCCCTGCCCGCCGCGCCGGTCATCGCCACCACGGCCACCGCCGCGGCCGTCGCGACCCCGACCGCCGCCACCACCACCGCTCTCCCCCGACTGCCGCTGCCGCCCGGGACCGCCGGCACCACCGCCGCCGCCCGCCCCGGCCTCGTCATCCAGCCGCAGCGTCAGCGCGATCCGCTTGCGCGGCACATCCACGTCCAGCACCTTCACCCGCACCACGTCACCGGGCTTCACCACATCGCGCGGATCCTTCACGAACGTCTTCGACAACGCCGAGATGTGCACCAGCCCGTCCTGGTGCACGCCGACGTCCACGAAGGCCCCGAACGCCGCGACGTTCGTCACGACACCCTCGAGGATCATCCCCGGCGTGAGATCGCCGATCTTCTCCACGCCGTCTTTGAACGTCGCCGTCTTGAACGCCGGACGCGGGTCGCGCCCCGGCTTCTCCAGCTCGGCCAGGATGTCAGTGACCGTAGGAACACCGAACGTCTCGTCGGCGAACGCGGTGGGCTCCAATGCCCGCAGTTTCTTGGCGTCCCCGATCAGCTCCTTGATGCCCGCACCGGTCGCGGCCAGGATCCGGCGCACCACCGGATACGCCTCCGGGTGCACCGACGAGGCGTCCAGCGGATTGGCCCCGCCCGGGATCCGAAGGAACCCCGCACACTGCTCGAACGCCTTCGCCCCCAACCGCGGGACGCCCTTTATGGCATCGCGAGTGGTGAACGGCCCGTTCGCGTCGCGGAAAGCGACGATGTTGTCCGCCAGCGACGACCCGATCCCCGACACCCGCGTCAGCAACGGCGCCGAGGCGGTGTTCACGTCCACGCCGACCGCGTTCACACAGTCCTCGACGACCGCGTCCAGCGACCGCGACAGCTTCCCCTCGGCCAGGTCGTGCTGATACTGCCCGACCCCGATCGACTTCGGGTCGATCTTCACCAGCTCGGCCAGTGGATCCTGCAGCCGCCGCGCGATGGACACCGCGCCGCGCAGCGATACGTCCAGCGACGGCAGCTCCTGTGAGGCGAACGCCGAGGCCGAGTACACCGACGCGCCGGCCTCGGACACCACGATCTTCGTCAGGTTCAGCTCCGGCATGCCGGCCACCAGCTCCGAGGCCAGCTTGTCGGTCTCGCGCGAAGCCGTGCCGTTGCCGATCGCGATCAGCTCGACCTTGTGCGCCTTCGCCAGCGACGCCAGCTTGGCCAGCGACTCGGCCCACTTGTTGTGCGGCACGTGCGGGTAGATCGTGTCGGTCGCGACCACCTTCCCGGTGGCGTCCACGACCGCGACCTTCACCCCGGTCCGGTAGCCCGGGTCCAGCCCCATCGTGGCCCGGGTGCCGGCCGGCGCGGCCAGCAGCAGGTCGCGCAGGTTCGCCGCGAACACCCGCACCGCCTCGTCCTCGGCCAGCGTCCACAGCCGCATCCGGACGTCCACGGCCAGCCGCACCAGGATCCGGGTGCGCCAGGCCCACCGCACCGTGTCGTTCAGCCACTTCACGCCGGCCCCGGGCGTCGTCGGCGACGGGACGCCGAAGTGCTTGGCGATGCGGACCTCGTAGCCGCTCTGCGTCACCGGCGCGCCGGGCTCCGGGTCCTGAGACTCGGGGTCGAAGGTGAGGTCCAGGACCTCCTCCTTCTCCCCGCGCAGCAGCGCCAGGATCCGGTGCGACGGCAGAGCTGTGAAGGGCTCGGCGAAGTCGAAGTAGTCTGAGAACTTCGCGCCGGCCTCCTCCTTGCCCTCGCGGACCTTGGAGGTGACGCGGCCGCTCTCCCACATCCGCTCGCGCAGTGCGCCGATCAGATCAGCGTCCTCGCCGAAGCGCTCGACCAGGATCGAGCGGGCGCCGTCCAGGGCCGCGGCGGCGTCCGCGACGCCCTTGTCCGCGTCCACGTATCCGGCGGCGGTCGCGGTCGGGTCGAGCGCGGGGTCCGCGAGCAGGGCCTCCGCGAGCGGCTCCAGCCCGGCCTCGCGCGCGATCATCGCCTTGGTACGGCGCTTGGGCTTGAACGGCAGGTAGATGTCCTCCAGCCGCGACTTGGAGTCGGCGGCGAGGATCTGCGCCTCCAGGGCCTCGTCGAGCTTCCCCTGGCCGCGGATGGAGTCCAGGATCGCCTCGCGGCGCTCCTCCAGCTCGCGCAGGTAGCGCAGGCGCTCTTCCAACGTGCGCAGTTGCGCGTCGTCCAGGCCCTCGGTCACCTCCTTGCGGTACCGCGCGACGAACGGCACGGTCGCGCCGCCGTCCAGGAGCTCGACCGCCGCCCGGACTCGCCGTTCGGCGACGCCGAGCTCCTCGGCGATGCGCAGGTGGATGGACGCTGCCGTCGCTGCTGTCGCTGCCACGCGTAGTACTCCCGCCAGGTAAAAGCCCGTAACTAGCGAGAGCGATACTAGGCCCTGGGGGCGGCCGGGGACCGGCGGCCGGGCGGAAACGCTAGAGCACGAACTTTTCAGCCACCGTGGAGTATTCGAAGAGTTCGTCGTCGCCGAACCACAGCGCGACCTCCTGCTTGGCCTCGTCGAGGTTGCCGGAGGCGTGCACCAGGTTCGCCACCGCGATGCCCTTGTCGGTGGCGTAGGCCTTGTTCTGGTGCGCGAAGTCGCCGCGGATGGTGCCCGGCGCGGCCTCGTTCGGGTACGTGGAGCCGACGATCTTGCGGACCGTCTTCACCGCGTCGACGCCCTCCAGCACCAGCGCCAGCACCGGACCGGACTGCATGAACGACGCGGTGGCGTTGTAGACGCCGGCGCCGAAGCGCTCCTCCAGGTCGAAGTAGTGCCTGCGGGTCAGCTCGGCGTCCATCCAGACCATCTTGGAACCGACGACCTTCAGCAGCGCGTCCTCGAACCGGGTCAGGACCCGCCCCATCATGCCGCGCGCCACGGCGTCGGGCTTGAGCAGGACGAGGGTCCGCTCGGCGGGGGCGCCGGTGTCGGTCATATGCGTGGTCCTTACCTGTTCGGCGTACAATTCGGGGACTGCTATGAGCATCTTATTGGGCGCCGGTGTCCGAGCCCGCGCACAGAAGTTGGCCACCCCGTTGCAAAAACGCGTTGTATCGCGTGTCACAATAGGCGGGTAACGAGTCCGTGCACCAGACCCGCAGCCACTGGGGAAACCGTCCGCGGACAAGGTCGCGATAGCCTGAGGGGGCTCTTTCGTGAGTGGTAACGCGTTGACCAACGCGGAGTCGGAACCGGGCGTATTCGCCCGCTTCGTATCCGGACGCAGATCCAAATGGGTGGTGTTCGGTGTCTGGCTCCTGGTCATCTTCAGCCTGGCCGGTTTCGCCTCGAAGCTCAACGACGCGCAGAAGAACGACACCTCGTCGTGGCTGCCGAAGAGCGCCGAGTCCACCAAGGAACTGAAGATCGAGGGTGACTTCCACCCGAACTGGTATCCGGCGATCCTGCTGTACGTGCGGCCCACCGGTCTGACCGACGCCGACAAGGCACAGATCCAGCACGCCGCCGACCTCGTCAAGCAGGACCCGCCGGCGAAGAACCTGGACATGATCGTGCACTCGGCGGTCCAGGTGCAGTACGTCCAGGACGGCGCGAACGCCGGCAAGGCGGCCCAGATCCTGGTGCCGGTGAACCCCGGCACCAACGGCTGGAACAACTTCCCGGACACCGTCAAGGCCATGAAGGACGCGCTCGGTCCACCCAGCGCCGGCCTGCAGACGTTCGTCACCGGGCCGATGGGCGAGGCCGGTGACGAGGCCGACGCCTTCAAGAAGATCAACGGCTCGCTGACCGCGTTCACCGCGATCGCGGTGATCGTGATCCTGCTGATCGCCTACCGCAGCCCGATCCTGTGGCTACTCCCGCTGATCACCGTCGGCGGCGGCGCGCTGACCGTGGCCGAGTCGGTGATCTACCTGCTGGCCAAGCACGCGGGCCTGACAGTGAACGGACAAGCCGCGTTCATCCTGATCGTCCTGGTCTTCGGGGCCGGCACCGACTACGCGCTGTTGCTCATCGCGAGATACCGGGAGGAGCTCAGGCGTTACGAAGACCGGCACGAGGCGATGGCGCACGCCGTGCACCGCGCCGGACCCGCGCTGGTCGCCAGCTCCGCCACCGTGGCCGTCAGCATGCTGATCCTGCTGGTGGCCGAGATGAACTCGACCAAGGGCATGGGCCCGGTGCTGGCCATCGGCGTGCTCATCGCCCTGGCCGCGATGCTGACCCTGATGCCGGCGCTGCTGGTGATCTTCGGCCGCTGGGTGTTCTGGCCGGCCAGGCCGACCTTCGGCTCCGAGGAGCCGACCCAGCACGGCCTGTGGGCCCGCATGGGCAAGCGCATCGCGGTGCGCCCGCGCGCGGTGTGGGTGGTGACCGCGGTGATCCTGGCCGCGCTGGCCGCCGGCGTCGGCCAGCTCAACGCGCACCAGCAGACCGTCGCCGACCAGTTCGTCACCAAGCCGGACTCGGTGAAGGGCGCCGAGGTGCAGGCCCAGTACTTCCCCACGGCCAACGGCCAGCCGCTCGCCATCATCGGTGACGCCGGCCACATGGACGCGGTCGCGGCGAAGCTGAAGACGGTCCCCGGCATCGACCCCGCCGGGGTCGGCACGCCGAAGACCATCAAGTCGGCGGTCGTCAAGGACTACTTCTACCTGGAAGCGGCCCTGACCGACGCGCCGGACTCCAAGGCCGCGCGGAACACGGTGGACCGGGTCCGCGACGCCATGAAGACCGTCCCGGGCGCCAACGCCCTGGTCGGCGGCGGTGCCGCGGTCACGCTGGACATCTCCCGGGCCTCCAGCCACGACAGCAAGCTGATCATCCCGCTGATCCTGCTGGCGGTGTTCATCATCCTGGGCCTGCTGCTGCGCGCGTTCCTGGCGCCGCTGCTGCTCATCCTCACCGTCATCCTGTCCTTCGGCGCCTCGCTGGGCATCAGCGCCCTGGCGTTCAAGGGCTTCGGCTGGAACGGCGTGGACATCGGGATGCCGCTGTACGGGTTCGTATTCCTGGTGGCGCTCGGCATCGACTACAACATCTTCCTGATGACCCGCATCAGGGAGGAATCGGTGCGGCGCGGCACCCGGCGCGGCGCGCTGGTCGGCCTGTCGGCCACCGGCGGCGTGATCACCTGGGCCGGCCTGGTTCTGGCCGCCACCTTCGGGGTCCTGGCCACGCTGCCGATCGTGCCGTTCGCCGAGATCGGCTTCTCGGTCGCGCTCGGCGTGCTGCTGGACACCATGATCGTCCGCTCGGTGCTGGTCACCGCGCTGACGTTGGACATCGGCAAGCGCATGTGGTGGCCGAGCAAGCTGGCCGCGTCCGATGAGCCCGGCGGCGGCACGCTGGAGGCGGCGCGGGCCGCGGACGACAGCGTGCTGGTGTCTTAGTCACAGCGAGAAAGCAGTAAGCGGTACTGAGTGAGACGGCGGTGGGGTGGCCCTGGCGGGAGGGCCACCCCACCGCTTCGTCTTGGCCGGACTTCGTCCAGACCGGCGGCAGGGGTCAGGCGCCCGAGAGGGCGGATTGTGACGATTTGCGGTATACGGAACCGC
>JAEKKI010000149.1 GCA_019510485.1 Catenulisporales bacterium
GGTTCACCTCCAGCACCTGGCCGTGCCGGTCGGTGATGACGATGCCGAGCGCGGCGTTGCGGAACACGGTGCGGAACCGGGCCTCGCCGGCGCGGTAGGCGGTGAGCACGGCTTCGTGGATCGAGGCCTGCTCCACCCGCGTGCGCTCGCGCAGCCCCTCGGCGAAGGCGGAGGCCAGCCCGGCGCGCAGGGCCGTGCGGGTCTGCGAGCGCAGGAACGGCGGCAGGTGGCGGTCCATCGCCTCGACGCTGGCCGCGACGCAGGCACCCTGGAAGCAGTGCGCGTCGATGAGGACGCCGGCCGCCTGCTCCCCGAGTTTGCGGGCGAACTCCGGATCGTCGGGCATGGCCACGACTTGTTCGGCCAGCGGGGTCACGACGCCCAGCGCCTGTTCGTGGCCGAGCGGCGAGGCCGCGGCGGCGGACAGGGCGGCGGCCCAGGCCTGGGCGAAGGCGGTGGCGGGGATGGGGGTGGGGACGAGGGCGCCGGAGTTCGGTTCGGTGTTCACATCGAGCGGAATCAGGTTCGGAGTGTTCGAAGCAGCAGTGATGGGTGCGCCGGCAACAGTCGAAGCGGCCGAACCAGCGCTGGATTCGGAGCGGTGCTCGGATATGTGATCCGGATCGTCGCTCGCGGGGCGCACGCGATCCGAGCCGTCGGCGGCGACGGCTCCGTCCTCAGTGGCCTGTATCCCCAGCGCGGCGTCGGAACCGGGACCGGCCCGCCCGCGCTCGCATAAGTGCCCCGCTAAGTGCCCCTCGCCGCCGGCGGCCAGCCCGGAGCCGGATTCGGCGCCGCCGATCCCCATCTCCGCGCTGCGTGTCACGTCGTTCCGCCTCTCAATGGCCGATGGAGACCCGGCCGCCCTCAGCCGCTCGCGCCGGGTTTGACCGCCACGGCCGCATAGGACGCGTACCGTTCCGGGTTCTCCTTGGCACGCGCGGCCTCCTGCGGCTCCGGACGCCACAGCGGCAGCAGCACCACGCCCGGATCCAGCAGTGTAAAGCCCTCGAAGATTTTCTCGATCTGTTCGGCGCCGCGCCAGTACATCGGCTCCGGGGAATTGGCGTTCCACATCTCCAGCATCGAGATGGTCTCGCGCGGCTGGTGGTCGTGGGTTGCGTGCTGGATGACCAGGTAGCTGCCCGGGGCCATGGTCTCACGCAGGGTGGCGACGATCCCGGCCGGGTCGTCGGCGTCGGAGACGAAGTGCAGCAGGCTGCACAGCAGCACGGCGACCGGCCGGTCGAAGTCGATCAGGTCCCGAACCTTGGGGTGGTCGAGGATCGCGTGCGGGGAGCGGGCGTCGGCCTGGATGAAGGCGGCCGCGCCGTCCGCGGCGAGCATCGCCTCGCCGTGCGCGACCGCGACCGGGTCGTGGTCGACATAGACGACACGAGCCGAGGGCCGGCTCCGCCGCGCGGTCTCGTGCACCGGGCCCATGGTCGGCACGCCGGCGCCGATGTCCAGGAACTGGTCCACGCCGGCCGCCGCGGCCGTGCGCACGGCGCGGTGCAGGAACATCCTGACCTGCCGGGCCAGCTCCGGCAGGTCCGGCTTGAAGGCGATGGCCGCCTCGGCGACCCGCCGGTCCACGGCGAAGTTGTGCGAGCCGCCCAGGAAGTAGTCCCAGACCCGGGCCGAGCTGGGCCGGTCGAGGTCGATCGAGGCCGGAGCCCACTCCGGTCGGGTTTCGCTCATGTCCGGGCCTTCCTCGCGGTCCGTCGTCAACATACTGATCTACATGTTAATCATGTGTCCGGCAAGGCCGTGGACGGCTTCCTTCACGGCCTCACCGAGCGTCGGGTGCGCGTGGATGTTGCGGGCCACCTCGTGGACGGTGAGGTCCCACTGCTGCGCGAGCGTCAGCTCCGGCAGCAGCTCGGTCACCTCGGGGCCGATCAGGTGCGCGCCGAGCAGCTCGCCGTACTTGGCGTCGCTGATCACCTTGACGAAGCCGGTGGCGTCGCCCAGACCCGCGGCCTTGCCGTTGGCGCTGAACGGGAATTTGGCGGTCTTGACGTCGAAGCCTTCCAGCCGCGCCTGCTCCTCGGTCCAGCCGAAACTGGCGATCTGCGGCTGACAGTAGGTGGCGCGCGGGACCATGACGAAGTCGATCTCCATCGTCTGGGCACCGGCGATGGTCTCCGCGGCGATGACGCCCTGGGTCTCGGCGACATGCGCCAGCATCACCTTGGCGGTGACGTCGCCGATGGCGAAGATGTGCGGGATGTTGGTGCGGCCCCGGCCGTCAACAGCGATCGCGCCGCGCTCGGTGAGGGCGACGCCGGTCTTGTCCAGTCCGTAGCCGTCGACGTTCGGCGCGAAGCCGATGGCCTGCAGGACCTTGCCGGCTTCCAGGACCTGCTGCGCGCCGTCCTTGCCGGTGACGGTGACCCGCACCTTCGGGCCGGTGTCGTCGATGGTGTCGACGCGGGTGCCGGTGAGCACGTCGATGCCGAGCTTGCGGTACTGGCGGGCCAGCTCCTTGGAGACCTCTGCGTCCTCCAACGGCACCATGCGGTCCAGGAACTCCACGATGGTGACCTTGACGCCGTAGCTGTTGAGCACGTAGCCGAACTCCACGCCGATCGCCCCGGCGCCGGCGATCACGATGCTCTCCGGCAGCGTGGCGGACAGGATCTGCTCCTCGTAGGTCACCACGCGGTCGGACAGCGTCGTGCCGGGCAGCAGGCGGGTGTGCGCGCCGGTGGCGATGATGCAGCTGTCGAAGGTGATGGTCTCGGAGCCGCCGTCGGTCTTCGCGACGCTGAGCGTGCGCGCGTCCAGGAAAGTCCCGCGACCGTCGTATTCGGTGATGCTGTTCTTGCGCATCAGATAATGGACGCCCTTGACCCGGCCGTCGGCGACCTGGCGGCTGCGCTGGAAGGCGGCGCCGTAGTCGAAGGTGATCGGGCCCGGCGAGGAGATCCCGTAGGTCTCCGCCTCGTGGGTGACGATGTGCGCCAGCTCGGCGTTGCGCAGCAGCGCCTTGGACGGGATGCACCCGACGTTCAAGCAGACGCCGCCCCAGTAGCGCTCCTCCACCACCGCCACGCGCTTGCCCAGCTGTGTGGCGCGGACCGCGGCGGTGTAACCGCCGGGGCCGGCACCCAGGACGACGACATCGAAATGCGTGCTCATGACTTCGACTCTAACCGCCGGGGACAGTGGCACGCCTGAAGCCCGCTGGAGTGGTGGGACGTCCGGCGGTTGTCACCGTCCCGGTCAAGCTCCAGGCCCTGATTCAACACCCGTTCAACGGGCGAAGGAAGAGGCCGCGGCGGACACGCCCGAGGGCACGGTCCTCGCCGAAGGACCGCGCCCTCCTCGAAACAGGGCTTCAGCTCTTCGCCGGCGATCACCAGGCGGCGGTCGGCACCGCCCAGGACGGCAGCCCCGCCGCCGCCATCGCACCGAACCCCAGCGTCGCCGGCGACGCGATCCCCACCGCCACCGCGGCGTCCGGGATGCCGGCCCCGAAGCGGTCGCGCGCGCCGGGCGCGGCGATCGGCCGGCCGGCCGCCGTCATCAGGGCCTTGAGGTGGTCGACGCGCTGCGGGCCGCGCACCCGGTAGGCGGTGTGGAAGTCCGGGTGGTGCGCCACGACCAGCGCCGCGAGCGCGGTGACGTGGGCGGCGGCGGTCGCGGTGCCGTCCAGGGCGGCCCAGCCGGCGGTCGGGGCCCCGCCGATCACGGCCACCCCCGGCGCGACCAGGTCCAGGCCGGGGCCGCGGTTGGCCGAGGCGGCCGGGAAGTAGCCGTCCGGGGTGGGCATGCCGGCCAGCTGCTCGGCGTGGCAGCTCTGGGGCGGGTAGGTGCCCAGGCGGCCCACCGAGCCGACGCCGAGCACCGTGGGCAGGTTAGCGGGGAAGGCCACCGGGCCGGCCCCGTCGCCGACCGCGGCCACGCACAGCACCCCGGCCCGCCGGGCCTGCTCGATCTTGGCGGCCAGCAGCTGCGAGGGCCGCTGGATGCCGACGCTGAGCTGGGCCACGTCGATCCGCTGCTCGATGCAGTAGTCGAGGCCTTCGATGAGGTCGGCCAGCCGGCCGTGCGGAGCCACCCGGAGCACGTGCAACTCGGCCTCGGGGGCCAGGCCGATCACGCCGGTGCCGTCGGCGGAGCCGACGATGACCGTGGCGCAGTGCGTGCCGCTGCCCAGGATGTCCTCGCCCCAGGCCTTGGCGTCGCCGCTGACCGCGTCCCAGCCCTGGTCGACGCGGTCGCCGAGGTCGGGGTGCCGGACGTGGGCGCCGGAGTCCAGCAGCGCGATCCGCACGCCGCTGCCCAGGTAGTGCGGGGGGACGCGGTCGAAGCCCATGGCCTCGCGGGCCCAGGAGTAGGCGGCGGTCTCGGGGAACGTGGCGGCGCGGCCGGAGCGGCCGGCGGCGCCGGTCGGGGACGAGGTGCCCTCGGCTCCGGAGGTTCCGGCGGTTCCGGTGTGCGCGGCCATACCGGGCCCGGACACCGCGAGCGTCTGTTCCAGGCGGGTGCACTCGACGTCGAAGGTGCCGTTCTGACTGAACGCCGGACGCGCGACGACGGTCGACCAGCAGGCGTCCCGCGGACGGACGCGCAGGACGTGCACGCCGTCCACGGCACCGACCGGCAGATCGACGCGGGCCTTGCCGTCGCCGCCGGTGACGGCGCAGGCCGGGACCGGGCCGTCGACGGTCACGGTGGCGCCGGCCTGGCCGTGCCCGGCGTCGTCGGTGACCTGGACGGTGATCGGTACCGCGGTGCCCAGCGCGGGCACGCCCACCGGGCCGGAGTACCAGTCCGGGCCGCCGGCCCACGCGACCGGGGCGCCGTAGGTCAGCCGGGTGTCCGGCTCGACCACCAGCTGCGGCGCCGAGGCGAGCCCGGCGGCCTGGTCGGGATCGGCGGTGAAGACCAGGACCGGCGGGAACTCGGTACGGGTCTCGGACTCCACGGTGCGGACCACCGACACGCCGGGGGTCTGGTCGAGCTGACCGGTCAGGCCCCGCATGTCCAGCGGGGTGCGCGCGGCCACCAGGTAGCGGTGGGCCTGGTTCGGCTCCTCGGGCCGGCCGCCGCGGGCGCGGGCCTCGGCCTGCGCCTTGTCGGCTGCTTTCTCCGTGGTCTTATCGGTGGTCTTGTCGGTGGCCTTCTCTGTGACCTTCTCGGTGGCCCGCTCGGCGCGGGCCGCGGCGCCGCGGGGTTCGCGGCCCGATTCGGCTTTGGGTGTCATGGCTTCCTCCTCGCACGCGCGGGTCGCGTCGAGCCGGCCCGGTCGCCCCGCCGAGGCGGCCGGGCCGGCGGCGCGGCGTCAGGACCAGATCGGGGTCTGGTGCTGGCCGAACTGGCCGAACTGGCCGAACTGCTGGCCGAACTGCTGGCCGGGCTGCTGGCCGTATGGGCCGCCCTGGCCGAACTGGCCGGCGTAGGGGGTGATCGGCGAGCTCACGGCGGCCTGCTGCAGCAGCTGGCCGAGCCGGAAGATCTCGTACGCGACCTGCTCCCGGTTGGGCTTGCCCGGCTGCGGCCCCGTCTGCTGGGCGGAGGCCAGCACCAGCTGGCCGAGCTTGAACAGCTCGACGGCCAGGTGCTGCTCCAGGCCCGCGGAGAATATCGGCGAGGAGTACGGCCCGGACTGCTGCTGGTAGTACGGGTTCTGGACCTGGCCGAACTGCTGCTGGTACGGGATCTGCCAGGCGTAGGGCGGGATCTGCGGGATCTGGCCCATCTGCGGGGTCTGGCCCGTCTGCGAACGCGCCAGGTCCCACTGAGCCCACGACGGGCTCTGCTGAACGGGCGAGTACATGGCCTGCAGTCCTTGGGTGTGTGTCGCGGTGGTCATCAGGATCCTCCTTCGGTTCCCACCGGCGTGCAGCGCGTCCCGCGCGCACGCCGGTGTCCAACGTGATTGGACACTAGGCGCCGGGCGGGCCCGGGGCAAGCGATCCGCCCCCGCAATACGCCATCTACCGGCTATCGTTTTGCGGGCAGGATCGAAGGAGCCGGATGAACGCGCTGCAAAGGCTGATCCGCGGCCGGATGGACCAGCGGCACTGGTCGTACGCCGACGTCGCCGCGCGCGGCGGCCTGCCCCGCTCCACCGTGCACCACCTGGCGACCAACGCCAGCCCGGGACGTCCGCCGCATCCGGCGACCCTGGAACGGCTGGCCGCCGGATTGGACATCCCGTTGGACACCGTGCGGGCCGCGGCGGCCGAGGCGGCGGGCCTGGCGGTCTGGCAGGCCCCGAGTCCGAACCCGGACATCGAGGTCCTGGTCGCGGCCCTGCACCGGCTCAGCCCGGAGGACCGCCGGCACGTCGCCGCGCTGGTCAACTCGCTGCTGGGCGAGGTGGACTCAGAGGGCGAACAAAAAGACTGAGTCCGGCATCCGCAGAACTACGCAGGGGCGGGCGCGCGGGTGGCGCGGCGGCATAGCGTGGTCTGCCGGAACGGGGGCCTGATGGTCACCGACATGCCCCGTTGCCGACCTCTGTCCACGCCGAGCCCTGTCCCCCATACATCGAGCCCTGACGAACCTCATCGATCCCCGGAGGTGCCGTGCGGGTCATCCCATGGTCCGGATCGCCGGACGCCGTCGCCCGCGTCGACCGCCGCGGCGAGGTGTTCGTGGCCGTACCGCGCGGGCTGGCGCCGGGCGAGGTGCTGGATCTGGCCTCGCTGGTGCTGTCGGCGAGCGAGTTCGAGGAGTTCGCCGCGATTCTGCGGCGGGACGAGCGCAGTGAGGCGTTACCCTCACATCCGTGCAGCAGTTGATCACCACCGCGATCACCACCCCGGCCGGCGAGGCGCGGATCACCCGGTACCCGGCGCCGGCCCGCAAGCGGCGCGCGGTCCTGGCGCTCGGGCACGGCGCCGGCGGCGGCATCCAGGCGCCGGACCTGCGGGCGCTGGCCGAGGCGCTGCCCGGTGACGGGATCGAGGTGGTGCTCGTCGAGCAGCCCTGGCGGGTCGCCGGCAAGAAGCTGGCGCCGGCGCCCAAGACGCTGGACAGCGGCTGGGTGCCGGTGGCCGAGACGGTGCGAAAGGCGGCGCGCCGGACGCCGTTCCTGGTCGGCGGACGCAGCGCCGGCGCCCGCGTGGCCTGCCGCACCGGGGCCCAGACCGGCGCGGCCGGGGTGGTGGCGCTGGCGTTCCCGCTGCATCCGCCGGGCAAGCCGGAGAAGTCGCGTGTCGGCGAACTCTTCGATACCGGTCTGCCCACACTGGTCGTGCAAGGAGGCACCGATCCGTTCGGGACCCCGGCCGAATTCCCGGAACTGCCGCCGACGCACCGGCTGGTCGGTCTGCCGGCCGGGGATCACGGCTTCATCGTCAAGAAATCTGAGCAACCGGTACTGGACGCCCTGGTGGCGGCGGTCGCGCAGTGGATCGACGCGCTGCTGCGGTGAGGCGTCGGTAAGGAGTCCTCTACAGTCGAGCCATGGACCATCCCCGAGCGATGCTCTTCGATTTCTCCGGCACCCTGATGCGCATCGAGCCGGCCCAGCGCTGGGTGCGCGCCGTCGCCGAGGAGGCCGGACTCGCCTTATCAGAGGCCGACATCGAGCTGCGGGCCCAGGCCCTCATCGACGCCGGTGCCTGGTACGGCGCATACCCGACGCGCATCCCTGAGTATCTGGCGGAGATATACGAGAGCCGCGATCTGGACGAACCGCACCACCGCGCCTGCTACAGCGGTCTGATCCGGGAGTCGGGGTGGCCGTGGCCGGAACTGGTGGAGCCGCTCTATGAGCGGAGCAACGCCGCCGAGGCGTGGCTGCCGTATCCGGACGCGCTGGAGACCCTGCGCGAGGCGAAGGACCGGGGCCTGGCGACCGCGGTGATCAGCAACATATCCTTCGACATCCGGCCGCACCTGAAGCACTCCGGGCTGCTGGAGCTGCTCGACGCGGTGGTCCTGAGCTACGAGGTCGGGCTGATCAAGCCGGATCCGGCGATCTTCCAGCTGGCGTGCGACGAGCTCGGCGTGCCGCCGGAGTCGGCCGTCATGGTCGGTGACCACGCGGCCGACGGCGGCGGGTCCGTGCTGGGCATCACGACCTACTTCGTGGATCTGGTTCCGGTGGAGGAGCGGCCGGACGCGTTGATCAGGGTGCTGCGAGAGGTCACGGCTTCGTAGGGCTGTCGGGCCGCACCGAGCGCAGCAGGACCTCCGACACATCCGCGACCCGCACCGCCTCGTCGGCCTTCCCCTGCTGTTTACGGGTGGCGACGCCGTCGGTCAGCATCACGATGCAGTAGGGGCAGGCCGCGGTCACCAGATCGGGCGAGGTGCCGAGTGCCTCGTCGGTCCGGGTCTCGTTGATCCGGGTGCCGATCGTCTCCTCCATCCACATCCGCGCACCGCCGGCGCCGCAGCAGAACGAGCGCTCGCGGTTGCGCGGCATCTCGGTCAGCTTGACGCCGGGCACCGCGCCGAGCACGTCGCGCGGGGCGTCGAAGACGCGGTTGTGGCGGCCGAGGTAGCAGGGGTCGTGGTAGGTGACCGCGAGGTCCACCTCACCGACGGGTTGGATGCGGCCGTCCTTGATCAGCCGGGCCAGCAGCTCGGTGTGGTGCACGACTTCGTAGTGGCCGCCGAGCTGCGGGTACTCGTTGCCCAGGGCGTTGAAGCAGTGCGCGCAGGTGACCACGACCTTCTTGGCGCCGACGGAATTGAGCGTCTCCACGTTCTGCGATGCCAGCTCGTAGAAGAGGAATTCCTGGCCGAGGCGACGCGCCGGATCGCCGGTGCAGGTCTCCCCCGAGCCCAGGATCATGAACTCCACGCCCGCCTCGTGCAGGAGCTCGGCGACGTTGCGCGAGGTCCGCTTCGCGTTGTCGTCCAGGGACCCGGCGCAGCCGACCCAGAACAGGTACTCGACGTCGTCCGGGATGCGGTCCTCACCGTTCGCCCCGAGGACGCGGACCTCGAACGGCAGGCCGGTGGTCCATTCCAGGCGGGCCTTGGCGCCGCGGCCCCACGGGTCGCCGTTCTTCTCCAGGTTGCGGAGCATCGTGCCGGCCTCGCGCGGGAAGTCGGCCTCGATCAGGACCTGGTATCGGCGCATGTCGACGATGTGGTCGACGTGTTCGATGTCGACGGGGCACTGCTCGACGCAGGCGCCGCAGGTCACGCAGGACCACAGGACGTCGGGGTCGATGACGCCTGCCACGTCGGCGCCGCCGACCAGGGGACGCCGCGCCTCTTTGAAGACGTCGGCATCGGTGGTCTCCAACGCGGCCTTGGCCTCGTCGCTGCCGGCCAGCAGGTACGGGGCCTTGGCCAGGGCGTGGTCGCGCAGGCCCATGATGAGCAGCTTCGGGCTCAGCGGCTTCTCGGTGTTCCACGCGGGGCACTGCGACTGGCAGCGCCCGCATTCGGTGCAGGTGGCGAAGTCGAGCAGGCCCTTCCAGGTGAAGTCCTCGATCGCGCCGCGGCCGATCTTGTCGTCCTCGCCGGGGTCTTCGAAGTCGACCTTCTGGCCGCCGGAGTAGACCGGCAGCAGCGCGCCGAGGGCGCGGGGGCGACGGGAGAAGGCGACGTTGAACGGCGCGAGGAAGATGTGCAGGTGCTTGGAGTGGACGACGAGCACCAGGAAGGTCAGGACCACGCCGAGGGAGCCGAGCACGCCCACGGCTTCGAGGATGTCGTTGCCGGTTTTGCCGGCGCCGTGCAGGACGTGGCCGGCGGCCTGGCTGGCGAAGGCGCCGTGCGGGAAGGGGAAGTTGCCGGTGTTGATCTGGGCGCCGCGGTAGAGCAGCAGCGTCCACATCACGTTGAAGATCATGAGCAGGACGACCCAGGCGGCGGTGGTGTGGGAGCCGAAGAACCGCGAGCGGCGGCCCTGCTTTCCAGGGTCCTGAGTCAGGCGGATCACCGCGAAGGCGGCCAGGCCGACCAGGACCGCGACGATGAAGAAGTCTTCCAGGAAACCCAACCAGGTGTCGGTGCCGATGAGCGGGATGTGGAAGTCGCGGTCGAACAGGGCGCCGAAGCCCTCGACGATGGTGGCGCCGAGGATGACGAAGCCCCAGAAGACGGCGAAGTGGGCCAGGCCGGGGGCGGACCATTTCAGGAGCTTGCGTTGGCCGAAGACCTCGACGAGTACGGCGCCCAGTCTCCGTACCGGTTGTCCTGCCCGCCACCCACCGCCGCCCGTTTTGGAGGCGCTACGCGCCGCGGTGTTCCATGTGCGCCCGGGCTCGACCGGCTGCATCGTGCGGCCCAGGCGGTAGAGCATCAGCACACGGCGTCCGGCCAATGCGAACGCCGTGAGCGTGATCGCCGCGCCGATGATGAGTCGTACAGCCACGGGGGCCTCCGTTCGGGGTCGGTTACAGGGCTTTGCGGTTTCGGATTTCGGCCAGCAGCGCGGGCAGGATCGTGCGCGCGTCCCCGAGCACGCCGAGATCGGCGAGGTGGAAGATCGGGGCGGCCGGGTCGTCCCCGATCGCGACGACGGTCTTCGCCTCCTGCATCCCAGCGCGGTGCCGCACCGATCCGGAGATGCCGCACGCGAAGTAGAGCCGGGGGTGCACGGTCTTGCCGGTGAGGCCGACGCGCGCCTCCTGCGGCACCCAGCCGAGTTCGGCGGCGGTGTGCGATCCGGCGACGGCGCCGCCGAGAGCGTCGGCGACCTCGGCGAGGACGGCGAACGCGGCTCGGGAGCCGATGCCGCGGCCGCCGGCGACGACGATGTCGGCTTGGTCGAGCGGGGGGCGATCGGGGCGGGGTTCGGGGGTGGCGGCGACGCTCGGAACAGGGTTCGGCGACGGGTCGACGCGGACGGTGTGGACGGCCGGGGTGGCCGGAAACGGCTCGGGCCGGGCCGCTTCGGGCCGCACGGTGATGACCGGTACGCCGCGCACGACGGTCGACTCGACGAGGTAGGAGCCGGCGAGGCAGCGCTGGACCGCGATGGGGGTGTTGTCGGGGCCGGGGCGGACGTCGACGGCGTTGGTGATGATGCCGGAGTCGAGGCGGATCGCGAGGCGGGCAGCGGTTTCCTGGCCGCGATAGCCGGCGGTGATGAGGATGGCGGCCGGGTCGAGGAGGATCGCGAGGTGGTGGAGGAGGTCGGTCGCGGTCGGCGCGGACTGCGATCCGGAAGTTGCCGCGGCCGAATCGAGCAGCGGCAACGGTTCGGCGGCAGTCGTGCTCGCAGAAGACTGCGGGCCGCGAACCGATTCGGCTGATTCGGCTGATTCGGCTGATTCGATGCGTGAGTCAGCGTGGGTCGACTCCGGCAAGCAGTAGATCTCGCTCGCGCCGAAGTGTCCCAGAGTCTTGATCAGCTCCGGATCAGCCGGGCCGTCCACCACTGCGACCGGCTCCCCCAACCGCCGCGCGATCGTCAGCAGCGCGCACGCTGATCGGCGCACCGCACCGTCGCGCTCACGGTCGACGAGCGTCAGGACCTTGCGCATGGGGCCTCCGGGCGTCAGAGGAACTGGCGTTCCGTCAGGAAGTCGGCTATGCGGACGGCGGCGGCTTGGGGGTCGCTGCCTGACACGGTGGCCGGTTGCGGGTCGGGGCGAGTGATGCGTCGGACGGCGGTGGCGGCCGCGCTGAGTCCCACGTGCGCGGCGTCGATGCCCAACTCGGCCAGGGACCAGGTTCGGATCAGCTTGTGGCGTGCCTCGGCGACGGCTTCGAAGCGGGGATATCGCGGTTCGCCGCTGCGGTCGGTGACCGAGACCACCGCGGGCATGGCGGCGGTGAGTTCCTCCAGGATCGTGCCGTCGTCGCGACGGCCCAGGACCGCGTCCTCAGCGGTGCCCAGCCAGTCGCAGTAGCACAGCGCCGGGACCGCGAGGCGTTCGGCGAGCATCGGCGGGACCACCGACATCGCGCCGTCGGCCGAGGCCGTGCCGCAGATGATCAGGTCGAAGCCCAGCCGGCGGCAGGCGGCGGCGAGCACCAGCGAGGTGGCCGGGGCGTCGCAGCCGTGCAGCGCGTCGTCCAAGACGTGCACGCCCTCGTCAGCGCCCAGCGCCAGCGCCGAGCGCAGGGCCGCCACGGCGCCGGACGGGCCCATGGTCAAGGCGGTCACCTGCACATCGAGCCGCCGGGCGGCGACGCGCGTCGCCTGCTCGACCGCGTACTCGTCGGAGTCCTCCAGGCGGCAGCGCACGGCCGCCCGGTCCATCGTCAGATCCTGCGCGAACGACACCTCCCCGATCGCCTGCGGGACGTGCTTGGTCAAAACGACGATCTTCATCCCACACCTCGCAACTGAGGCGGGAGTGTAGATGCCTGATGACGAGACGAGAAGACCCCTGATGACGCCGCGGGCCCCCACCGCGATAGGCGGCAGGGGCCTGCGAGGGCTGTCAGGGCTTGTAGCAAGCCCGGAATGTCAGTTCACGAGGGTGTAGCCGGCCTCGTCCACGGCCGCCTTGACGTCGACCTCGGCCAGCGGCGCGTCGCTGGTGACGGTGACCTCGCCGGTGGCCAGGTCCACGTCCACCGAGCGCACGCCGGCGATCGCGCCGACCTCCTCGGTCACCGACGAGACGCAATGACCGCAGGTCATGCCGGAGACGGTGTAGACGGCGGTGGTGGCGTTCTCGGACACGGTGCTCTCCTTCGACTCGGTGGTCGCGGCGGATTCGGCGGAGGGTGCGGCGCAGCAAGAACAGCCGGCGGCGGAGGCCTCCTGCTGGATCACAGTCAACTCGGTCATGGCGATTACCATACCCCCCTAGGGTATCTACGGCAAAGGGTGGGGCTGTGACCTCGCTCACAGCCCCACCCTCGGATATCGACCGTGTCAGGTCAGCCGACGTTCAGTGTCACCGCCGCGGTGTGCAGCGTGCCGCCGGTCTGGAACTGCAGGAACATCCGCCACTGCCCGGCCTTCGGCAGGGTGGCTTCGAACTCCAGGTCCGGACCGCCGTTCGGAGTCGTCGCGGTTCCGCCCTCGGGGTGCAGGTGCGCCATCGCCAGGTCACCGGCGTGGAAGGCGGTCAGGTGCGCGTACGTCTCCAGGTACGGCTCCAGGTCGGTCACCGGCTTGCCGTCCTTGGCGATCGACACCTTCAGCGGCATGGCCATGCCGGCCATCAGCTTGGAGGCATCGACGGTGACGGTGTACCCGTCGGCCTCGGCGGCCGCCGCGGCCGCCGGCAACGGCCGGTCGGCGGCCGTTCCGGGCGAGCTGACCTGCTTGGACAGCACCAGCGCCACCGGCTTGCCGTCGGCGCCCTTGGTGATGAACTGCGTGTAGGCCCGGTACGTCCCCGGCCCGGCCGCCTTGATCGGCGCGGTCCACGTGCCGTCGGCGCCCATCGTCGGGTGCACGTGCTGGAACCCGGTGAGGTCCGAACGCACCAGGTAGAAGTGCATGAGCTTGCTCTGCTCCGGCTCGAAAGCGGTGACCGGCTTGCCGTCGGGACCGGTGATCTGGAAGCGGAAGCCGTCGGCGGCGACCGAGTCGGCGGACGTCGCGAGGGTGTAGCCCTGGGCGCTGGCGGCCAGGCCGTCGCCCGTGTACATGGGCTCATTGCCGTGGTCCATGCCGGGCATCGCATGGGAGGGGTCCGAGGACATCGACGACCCCTGAGAGGAAGGAGCCGTGGTCGAGGAGTTCATGTCCATGCCGGGCATGGACGAGTGGTCGGTGCCGGAGCTGGAGCTGCCGCAGCCGGCCAGGAACAGGGCGCCGGCGACCGCGGGGATGAGCGTCAGAGTGCGAACACGCTTGAAGGAGCGCATGACTGATGGGACCTTCCGGTAAATGTGGACAGATGGCTGGAATGGCCGCCTGTCACGTCCGGGAGATGCTCAGCGTGCGCAGGATCTGGACACCGGTCCGCGGCGGCCCGTTGGGCCAGTAGCAGCGGATCGACTGCGCGATGCGGGGCAGCCACGGCCACCACAGCGCTATCACGATCAGGACCAGCGCCAGGAACAAGCCGGACAGGCCCTCCGGGCGCAGGGGGATGCAGCTCTCGCCGGCCACAGCATGATCCGACATCGGAGCCGGGCTGCTGGAGGCGATCGAGGCTTCGGGCTGGTGTCCCATCGAAGAAGGCTGCATGGGTGCTGCTGTCGCCACGGGCATACCCATCGGCGCCATGCTCGGCGACATGCCGTGGCAGCCACCGGGGCCGACGGCGCTGAGCCCGTGCATCAGGAACAGCCCGGCCAGCACCGAGAACAGCAGCGGAATCCGCCACCTCCCGGTCATCCCAGCCATGGCCGTCAGGTTACAGCACTCCGCTACTGCCTATACCGCCTACCGGTATAGGGTAGCTGCCACTGTCCACGACTACCACGCCGGTGGGAGGCGAAAGCGGTGGGTGCGATCACGCACGCGTTACGGATCACCGGATCGATGACATGGGAGATCACCTGGGCCCTGATCCTGGGTTTCGCGTTGTCGGCGATCATCCAAGCCGTCGTCCGCAAGGCCACGATCGTGCGTCTACTCGGTGATGACCGGCCGCGGACGTTGACCGTGGCCGCGCTGTTGGGGGCCGCGTCGTCCTCGTGCTCCTACGCGGCCGTGGCGCTGGCGCGCTCGCTGTTCCGCAAGGGAGCGAACTTCACGGCGGCAATGGCGTTCGAGATCGGATCGACGAACCTCGTCATCGAACTCGGCATCATCCTGTGGCTGCTGATGGGCTGGCAGTTCACGCTCGCCGAGTTCATCGGCGGCCCGATCATGATCGTGATCCTGGCCGTGCTGTTCCGCCGCTTCCTCAAGCCGCACCTGGTGCACGAAGCGCGCGAGGAGGCCGACCGCGGCGTCGCCGGTTCGATGGAGGGCCACGCGGCGATGGACATGGCGGTGGCCGGGGACGGCTCGTTCTGGCGGCGGCTGCTGTCGCGCGCCGGGTTCACGTCGGTGTCGCACGTGTTCGTGATGGAATGGGCCGCGATCCTCAAAGACCTGGTGATCGGCCTGTTCATCGCCGGGGCGATCGCGGCGTGGGTGCCGGATTCGTTCTGGCAGCACTTCTTCCTGGCCGACCACCCGCTGCTGGCCGGGATCTGGGGTCCGCTGGTCGGGCCGCTGGTGGCGGTGCTGAGCTTCGTGTGCTCGATCGGGAACGTGCCGCTGGCGCTGGTGCTGTGGAAGGGCGGGATCAGCTTCGGCGGGGTGGCCTCGTTCATCTTCGCGGACCTGATCATCATCCCGATCCTGAACATCTACAAGAAGTACTACGGCAAGCGGACCGCGTGGTTCGTGCTGTGGACATTCTTCGTGGCGATGGCCGGTGCCGGGTATGTGGTCGAGCTGCTGTTCAACGGGCTCGGGCTGGTGCCGGGGCACGACGGGATGGCGGTCATGTCCGAGGGCGTCAAGTGGAACTACACGACCTGGCTCAACATCGCGTTCCTGCTGCTGGCGCTGGTGCTGGTGGTGCGGTTCGTGCGGAGCGGTGGGACGGGGATGCTGCGGATGATGGGCGGCGGGCCGGACGACATGGACATGGCCGGGCACGGCGGTCATCACGAGCACAGCGGACAGCACGACCACGGCGGCCACGACCACCATTAGCCCCGGCTAGGCTCTCGCCATGAATCGCGAGCCACGGCCGTTCGGCGTCGTTTATATCGGGCTTCTGATTCTCGCCGCCGCCGGAACAGCCGTGGTGTTCCTGCTCCTGAAAGCCGTCTCCCCGCACGCCGATCAGCTGGAGGTCGTCAAGACCTCGCTCGCGGTCGTCGCCGGCTCGGGCGCCGGGGCCGGGCTGTATGTGTCCTACCGACGGCAACGGACGTCGGAGCGGGACTCGGCACGAAGCGGTGAGGCCTCCGGATACCAGCGTCGATGCGGAAAGTGACTGATACCGCCCCGACAAGCCGCGCCTCGCCGTTTGGGCGAGAATACCCACCATGGTCGACTCTGCGAACTCGTATCTTCTGGTCGGCGGCTACGGCTCGGGCGTGCGCTGCCTGCGCTACGACGCCGACGGCGCGCTGTCCCCGGTGTCCGTGGTGGACATCTCCGATCCGTCATACGTCGTCTATGACGCCGCGCGCAGCGTGCTCACGGCTGTGGTCGAACACGAGCCGGAAGGGCAGATCGCTTCCGCGAGCTTCACGATCGCCGACGGCGCCAGCGACGTCCGCGACCAGATCGCCAGCGGCGGTTCGGCGGCGTGTCACCTGGCGCTGCACCCGGACGGGACCTCGCTGTTCGTGGCGAACTACAGCTCCGGGACGGTCTCGGTGTTCCCGCTGGACGCGCAGGGCCGGGTGACCGGCAAGGAGCCCGCGCAGGTGATCCAGCACAGCGGGTCCGGGCCGCGCGACGACCGGCAGGAGGGGCCGCACGCGCACCAGGTCGTGGTCTCGCCGTCGGGGCGGTGGGTGCTGGCCGTGGATCTGGGCACGGACTCGGTCTCCGTGTACGAGTACCACCCCGAAGCCGAAGCCGCGGAGCGTCTGAGCGCGCACAGCGTCGTGACGGTGCCGCCCGGTTCGGGCCCGCGGCACCTGGCGTTCCACGGTTCCGGGCGCTACCTCTACGTGCTGAACGAGATCGCCTGCACGGTCATGGTGTGCTCGTGGGTCGAGGCCGAGGGGATCGGCAAGGCCGGTATGACGGTGCCAAGCCGGGCCGAGGCCGACCGTGCCGCCTCCGCCCGGTGCTGGTGCGCGGCGATCCGGGTGTCGGCCGACGACCGGTTCGTCTACACCTCCAACCGGATCGACGACACGATCGCGGTGTTCTCGGTGCTGGCGGACGGCGCCGGCCTGGAGCAGGTCGACGTGGTGCCGGCCGGCGGGTCGTGGCCGCGGGACATCGTGCTGTCGCCGGACGGGCGGCTGCTGTTCAGCGCCAACCACAAGTCGGACTCGATCACGGTGTTCCGGGTCGACGCCGAGACCGGGCGGCTGACGGCGGTCGGGGAGCCGTACGCGACCCCGGCGCCGGCGTCGCTGCTGCCGATCTCGGCCTGAGCGCGCGGCGCCTCGGCCTGAGCGCTCGGCGCCTCGGCCTGGCCGGACTCAGGAAAGAGGGCACCGCGGCGGTGGATGTGGGGCCGCCGCCGCGGCACTCCCCTCCGGTATCTGCAACCGGCGGCGGCCGGGATTCTCTTCCGCGCAGGTTGTCAGCCGATGGATCGGGCGTCCCAGGAGGCCAGGACCTCGCGTTCCCGTGCGGGGTCAAGGCCGTGCGGCCTGCTCGGCTGATACGAGTTCCGCACATGGCCGCCGTCGGCGGCGAGCCAGGCCCAGGTGTCGGCCACCGTCTCGGGCAGCGGACGGCAGCGCAGGCCGGCGGCCTCGGCCCGGGTGGTGTCCAGGTCCCAGGGCTTCTCCTCCGCAGGGGCCCAGATCGGCAGCTCGGTCCACATCTGGACGCCGTGGCGCATCAGGAAGTCCCCGTCGACCCACTCCAGCCGGGCCGGGGAGCCGGTGGCCTCAACGCAGGCTTCGAGCAGTTCGCCGTAGGTCGACGCGTTCGAGGGCGGCCCCGACACGATGTAGGGGCCGCTCAGGTCCGCTTGCTCGATCGCGCTCAATGCGAACAGCGCCACATCGCGGACGTCGATCGGCCGGATCTGATACGCCGGGTCGCCCGGCGCCAATACCCGCTCGTCGCGACCGGCACCGGCGTCGGCCGTGCGCAACAGCAGGGTCGGCAGGCGGCCGATGTCCTCGTGCGGGCCCAAGAGCAGGCCGAGGCGGAACGCCAGGGAGCGGCCGGGGAAGTCGCGTTCGACGACGCGTTCGCAGCCGGCTTTGAGGGTGCCGTAGTCGCCGTCTTCGGGGCCGGCGTCCGGGGAGCAGTCGTGGAGCGGGGAGTCGTCGCCGACCGGTTGGGCCGGCCAGTCGCGGAACGCAGAGCACGTGGACATGAACACGTAGACCGGTGCACTGGCGGCCAGGGCACGGACCGAGCGGCCGACGATCCGCGGGACGTAGCCGGAGGTGTCGACGATCGCGTCCCAGGGGCCGTGCTCGGCCAGGCGTCGCAGGTCGGCCTGCGACTCCCGGTCGCCGCGCACCGCTTCGACACCGGCGACGTCCGGGGCGGAGCGGCCGCGGTTGAACACCGTCACCCGGTGGCCGGCGGCCAGTGCTTCGTCGACGATGGCGCGGCCGAGGAAGCGGCTGCCGCCGAGTATCAGCAGTTTCATGGCCTCACCCTGACAGCGGCCCGCGGCTGTGAGCCACTCGATCCGCTCACAGCGGAGCTTCCGACGGGCTTCAGAACGCCAGCTGCGACAGCGCGTAGATCGCCAGGCCGGCCAGCGCGCCGACCACGGTGCCGTTGATCCGGATGAACTGCAGGTCGCGGCCCACTTGCAGCTCGATCTTGCGGGAGGTGGCCGGACCGTCCCAGGCCGCCACGGTGTCGGTGATCAGCGACGTGATCTCGGCGCGGTAGGTGGTCACCAGGTGGACCGCGACCTCGCGGACCCAGCCGTCGGCCTTCTCCTGCAGGCGGATGTCGGTCTCCAGGCGGCGGCCGAGGCTCCGCAGGCCGATACGGGCCCGGACCTGCAGGTCGCTGTCCGGGTCCTCGGCGGCGGCTATCAGCGCCTGGCGCATGGCGGTCCAGCCGGAGGCCACCAGCCCTTGCAGCTCCGGGTGGTTGAGCAGGCCGGCCTTGAGCTTGTCGACGCGGCGGCCGGTCTCCGGATCGGTCTTCAGCTCCTGCGCGTAGTCGGCGAGGAACCGGTCCAGAGCCTTGCGCAGCGGATGGTGCTGGTCGTCGCGGACGTTCGCGGCCAGCTTCACCAGCTCGCGCTGGATGCGGCGGGACACGGCGTCGTCCAGGAAGCGCGGCGACCACACCGGCGCCTCGCTGGACACCGCGCGCTCGATCGCCTCGGGGTGGGCTTCGAGCCAGTCGTGGGTGCGCGCGGCGAGCATGTCGACGAGTTCGTAGTGGCCGCCGGACTCGGCGAAGCGCTCCAGCAGGCCGCCCAGCGGCACGGCCAGGTCCGCCTTGCCCAGGCGGGTGGTGATCGCCTCGCCGAGGATGGTCTGGATGTCCTCGTCGCGCAGCACGGTCAGGACGCCGCGCACCGCGGTCGCCAGTTCCTTGGTGACACGGGCGGCGTGATCCGGGTGCGCGAGCCACTGGCCGGTTCGCTTGGAGATGCCGAGGGCTGAGAGCCGGCCGCGGATGACGTCCTCGGACAGGAAGTTCTCGCCGACGAAGGTGCCCAGTCCCTCGCCGAACTGGTCCTTGCGGTTGGGGATGATCGCGGTGTGCGGGATCGGCAGGCCCACGGGGCGTTTGAACAGCGCGGTGACCGCGAACCAGTCGGCCAGGCCGCCGACCATGCCGGCCTCGGCGGCGGCTTCGACGTAGCCGGTCCAGCCGGTGACGCCGTGGTTCTGGAGGATGCGCATGGTGATGTAGACGATTGCGGCGCCCAGGAGGAAGCCGGTGGCCACCGTCTTCATGTGGCGCACCCCGCGGCGTTTCAGTAGTTCGCTGGGTGTCAGGGGGTCACGGGGCCGGGCTGTTCTCACGTTCGCCATTGTTGCTCAGGTGGCGGACTTGCGCTGACCCGATGGCACGGTAGCGGTCGGGATCGCAGGTGAAGACGATGATTTGGGAACCGGGGTTCTCGGCGGTGCTGGTGCTTTCGGCGCCATGCCGGCCGGCGTGGGCGAGGAGGGCGCCGAGGGTGCGGCGGCGGCCGGGGTCGGCGGCGCCGAGCGCGTCGTCGATGATCACCGGGACGCCGCCGTCTGGCGCGACCAAGGCCGCGCAGGCCAGTCGTACGCACATCGCGACGGCTTCGCGCGCGCCGGTGGAGAGCTCGGCGTAGGGGTCGGTGCGGCCGTTGAGGGTGCGGTGCGAGACGCGCAGATCGTTGTCGACGGTGACGCCGAAGGAGGCCCCGAAGACCAGGCGGCCGAACTGCTCGACGCGTTCCTTGAACGGGCCCTGATAGGCCCGGGTCGCCTCGTCGCGGCGGTGCAGGAGCGTCTCGCGCAGGAGCTGGGCGGCTTCGGCGCGGGCGGTGACGGAGTCCTTCTCCCGCGCTGCGGCGTCCCGCCGGGCCTCGGCTTCGCGGTGGCGGTCGGCGAGGTCGTCGCCGACGGCGTCGAGCCGGCCGGCCAGGTGCTGGAGCCGGCTGCGGGCCTCGGCGATCTCGGACTCGGTGCGGGCGACGACGTCGCGGGCGTTGCCGAGCAGCAGCGCGACCTGCTCGGGCTCGGCCTCGCGATACGCGGCGTCGTGGGCGGCGCGGTCCTGCACGGCGGTCACGAGCGCCTTGGCGGCGTCGGTGTCACGCGACTCGACGGCTTCGTCGGCGATGACGGCGCGGGCCTGGGCCAGGCGGGTCTGTGCGGCCTCGTACTCGGTGACGAGGCGGGCGGTGCGGCCGCGGAGGTTCTCGGCCTCCGCGGCGAGGCGGTTGACCTCGACGTCGGCGGAGCGCAGGGCGCCGGCGGCGAGTTCGAGGCTGGCGGCGGTCTCCTCGGACTCGGCGCGACGATGCTCGGCGACGGTCTCGGCCTCGGCGCGGTCGAGGGGCGCCAGGACGCCGGGATCGCGGCGCTCCAAATGGTCGGCGATGCGCCCTTCGAGCCGCGCCTGCTCGTCGGCGAGCGCGGCGGGATCCTTGCTGAGCTTCTTGCGTGCGGCCTCGGCGGCGGCGAGCGCGGCGCGCGCCTCGATGTGGCGCTGGAGGCGGATGCGGGCGGAGGCGAGGTCGCGGACTCCGGCTTGTCGGCAGAGGGCGGCGAGGGTGGACTCGGCGGTATCGAGCTTGGTGCGGAGTTCGCGCTCGCTGGCGCCGGGGGCGAGGATGACGCGGAGGATGCCTTCGGCTTCGATGACGAGGGGGTCGGTGATGCGGCGCAGGAGGGGGTCGGCGGCGGCGACGGTTTCGGCGGTGGATGCCGGGCCGGCATCGCTGGCGGGTTCAGCGGCGGCGACCGTTTCAGCGTCGCTCGATGCTGATCCGACACTCCGCCCCAGGGAGGCCGGGCCGGCATCGCTGGCCTGCGAGCCGATCGCGACCGACGCATCAGCAGCCGCGCCGCGAGCACTGGGCAGCAAAGCTCTACCACCGAGTGCTGCGACCGTCACCTCCGCTGCGCCAAGCCGCTCGACGCGCACCGTCGCAGCGGTGATCTCGATCGCCGTGCGCGCGTCGCGCACCGACCGGTCGGCGGCGTCGATTTCGTCGACCAGCCGATCGTCGATCTCGGTGGTGGCGAGTTCGGCGGAAGCAGCGGCGACGTCGCGGTCGGCGTCGGCCAAGGCCTCGCGGTCGGCCTGGACCCGTTCCAGGTCGTGGGCGTCGCGCATCCAGCGGTGGTCGGCATCGGCTTCCTGGTAGCGGCGTAGGGCCAGGCGGTGCGCTTCATCGGCGGCCTGGTGCATCGCGCGCGCGCCGTCGCGGCGGGAGTCGGCGATCTCGCGCTGCTCGGCGTGGGCTGCGATCTGGTCGCGTGCCGCCTCAAGCTCCACCGCGTAATCGCTCACGCTCAGCACCAGCGCCTGCCGCGCCTCCCAGGCACGCGCCGCGAGTTCCGCGTCCCGCTCGGCGCGCTCGACGAGCGCCGCCGCCTCATCACGCCGGGCCCGCAACGTCTCCACGGCCGCCGCCCGGCGCCGCAGCTCCTCGGCCTCCCCGCGATCCGTCACCACCCGACGCTGCAAGTCCGCGAGCCGCGCCGACACCTCACCATGCCGCTCGGCGTCGGCCTCGACCCGTGCCAGCGTCTCGGCCAGCTCGTCCGCGTCCGCCACGGCGGCGTCGTACGCCTCCAACGCCGCGCGGTACTCCCCCGTCGGCTGGTGGTTCTTCGGCGTGAAGTAGCGCGCGAACTCCTGCTCGACCCGCTCCACCAGCGTGTCCTCGGCGCCGTCGCCCGGCCCCGCCCCGCCGGCCGCCGCGTCGAGTGCGGCCCGCAACGACGCGCTGCCGGCGATCCGGTCCACGTCGAACGGCTTGTCCTGCAACACCCGTAGAGCCTTGAACAGGTCGTAGTCCGTGGCCTGATTCAGAATCGCCACGACCCGCTCGTGCGCCTCGCGTCCGGTCAGCGTCTCCGGCGACGGTGCCAGGATCCGCAGCTCCGTCAGCGGACGCAGCCACCGCTTGCGATACACCAGGTGATAGGAGCCGACCCGGAACTCCGCCTCGACCTCCGGCGCGGCGTCGCTGTGCCGGGGCTTGACCGCCCGCACCGCTTCCTTGCGCGAGGAGTCCAGCTCATCCAACAGCAGCCCGAAAGCCTCGATGGTGCTGCTCTTGCCGGACTCGTTCGGCCCCTCGACCACCGTCACGCCCCGCTCGGCGAACATCAGCTCGTGATCGGCGACCCCGCGGAAGTTGGCCAGCCGGATCCGCAGCAGCCTCATGAAGCCCTCCCGGTGAGCGCGACCAGCAGCGCCAACGCGTCGGAGGCCCGCCGCGCGGCGTCCAAGTCGGACCCGGCGGCCGTCTCGCGCAGATCCTCGACCGCCCGCGCCGCGAACCCGCTCAGCCCCAGAGCGCTGAAGTCGCCGTCGTCCGGCCGCACCTCCAGCCGCGACCGCGAGGAGTCCACGACCGCCGCGAACAAGTCCTCAGCGGAACGGCGCACGGCCTCGTACGCGGCCTTGTCGGTCATCGAGAGCATCCCGCCCAGCCGAAGCTTCACGATCGTGCGCTCCTTATCCGGGAGTGCCGCGAGATGCTCGCTCAACCGCTCGACGTCGGAAGCGCCGCGCAGTTCCCACTCCACCGACGCGAAGCGCCACGTCGCCACCCGGTGCGATGTGACCACCGGCGGCCGCGCAGGATCGGACTCGTCGATCTCGACCACCAGCACGTTCCCCGGGTCGGTCTCGACGAACGCCGTCGGCTCCGGCGCACCCGAGTACCAGACCCGCGGCGCGACCTCAGTGGTCGAGTGCCGGTCGCCGAGTGCGACGTAATGCACCTTCCCGGCCGCCAGCGCCGCGCGCACCGCCGCCAGCCGGATCACGGAAACCGGGTCGGCCTGCGGCGCCAGAGCGTCCACCGCACCGTGGCCGACCGCGACGCGCACCACACCCGGCGGTGCCGGTTCCAAAGAAGTGAGCAGATCCCCCAGCAGATCCGATGTCGGCCGCTTCGACCGCCACGGCGCGCCGACCATCTCGAAGCCCGGCCGCACCGCCACCGGCTCCCCGCCCCGCAGCACCACCACGTTCTCCGGACAAGCCTCGCCGAACCGCTCCGAATCCCAGATCGACGCGGCGTTCAGCGGATCATGGTTGCCCGGCAGCAGGAACACCTTCAGCGGCAGCCCCCGCAGCTTCTCCATGGCCTGCCGCACCGTGCGCGCCGACTCCGCGTTCGTCTCGAACACATCACCGCTGACCACGATCGCCTCGCAGCCCTCGGACACCGCCAGCCGGCCGAGCGTGCCCAGCACATCACGCCGCGCGGCGTCGAACTGGCCCTGGCGCTCCCGGTCGAGGAAGCGGCGGCCCATGCCGAGCTGCCAGTCGGCGGTGTGCAGGAATCGCATAGGTGTCCACCGTAGACGCTGCGACTGTCAGACCGTGGCGGGTCTGAGCGAATCGGGTGCTGAATCAGGCCTGGACGGTCCACCCGGCGGCGGTCAGCACCATCGCGAACCGGTCGGCGACCGTCGGGTCCACCATCAGCTCCACCAGACCCGCCTCGCGGCCCGGCGAGTGGTCGATCCGCACGTCCTCGATGTTCACCCCGGCGCTGCCGGCCGCCGCGAACAGGCGCGCCAGCTCGCCCGGGCGGTCGGAGATGACCACCGGCACCGGCGTGTACGAGGCCGAAGCCGCTCCGTGCTTGCCCGGGATGCGCGCGTGGCCGGCGTTGCCGCGGCGCAGCAGGTCGGCCAGCTCCGCGGCGCCGCGCTTGGCGGCCTCGGCGTCTTTCGAGGCGTCGCCCAGCGCGCGCAGCGCGTCGACCGCGGCGGACAGGTCGGCGGCGTAGGCGGCGAGGACGTCGGCGATCGCCGGGGCGTTGGCGGCCAGGATGTCCTCCCACAGTTCCGGGGCGCCGCCGGCGATGCGCGTCAGGTCTCTGATGCCGGTGCCGGAGATGCGCACCGACTCCTCGCGCGCGTGCTCCAGCCGGGCCGCCATCAGCGCTGCCACCAGGTGCGGGGCGTGCGAGATCAGGGCGACGGCGTGGTCGTGCTCCTCGGTGTCCATCACCACCGGCACGGCCCCGCACAGCGAGACCAGCTCCAGGGCCTGGTTCAGGGTGTCGCGGGAGGTGGCCGCGCCCGGTGTCAGGACCCAGGGCCGGCCCTCGAACAGGTCCGCGCGCGCGGCCAGCGGGCCGGAGCGCTCCCGGCCGGCCAGCGGGTGGCCGCCGATGAAGCGGGCCAGGTCGGCGCCGGCGTCCTCGGCGGCGCCGTGCACCCGGGCCTTGACCGAGCCGACGTCGGTGAACGCCCGGGCCCAGCCCTCGCGCTGGCCCCTGGCCAGCTCGGTGCCGATCCGGGCCGGCGGTACCGCCAGGATGCCCAGGTCGACGGGCTGGGCCGGGACCCCCACCCGGCCGGCGCCGAGGGAGGCGGCGGTGCGGGCCGCGGCCTCGTCGGCGTCGGTGAGGTACACGTCGATGCCGCGCCGGGACAGGGCCAGCGCGATGGAGGTGCCGATGAGGCCTGTGCCGACGACCAGGGCGGAACGCATGAGTGAACCTTACTGGCTGTCGAGTCGGTGCAGCGCCGCGTAGCGGGACGGGCCTACTGCGCGATGTCCTTGCGCAGTGCGGCGGCACCGCCGAGGTAAATGTGCTGGATCTCGTCTTTGGAGCGCAGCGTCTCCACATGCGCCAGCAGCCGCACCACGCGCGGCATGGCGCCGGCGACGTCGATCTCCTGCGCGCACATCAACGGCACGTCCACGATCCCCAGCTCGCGCGCGGCCAGGGCCGGGAACTCGCTGTGCAGGTCCGGGGTCGCCGTGAACAGCATGCTGATCAGGTCGTCCACGGCGAAGCCGTTCTGCTCCAGCACCGACTTGATCAGCTCGGTGACGCCGGCCAACAGATGGTCCCGGTCGTCGTGGTCGAGTTGGATCGCGCCTCGCACCGCTCGCACTGCCATGCGGACACCCTACTTATCGTCGGAGGCGACGTCTCGCGGATCGGTCCGGTGTCCCGGCGACCGAGACGGGGTCCGGCCCCGGCCAGGTCAGCGGGCTCAGTCCGTCCGCGACCGGTACCCGCACGGGTCCAGCAGCGGCCGGACGTCGGCCTGCGGCAGCAGCTCGAAGCTGTGGCCGCAGGCGAAGGTGGCGCCCTTGGGCAGGCTGTCCTGGCGCAGCACCTCGAACTTCTCGCGGGTGGCGTCGTCGTTCGGGGTGTAGACCATCATCCGCGCCCCCGGAGTGGCGGCGATGTCCAGCGTGGTGCCCACCACGTTCAGCTCACCGAGCGCCGGATGGCGGAAGACCTTCACCGGCACGCCGCCGTCGGCGACCCCGTGTTCGGCCCACAGCTCGGCGAACAGCGGGCTGGCCGCGCACAGCCGCTTGACGAAGTCGTCCCAGGCCGGCTCGCCGACGTGCCGGCCGTAGCGGGCCCGGAAGTTCCCGACCATCCGGCGCAGGTCGTCACCGCGGTTCACGAAGGGGTGGCAGCAGTTCGGGACCATGAAGGTCTGCCACAGCGTGTTCCGCTTGTCCGCCGGCGCGTTCACCATGAACGGGAACAGCAGCGCGTAAGAGCGGTTCCAGGCCAGCAGGTCGCTGCGGCCGTTGACCACGGCGGCCGGAATCGGGCGCAGCCCGTCCAGGATCAGCTGCACCTCCTGCTCCAGGCGCTTGCACGAGGTCATCGGCGCCACCGCCGGGACGTCGGCCAGCTGGTACAGGTGCTCGGTCTCGGCCTGGTCCAGCTTCAGGGTGCGGGCCACGGCGTCCAGCACCTGGACGCTGACGTTGATCTGCCGGCCCTGCTCCAGCCAGGTGTACCAGGTGACCCCCACGCCGGCGAGCTGCGCGACCTCCTCGCGGCGCAGGCCCGGAGTGCGGCGCCGGGTGCCGGTCGGCAGCCCCATCACCTCCGGGTCCAGGCGCTCGCGGCGGCTGCGCAGGAAGGAGGCCAGCTCCTCACGGCGGCGCGGGGCCGCGCCCTTGCCTGACGTTCGGGCTGTGGCCGGCGGGTGCACACTGGTGTCGATACTCACGAACACCATGATGCATCGCCCGGCATCCTGGTGCCAGGTACTGACGGTAATAGGATAACTAGACTCCTGGTACCCCTATAACTCGCCCGCCATCCTGGTGTCGTGACCAAGACCTTGAACGAGTCCGTATCGCAACCGGATGGAACGACCACCGTAGCCGCCGCCACCGACAACCCACCCGACGCCAGGGAAAAGATCAAGCCCGATCCACTCGGCGCCGCACCGGCGCCCAAGCGCCCGGGCCTGATCCTGGCCACCATCCTGGTCGGCTACTTCATGGCGCTCCTGGACGGCTCCATCGTCAACGTGGCGCTGCCCAGCATCCACGAGAAGCTGCATGCCTCCGGCGCCGGCCTGCAGATGGTCGCCGCCGGCTACATCATCGCCTACGCGGTGCTGCTGGTGACCGGGGCCCGGCTGGGCCGGATCCTGGGCCACGAGCGGCTGTTCAAGTCCGGCCTGGCCGGCTTCACCCTGGCCTCGCTGGCCTGCGGGCTGGCACAGAACACCGGCGAGCTGATCACCTTCCGGGTGATCCAGGGCGTCGCCGCGGCCGTGATGCTGCCGCAGGTGCTCAGCCTGATCCAGCAGACCTTCCAGGGCGAGGCCCGGGCCAAGGCGATGAGCGCCTGGACCGCGGTGCTGGCCAGCGGGATCGTGGTCGGGCAGGTGCTCGGCGGCGTGCTGGTGACCGCGAACGTGTTCGGCTGGTCCTGGCGGCCGGTGTTCCTGGTGAACGTCCCGATCGGCGTGGTGCTGTGGATCGTCGCGGCCCGGACCCTGCCGTCGGTGAAGCCGCGGAACAGCGCGGCGCGGAACACGGTCGACCTGGCCGGCGTGCTGACGCTGTCGCCGACCATCCTGGCCCTGGTGGTCCCGCTGGTGCTGGGCCACGACGAGCACTGGCCGGTGTGGGGCTGGATCCTGCTGGCCGCGACGGCGCCACTGCTCGGCCTGTTCCTGGCCGTCGAGCGCCGGGTGGCCGCGCGGGGCTCCTCGCCGATCCTGCCGGGGCAGGTGCTGCGCAGGCCCGGCATCAAGCCCTCGATGATCCTGATCTTCCTGGTGATGGTGGTCTACGCCGGCAACCTGTTCGCCACCGCGATCTACCTCCAGGGCTCGCTCGGGTTCAGCGCGCTGAAGACCGGCCTGGCCTTCGCACCCTGTGCCGCGAGCTTCGGACTGGTCAGCTACTACTGGCGCAAGATCCCGGCGCACCTGATCCGCCGGCTGGCGGTGGCCGGCCTGCTGATCGCGGTGGTCACGATGGCCGCGCAGATCCTGATGTTCAAGGACGGCGGCTACGGCGGCGCCTGGTTCTACCTGAACCAGCTGGTCTTCGGCCTCGGCGTGGGCCTGGGCAACGCCCCGACCATGACGCTGGCGCTGCTGAACGTGCCGGTCACCGACGCGGCCGATGCCTCCGGGCTGCTGGCCACCAACGCCCAGCTGGCGCAGGTCGTCGGCATCTCGACGCTGGGGACGCTGTACCTGTCGGTCTCCACGGGCAGCGCGCTGCACTCGGCCGGGCACGCGATGGCGGCGCTGTCGGTGGCCGCGGCGGCGGTGACGCTGGTGGCCGTGGTGTTCGCCCACCACCTGCACCGGCACGACCGGCGGCTGCGGCTGGCGGCCCAGGCGGCGTAAGGGTTCTGGCTGAGTCACACGAAGGCTTAGTCACACAGCGACGCCAGGCGCCCGGCGAGATGGTCCTCGCCGGGCGCCTGGCGTTTTTCGTCTGCCAGAGCCGCTGTCAGAGTCCGACGGCCTTGTAGACCGCGCCGACCTCTTCCTTGTTCAGCGGACGCAGGCGCTCCGGCTTCTGGTCGCCGAGCGAGATCGGGCCGAACTTGGTCCGCACCAGGCCGCGCACCGGCAGGCCGACCTCCTCCATGATCCGCCGCACGATGCGGTTGCGGCCCTCGTGGATCGTGATCTCCACCAGCGCGTTCTTGCCGACCGAGTCCAGCAGCCGGAAGTGGTCCACGCGGGCCAGGCCGTCCTCCAGGTCGATGCCCTCGCGCAGCCGCTTGCCGAGGTCCCGGGGGATGACGCCGTATACCTGCGCGCGGTAGACCTTGCGGATCTCGTAGGAGGGGTGCGCCAGGCGGTGCGCCAGCTCGCCGTCGTTGGTGAGCAGGATCAGGCCCTCGGTGTCGATGTCCAGGCGGCCGACGTGGAACAGGCGCTCGTTGCGGCCGCGGACGTACTGGCCGAGGTGGGGCCGGTCCGGGTCGTCCATGGCGGAGACCACGCCGACCGGCTTGTTGAAGGCGAAGTGGACGATGCCCTCGGCGGTGGAGATGCGCATGCCGTCCACGCGGATGACCGCCGTCTCCGGGTCCACACGCATGCCCTGGTGGCGGACGATCTCGCCGTTGACCTCGACGCGGCCGGCGGCGATCAGGTCCTCACTGACCCGGCGGCTGCCGACGCCGGCCTGGGCCAGGACCTTCTGGAGGCGGACGCCCTCTTCGTTAGGGTCGGCGAACGGATCGTAGTCGCGCCAGTCGGGCTTGGCGGCGGTCGGCTTGGTGCCGCCGGACTTCGCCGCGACACCGGGCTGCGCGCCCTTCCGGCCCTGCGGGGCCGACTGGCGGTTGCCGCCGGCGTTCCCCTGACGGCTTCCTGCGCCGGACGCGCCGCCTCCGCCGCCGCGTCGGGGGGCGGGCTTGTCGGGCTGGGAGCGGCGAGCGGGGGTGTTCATGGCATCCATTCTCCCCTATCGGGGACCCCCGCTCGTCCGCTCGCGTTCAGCCGGACCACATGAGCTTCAAGCTGGAGCTGTGGGTCAGCTCTTGACCACGTTCCCCGAGAAGTCGGTCTCGTTCTCGATGACGCACAGGATGTCGTGGTGGCCCGACTTCCAGGCGTTGTCGTCCGGGATCAGGTAGTTCATCATGGCGTCCTGCGGGACCTTGGACTCGTCGACCTTGGTCTTGGCCGTGTCGGTGCACTGCGGGTCCACGACGGTCTTCAGCTGGTCGTCGGTCGGCGCGACGGAGGTCGCGTTCGGGTAGACGAAGCTGTAGTAGACCTGCGCGCTGTGCGGCTGATCGCAGGGGATGGCCTTGACCGAGTCGAAGCCGGTCAGCGCGTCCTTCGGCTTCTCGTAGCAGTCGTTGACCTTGATGCTGAAGGCGTCGAGGTTGCCCTGCTTGCTGATGTTCCCGTCGGCGCCGCGGTCGGCGTCGTTGTGCTTCTTGACCGCGTAGCTGATGCCGCCGATGGCCAGGACCGCGACCAGGACCACGAGCCGGATGATCAGAAGCTTGTTGGTCTTCTTCTTCGGCGGCGGGCCGTAGCCGCCCGGGTCGCCGGGGGTGCCGTAAGGGTTCTGCGGCTGGCCTTGCCCGTAAGGGTTCTGCACACCTTGCTGCGGCTGCTGGCCGTACGGGTTCTGGCCGGGTATCTGGTCCTGCTGCGGGTATCCCCCGGGACCGGGCGCGCCCGCGTAGGGCGGCTGATTAGTAGGCTGCTGGGTCATGGCCCGGAACTGTAGCGTACGAATACGACAGGCAATTGCTCACTTGACATGCTCGTGATCTGAAAAGCTCAGGCGAGCGTCTCGGACTCCTCCATCGACTCCACCGAGGGCAGCAGCGGCGCCAGCTCCGGCAGCTCCTCCAGCGACTGCATGCCCATCTTCTCCAGGAACAGCGGCGTGGTCCGGTACAGGATCGCGCCGGAGTCCATGTCGATCCCGGCCTCCTCGATCAGGCCGCGGGTCATCAGGGTGCGCATGACGCCGTCGCAGTTCACGCCGCGCACCGCCGAGATGCGCGAGCGGCTGACCGGCTGCCGGTAGGCGACCACGGCCAGCGTCTCCAGGGCCGGCTGGCTGAGCTTGGCCTGCTGGCCGTCCAGGACGAACTTCTCCACCAGCGGCGCGCACGCCGCGCGGGTGTAGAGCCGCCAGCCGCCGGCGACCTGGCGCAGGTCGAAGCCGCGCTGCTGCTCGGTGTACTCGGCGGCCAGCTCGTGCAGGGTCTGCGCGACCTCGTCGCGGGGCCGCTCGGTGATCTGGGCCAGCACGACCTCGGCGACCGGCTCCTCCACCACGAGCAGGATCGCCTCCAGGCACTGGCGCAGCGGCGGGAGGGGGGCCATGTCGGTGGAGAGCTGCCAGGTGGCCTGGTCGAGTCCTGAGGCGGCTGGACCGTCGGGCTCGGCGGGCTCACCGGACTCGGCGTGCGGAGAGGGCAGCGGAGCCTTGGGCGCCCTGCGCTGCGCGGGGAAACTTATGGTGGCGATGGGAATTTCGGTTTCGGTAGCGGAAGCCCTGCCGGTCGCGGCGGTGGCGGAATCGTCGGTTTCGGCGGCGGACTCGACAGGCTCGACAGGCTCGACAGGCTCGTCGATCTCGCTCGGAGCGCCGGCCTCGGCGTCAGCGGCGATCTCGTCGGCGGCAGCGTACTCCGGGCGCTCGTACTCCCAGGCGTCGTCGCTCATCCCTGCTCTCCCGCTTCCCGCTGTTCCTCGTGTCGCTCGTTCTGTTGCCCGGGCTCAGGCTCGGGGCCGGTGTCGGCCTCCGCCTCGTCCTCCGGCGGCGCGCTGCGGTCGAACTCGTCCACCGCGACCTTCAGTTCGCCCTCCTCGGTGCCGGTCCAGGAGACCGTCAGCTCGGCGAAGGCGTCGGGCTGGTCGAAGATCACCGCCGCCTCGCGGAACAGCTCCAGCAGACCCAGGAAGCGCGCGACTATGGTCAGCGTGTCCGGGGCGTCCTCGCACAGCGTCTGGAACGAGGCCCGGCGCAGCTCGCGCAGCTTGGCGATCAGCACCGCGACCTGCTCGCGCACGCTGACCGTGCTGCCGTGCAGGTGCGTGACCGACACCTCCGGCACGGCCTTCGGCGTCATCGCCTTCACCGCCAGGGCCGCGAACTGCTCCGGCGTGAGGTTGATGATCACCTCGGGCAGCAGGTCGGCGAAGGACGGCTCCAGCTTCACCGCGCGCGGGAACATGCGCGCGGCGGCGGCGTGCCGGTGGCCGAGCTCGGTGGCGACCTGTTTGTAGGCCTTGTACTGCAACAGCCGCGCGAACAGCAGGTCGCGGGCCTCCAGCAGGGCCAGGTCGCCCTCGTCCTCGACCTCGGCGGCCGGCAGCAGCCGGGCGGCCTTCAGGTCCAGCAGGGTGGCGGCGATCACCAGGAACTCCGAGGCCTGGTCCAGGTCCCAGGTGTCGCCCTTGGCCCGGATGTAGGAGATGAACTCGTCGGTGACCTTGGACAGCGCCAGCGTGGTGACGTCCAGCTTGTGCTTGGCGATCAGGCCGAGCAGCAGGTCGAAGGGGCCCTCGAACTCCGGCAGGCTGACCTGGAAGCCCTCGACGCGCGCCGCGGTGTCAGCGGGCGCGGTATCCGTGGGCGCGGGCGCGGGCCCGGTCGACGGCTCGGCGTCCGCCGGCCGGCCGGCCGCGGCCGGAACCGGCTCCGGGGCCGCTTCGACTCGCTCTGCTTCCACGCTCACGCTAGAACTCTAGCGGTCAGCCGCCGGAGGACAGCCGCTTGACCAGGATGCTGTCGCGGCCACGCGCGTCGAAGTCGGCCAGCAGCGCCGCCACGGCCTCGCGGACGATGCGGCCGCGGTCCACCGCCACGCCGTACTCGCCGCGCAGGGTGATGCGCGCGTGCTCCAGGCCGAGGAGCTCGTCCGGGGAGACGTAGACCGTGATCTTCTCGTCGTGCCGCTCCCGGCCGCTCGGCCGGCGCGGGGCCGTGACCTTGCGCGCCGCCGGCTCGGCCACAGGTGCCGGCGGCTGGGGTTGAGGCTGCGGCTGCGGCTGCGGCGCGGGGGCCGGTACCGCCTGCTCGATGGACTCCGGCGGCGCCGGCACCAACTTCTTGGCCGGCGCGGTCACCGGCGACGCCGCCGACGTGTTGTGCCCGTTGTGGTCGCGCTCCCGGGCGGGACGCTGCCCCTCTTCCTCGCCCCGCCCGTTGTGCATCAGGGTTCCGTTGCCGCCGGTGGTGCGGAACAACTCGTCTGCGGCGGGCATCCTCACCCGGCGTGGCACCGGACCAGAACCTCTCTCGCCAGCTGCCGGTAGGCGGCCGCGCCCACCGAAGCCGACGCGTACGAGGTGATGGGCTCGCCGGCGACGGT
>JAEKKI010000256.1 GCA_019510485.1 Catenulisporales bacterium
ACCAGGCGGCTAAGCTCATGGACTGGGGACTCGCCGCCGACGGCCAGGCGGCGCCGGTCGACAAGCTCGGCGGCGGGAGCGCGACGGCATCGTCTTCGGCGGCGCCGTCACCATCGGCATCGGCATCGCGGCCTACTTCGGCTTCCCCGTCGCCATCCCCGTCACCCACGACTCCGCCGCCGCCCTCGTCGTCGACCCCGACCGCGTCGCAGCCCTCGAAGCAGCCCTCGACGACGACGGCCCCGCCCACGCCCACCGAACCCGGCGACGTAACCCTGACACTGTCACTCACACCGCCGCCATCGAGCAGCACACCAACGGCGACCCACCGAAGCGCCTCGGACCCGGTCACCCGCAGCACGAAACCAGCAGAGCCCTCATCCCGGGCGATGTGGTGCGGCGCGCTGGCCGCGGGCTCGGCCGCCGCGATCCCGATCGGCGTCCTCGGCACCCACCGCCGTCGCCGGGAAGCCCCCCGCTGGCGCCGTTAGGCAACAACGGCGTCCGACCCACAAGGGCCGGACGCCGTCACGCCGCAAACCAAAAGCCTTACTTCCCGTCGGCGTTGAACGCCAACACCGCCTGCCCCGAGGTGTAGAACACCTTCCCGCCCCCGGCGGTCAGCGTCGTCGGCGACTGGCCGGACACCAGCGCGTTGGAGTACACCCACTTGCAGGCGCCGGTCGTGGCCTCGACCGCGTACAGCGTGCCCTTGTAATCCGCGGCGTAGACCATGCCGTCCGCGGCCGCGACCGGGGCGTCGACCTGGA
The DNA here is from genome assembly GCA_019510485.1 of Catenulisporales bacterium. Lineage (GTDB taxonomy): Bacteria > Actinomycetota > Actinomycetes > Streptomycetales > Catenulisporaceae > Catenulispora. The sequence continues at coordinate 771 of JAEKKI010000256.1, forward strand.
AGTCGTTCGGCGACTTGCCCTGCCACAACAGCTTGCCGTTCTTGGCGTCGACGGCGGCCAGGTAGCCGTCGGCGGTGATGTAGACCCGGCCGGAGCCGTCGGTCCACGGCGCGTTGCACAGGCTGCTCGAGCTGTCGGGGTCGCCGATCCGCTGCTGCCAGGCCACCTTGCCGGTCATGTCCAGCGCGGTGAGCTTCTGGCCGCCGATGATGATGAAGCCGCCGGCGAAGCAGAAGTAGCTGCTGCCCGCACCGCCGAAGACCGCGTACTTCTGGTCGAAGTGCCAGACCTCCTTGCCGCCCTGGTTGACGTCCAGCGCGGTGATGCGGCCGGTGTTGTCGTCGCCCGGGGTGTCGTGGCCGGTGAAGATCAGGTTGCCGGTGTTCGGGACCGTCACCGAGCCGATGGCGGGCGTGTTCACCTTCCACAGCACCTTGTGGGTGTTCTTGTCTATGGACAAGATGCCGTCGCCCTGGACGTTGATGTCGACCGAGACGATCACCTGGTTGCCGATCACGCCGGCCGCGCCCTGCGGCGACCAGTTCCGGTCGATCTGCGGCAGCGTCCACAGGGTCTTGCCGGCGGAGATGTCGATGGCGAAGACCGGGTCGCCGCCCACGCCGTCCAGGCCGCTGCAGTAGACCGTGTTGCCGTCCATCGCGGTCAGGATGCCGACGGTGCCCGAGCCGCAGCGGATGTCCGGCCACTTGGGCTTGCCCGACGTGTCCAGGCCGTAGGTGTTGTTGGTGCCGATCAGCAGCAGCGCGCCGGCGCCGAACGCGGTGCCCCAGATCTGGTCCTTGGTCTGCGCCGTCCACGCCGATTGCGGCTGGTTGCCGCTGAGCGTGGTCTGCGGCGCGTTGGCCGGGTCCTGGAACGGCGCGGCGTTGGTCGAGGCGCCGCCGGAGGCGCTGTCGGAGCTGCTCGGAGCAGTCCCCGACGACGAGCCGCCGGAGCTGGGGCCGGTGCCGGGCGAACTCGTGCCCGTGGTGCCGGAGGCCAGCGGCGGGTTCGGCTTCTTGTCGCCGCCGCTCATGGCTATCGCCGCCGCCGTACCGCCGCCGAGCACGACCGCGCCGCCGCCGATCAGCCCGATCAGCGCGCGCCGGCTCATCCGGCCGGCCGCTCCCGGACCGCCCGACCCGCCGGGGCCCATGCCGGCCATGCCCATCACGCCGCTCTGCGCGGTCGGGCTGTACTGCTGGGCATAGGCGCCGTACGGCGGCGTGGTCGGGTTCTGACCCGGGCCGTAGTGCGGCGTGTACTCGGGCCTGGTGGGGTTCAGGTGCCCGGTCGGGCCCTGCACGCCCATGTGCGTCATCACGTTGCTGGTGGCCACGATCGCGTCGGTGTACGCCGGCGGCAGCCAGCCGCCGGTGGTCGGCGCCGGGGCGTTGTGCGCCAGGTAGTCGCTGATCTGCTGGGTGGTGGGCCGGCGGGCCGGCTCCTTGTGCAGGCAGGCGCTGATCATGTCGCGCAACGAGTCCGGGACGCCGGTGATGTCCGGCTCGGTGCTCACCACCCGGTACAACAACGCCGGCGTCGGCCCGTCGCCGAACGGGCTGCGGCCGGTCGCGGCGAACACCAGCGTGGCGCCCAGGGAGAACATGTCGGTCTCCGGGCCCACCCGGATGCCGGAGGCCTGCTCCGGGGACATGAAGCCGGGCGAGCCCATCACGGTGCCGGCCGTGGTCAGCGCGGTGCCCTCGGTGGCGCGGGTGATGCCGAAGTCGATGACGTACGGGCCGTCCAGGGCCAGCAGCACGTTGGCCGGCTTCAGGTCGCGGTGGATGATCCCGGTCCGGTGGATCGCCGCGATCGCCTCGGTCAGGCCGGCGGCCAGGGTGCGCAGCGCCGGCTCGGGCAGCGGCCCGTGCTGCGTGACCGCCTCGCCGAGCGAGACGCCGGCGATGAACGCCGTGGCGAACCACGGCACCGGCGCCTCGGTGTCGGAGTCCACGACCGCCGCGGTGAACGCCCCCGACACCGACTTGGCGGCCTCGACCTCGTTGCGGAAGCGGACCCGGAAGCCCGCGTCGTCGGCCAGCTCCGGCCGGACGGCCTTGACCGCGACCGTGCGGCCACCGGTGGAGCGGCCGAGGTAGACCTTTCCCATGCCGCCGCTGCCGAGCACGCCGAGAATGGCGTACGGCCCGATCCGCGTCGGATCCCCCGCGTCCAGCGGTTGCATCGCTGACCCCCACATTATCGATAGTCGTCTGCCCGAGCCGGGACAGCAGGATAGGGGTTCTGCCCGGAAGGATTCACCCCAGCCCCCTCGGCAAACCTAGCCGGTCTGCTCGAAGCGACGTCAATGCATTGCAGAATCGAGACCTGACGGCCGCGCCGGGAGCCGTCGGGGGTGTCCGGGGCAGGACTCAGCGAGACCTCGGTGCGGGGTCTGAGTTCGTCTCAGGGCCGGAACGGCCCTGAAGCCCTATCACGCCGGGCAGATCCGATACCGCCGAGAATCCTGACAGGCCGGACGGGCCGGGCGCGGCGGGCGGTTCGGCGCTCCGGCCGGCCGGGCGGGCCTCGGCTGCCGGGCCGGACGCGGGCTCGGTCGCGGCGGCCTCCTCGGGCACCGGCCGCAGCAGCTCGGTGTACCGGTCCAGGGCCGCGAAAAACACCCGCAGCGGCACGTCGGGGCGCACCGCGCGGTCGATCAGCTCCTCGACGTCGGCGCGCCCCATGGCGGCGATGTCGGCTTCCTGGATGTCCACGTTTGGCAAACGCCACAGCGGCCGAGGCGTCACGCGCCTTACTCCGGTTTGTTCGCCGGCGACACAGAGTCGGCATCGTGAAGCGGAGCGCGTATCAGCGGGCCCTGGCGCGCGCCGCCGGAGCCGGCGCTTGGCGGCAGAACGCGCGTTCAGGCGGTGTAAGGTCCCTGTTGTTCCCACTCACGGATCGTCCGGTAGTCGCGTTCGATCAGCGCCGGATCCGAAGCGTTCAGGTAGACGAAGCCCGGGGACGTCGCCATGTCCTGCGTGACCGGCACCTCCGTACCGGCCTCGGCCGTCGCCGTCACCGCGATCGCGGTCGGCAGTGCCTCCAGGGCCGCGGCCCACCGGGCCGAGGGACGCACGGTTCCGGCGCGGTGGTTGAGCAGCCAGACGTGGCGGAACGGCTCCGGCCAGGGTTCGGGCAGCTGCCCGGCCCGCTGGAGCGTGTCCTGCGGCCGGACGATGCTCTCGGCGAGCAGGCCGGCGTGGGAGTATCCGAGGAACTTGTCCGCGACCCACGGCAGGACGGCGCCGCCGAGCCGGGTCCCGAGGTCGATCAGGACCGGGCCGCGCGCGGTCAGCACGACTTCGCTGTGCGCGGCCCCGTGCCGCACGCCGAGCGCGTCCAGACCGCGGAGCACGTAGCCGTGCACGGCCTCCACCTCCGCGGAGTGCACGTCGGCCGGTTCCTCGAAGTCGAACAGCGGCGCGCCCAGCGGCGTGCGCCGTTTCGTGGAGCACCAGGTCTCGGCGATCAGGTGGACGCCGTCGACCGACACGGTGTCGACCGCGTACTCCGGGCCGACGAGCGCTTCCTGCACCAGGGCGGCCTGATCCGCCGCGATGCCGAACATGAGCGCCGAGCCCAGGATCGCGGTGACGGCCGCGTGCACCTGGGCCGCGCTGGTGCAGAACCGGACCCGGTCGGCTCCGCCGCCGTCGACCGGCTTCACGACGACGCTCACCGTGCCGGTGCCGGTGCCGGCGTCGCCGCTGACGGCTGTGAACCAGGCCACGGCCTCCTCGGCCGACGTCACCGTCGTGCCTTCGGGCGCGTCGAGCCCGGCTTCGTAGAGCCGCAGGGCCATGGCCTGCTTGTCGCGGCGGGCGTCGGCCGGCTCCGGGGCGTTGCCGGGCAGCCCGGCCAGCTCCGTCAGCGTGTCGGCGGTCCGCACCCCGGACTGGTGACCGGCGAGGATCCAGCCCGCGCCCAGGTTCGCCAGCCGCGTGGCCAGCCGTCCGGCGTCGTGATCGTAGCCCAGGTCGAGCGCGTAGTCCTCGGGACGGAAGGTCGCCTCGAGACTCGCGTCCAGCGTCGGCCGGCTCTTCACATGGATGCACTGGGCGCCCCGGTCGCTCAGCTCCCGGGCGAGCCACCGTCCGCTGCCGAAGCCGTCGACGACGGCGATCCGCATCCTCACCTCCGCCTCCCCCGTGGGACTCACTCTCCCCGACCCTAGACCTTGTCGCAGGATGCTGATACCCACCCGTTCGGGTAGGTGGGGCGCGCGCCGCCGCGGGCGCCCCGCCTACCCCATCGGGCAGTTGTGGCGCGATCATCGTCCGACCAGGCTGAAGACCATGAGACGACTCGAGTGCGGCGACCGGCAAGACGTGGTGGCGTCGCCGCCGCACCCCGGGGTGGCGATCGGGGACCGCGTCCGGTGGATCAACGCCCTGCCGGCCGGTGAACCACGGATCGTGGCCCCCGCCGCACGCCGGGGTGCCGGGTCGCTCTGCCCCGACCGGTTCGCCGCCCCGCACTTCGTGGGGGAGTCGCGGGCCCGGTGGCGCGGACGCGGAGTGGATCGCCCTGGCCGGCGCCACCCCGCCGGTGCGGCTCCATGCCAGGCCCGGGAGGCGAGCCTGGACGGGGTCCGCGACGGATCGACGTCCGACACCGGGCGTGGCGGCGGGCCGGTCGGCAAGGCGGCCGCCGCGACTGGTGGCGGGTCGCGACAGGGCGGTCGGGCCCGGGCGCCGGTTGGTGGGACCGGCGCCCGGGCACACGCCGATGCGCGAGGCGTATCAGAGTGTGTATACGCAGTGGGCAAGGCCGTACCCGGCGCCTGACCTGGCGAACGTGGTGCGCCGGCTGGTCTCTTCTCAGGCCTGTCATGTCGTCGGCGGCGATCCGGTGGTGGACGGCCGGCTCGGCGCCTGAAGGGGCGCCGGTGCGCGCCGGTCGCCGGACAGCTCAAGATCGGCCCTCGACACGCAGCCTTCTGATACGCAAGATCTATAAGGAAGGTCACGATCGAGCGCATCGAGAAACGGAGCCGGCGATGGCAGTCGAACAGCGGGCGGACGAGAACTCAGCGGCGAGCCGGGCCGATCCGGCCGCCGGCGATCCGATGGCGGCCGGCGCCGCGCTGAGGCGCCGGCACGGCGCCACCGAGGGCCGGCCCGACGAGTTCGACATGCTGGGCCGCGCCTGGACGCTGCTGCCCGGGGTGTTCGCACCGATCCACACCGTCACCACGAAACTGTTCACCGGCTGGCTGCCCTACCCCGTCGGCGGATCGTTCCTGGAAGTCGGTTCGGGTACCGGGGTGACCGCGGTGACCGCGGCGCTGACCGGCTGCGCCAGCGTCACCGCCGTCGACATAGCCGGCGCGGCGGTCGCCAACACCGAGGCGAACGCCGCGCGGCACGGCGTGGCCGATCGTGTGCGGGTGCTCCAGAGCGACCTGTTCGACGCTCTCGGCGCCGGGGAGCGCTTCGACGTGATCTATTGGAACTCCAACGTCATAGACGCGCCGCCGGAGTTCGAGTATGACGACGAGCTGCAGTGGGCCTTCTTCGACCGCGGATACGCCGCGCACAGCAGATTCCTGAGTCAGGGGACGAAGCTGCTGACGCCCGGCGGCCGGATGTTCCTCGGCTTCAACGGACTGGGCAACGCCGAGCGGCTGGGCGCGCTGGCCGAGGAGCACGGCCTGCGGCTGAAGACCCGGCGACGGCGGCCCGGTGCGCTCGGCGGGATGAGCGTCGCCATCAGCCTGCTGGAGATCCTGCCGGCCTGACGCGCTTTCGTAACAGGGCACTGAGAAAGTGCGGGTCTCGCGCGGCCCGCTCCTTCCGTTCGGCGAGCGGTTGTTCCGGCCGCCATCGCGGTCATCGCCCTGGAGCGTGCCGCGTCAGGCCGCCCCCTCCGAGGCGAGCACGAACCGGGCGATCTCCACGCGCGAGCCGATCTCCAGCTTGCGGAAGATGTTCCGCAGGTGGAACTTCACCGTCTCCGGTGAGCAGCGGATGCGCTTGGCGATCTGCTGATTGGTCAGGCCCTCCACCACCAGCCGCGCCACGGCCTGCTCGCGGTAGCTCAGGCTCGTCCACTCCTTGTCGATCTCGGTGTCGCGGGGGACAGCCGGGTCGGCGCACTCCTCGGTGCACCGCTCATGGTCCTCGGTCGCGGCCCGTCCCGAGCGCTGGTCCAGCGTCTCGTTCAAATCAGCCCACAGCGACAGGTACTTCTCCGACGCCGCCGCGTCGCCGTGGGCGAGCGCCACGGCGGCCAGGTTCCGGTAGGCGGCGGCCTCGCCGGCCTGCCAGCCCGAGCCCAGGCTCAGCTCGACGGTGCGGTGGTAGTGCTCCTCGGCCTCGTCGAGGCGGCCCGCCGTGTACTCGGCCATGCCCAGGCTCAGGTGCATCGCGGCCTGGGCGCGCAGGTCGCCGGCGTGCCGGGCGGCGCCCAGGCCGATGGCCGCCATGCGCGTCCACTCCCGCACGTGCCGGCGCAGGTGGAAGTAGCCGCGCAGGGCGTCCGGGACGATCCAGCACACGGCCGGGTCGCCGTGCGCCCGGTGGTGGCGGACCAGGGCGAGCAGGTTGTGGCGCTCGGCGTCCAGCCAGGCCAGGGCCGCGTTACGGTGCGCCGGCGTCCGGTCCCGCCCTCCGGTGGGAGCGGTCATGGTGGTGGGGGCGGCCGCGGAATGGATCGCGAGTACCGGGGCCAGTCCCTGCCATGACCCGGATCCCCACCCTTGTCCCGGGCAGGGCACTGGCACGAAATCGGTGCCGGGTTCCGGGTCGTCGGCATCGGCATCGGCATCGGTATCAGCATCGGCGCTGTCATCCGGGCCGGGGCCGGGCAGCCGGACCATATGCGGGTTCACCAGATCGGCGGCGGCGTTCAGGCGTTTCAGGACCCAGCTCAGATGGCGGTCCTGGGCCGCCCGGATCGTCTGGGGATCCTCCTCGGCGGCGAGTTGCTCGGCCGCGAACAGCCGGGCCAGGGAATGCAGGCTGTAGCGGCCCAGCAGCGGCTCGGCGCGCACCACGCTGCGGTCGGCCAGCCGGTCCAGCGCCTCCTGCGCCTCCTCGCGGGCGATCCCGGCGGCCAGCGCGGCGGCCTCGGTGCAGAAGTCGTGGCCGCGCAGCAGCGCCAGCCGGCGGAAGACCAGCCGGTCACCGGGCTCCAGCGCGTCGTAGGAGGAGCGCAGGACGCCGTTGACGGTGATGTCGCCGGCCGTCAGCCGTTTCAGCCGCCGGCCCTCGTCCCGCAGCTGATCGCAGAGGTCTTCGATGCTCATCTGCGGCCGGGACAGCAGGCGCGCGGCGGCGATCCGGATCGCCAGCGGCAGCTGCCCGCACAGCGCCAGCAGGCCGGCGGCGCCGCTGTCGGCACCGGTCCAGCGCGGGCCCAGCACCCGCGCCAGCATCGCCTCGGCCTCGGCTTCGGACATCGGCCCGAGCCGCAGCGGGACGGCCCCGGCCAGCCCGCCGAGCCAGTTGCGGCTGGTGACGATCACCAGCGCGTCCGGCCCGGTCGGCAGCAGCGGCCGCACCTGCGCCTCGTCCGCGGCGTCGTCGAGCACGACCAGGCACCGCTGCCCGGCCAGCGCCGTCCGCAGCATCCCGACCAGCTCGGCCTCATCCCGCGGCAGCGGCCCGTCGGCGCCCAATGCGCGCAGGAAGCGGCGCAGCACGTCGCCGACCGGCGTCGGCGAGCCGGTGTAACCGCCGAGGTCGGCGTACAGGTGCGCGTCCGGGAAAGAGTCGCCGACCAGTCTGGCGGCCCGCACGGCCAGCGCCGTCTTACCGGTCCCGCCGGCCCCGGTGATCACGAAGAGCGCCGCGGCGTGCGGCGGGAACGAGCCGGGATCGGTGAGCACGGACAGCTCGGCGAGCCGTCCGGTGAAGTCGGTCGTATCTGGTGGAAGCAGCCGAGCGCGCGTGGGCGCCCAGCCCAGAGCTCCCCGCATGCTTCCCCCTGGCGTTTAGAGGCCTGAGTTCACCTCGTTGCGCGGCATGCACAAGTCTGGAGAACCGATCTTCAGTTCTTGCGAAGACTATCGCAAGCGACGTGACGACGGCTACACAGGATGACGCGGGAATCGCTCAGGGTGTCCGAAATCGCTCATGGCCGCTTCCGCCGCCAGCCGTATCGAGGGCAGGGCCGGTCGGCCGCGCTCCCACCGCGGCCGACCGGTGGGGTGTACGGTATATGATTTTCTGATGCTGCGATGCCGCTGGTCAGGCCATGTCGTGGGGGAGTGGGATCTCGTATATCTGTGCCCTTGAATCGGTGCGGACCGGTGCGGACCGGTGGCCTGGCAGCCCGGCTCGACCGGGCATCCGGCGACGTCGGTACCCGCGGAAATCAGTTCCGGTGATCGGCCCGGTCCGCTAGTCTCGCTGCGAAACGTTCACGATTTAGGGAAACGAGGGAGGGGTCATGGCACGCACGCGTTCCCGCGCCACCTCCCGGCACGCCTTCGAGGTGATCCTCGTGTCTTCGCCGGCTCGGCGCCGGCTGCGCGGCCCGCGCTGAGTTCCTCCCGGAGTTTCTTCGACCCCTGCTTCGCTTGAGCCGGCTCAGCCGGCCGGTCTGCGGGGTCTGATCCCGTCGTGCCGCTGGTGCCTGCCCGCGGGGCGGTCGTCAATCCGGGCATCGCGCTGCCGGCGATCCGCCGCGAGCGCGTCTCGCGGATCTCACAGCGACCTGCGAAGGACCGATCCACCATGCGTGCCGACCTGACCCGGCAATCCCTTTCCCTGGTCCGCAACCTGGGCATCCTGGCCCACGTCGACGCGGGCAAGACCACCGTCACCGAGCGCGTGCTGTTCCTGACCGGCGCCGTCCACAAGCGCGGTGAGGTGCACGACGGCACCACCGTCACCGACTACGACCCGCAGGAGCGGGCCCGCGGCATCACCATCTTCGCCGCGGCCGTCAGCTGCTCGTGGGCCGGACGCCGGCTGAACCTCATCGACACGCCCGGACACGTCGACT
>JAEKKI010000257.1 GCA_019510485.1 Catenulisporales bacterium
GACGAACAGCACCCCGGGGCCCGACTCGCCGTCCCGCACGACGTGCAGCAACGTGCCGCGGTCATCCACGAATCTCACGGCGCCTCCTTGACCGACCACGCGCATCCGAGCGGGAAGGCGCGCCGCACCGGACCCCGGGCGGTTCGCCCGGAATGCTCCACGCCGGCCATGATCGCATGCCGTGCGGGCGACCTCACCGACGCGGCGAAGCCGTAGCGCGTCGCCCGCCGCCGTTCGAGGACCGGCCCTCGAACCGTGGCGGCGCCCGCCGTCCGTTTCCCGCGAGAACAGGCTACTTGGCCTTGTAATCCTCCAGCAGCCGCCGACCGATGATCATCTTCTGGATCTCGGCGGTCCCTTCGCCGATGAGCAGCATCGGCGCTTCGCGATACAGCCGCTCGATCTCGTACTCCTTCGAGTACCCGTAGCCGCCGTGGATCCGGAACGAGTCCTCGACGACTTCCTTGCAGTACTCGGCCGCGAGGTACTTCGCCATCCCGGCCTCCAGGTCGTTGCGCCGCCCGGAGTCCTTGACCTTCGCCGCGCGCACCATCATCGCGTGCGCGGCCTCGACCTTGACGCCCATCTCGGCGAGCTTGAACTGGATCGCCTGGTGCTGCGCGATGGGCTTGCCGAAAGCCGACCGCTGCTGCGCGTAGGCGGCGCCGAGCTCGAACGCCCGGATCGCGATGCCGCAGGCCCGGGCCGCGACGTTCACCCGGCCGACCTCGACGCCGTCCATCATCTGCGCGAAGCCCTTGCCGGGCGCGCCGCCCAGGACGCGGTTCGCCGGGATGCGATAGTCCGACAGCACCAACTCGGTGGTGTCGACGCCCTTGTAGCCCATCTTCTGGATCTTGCCCGGCACCGTCAGGCCGGGGGCCACCTCGCCGAAGCCGGCCGGCTTCTCCACCAGGAACGTCGTCAGGTTCTTGTGCGGGGCGGGCTCTCCAAGATCCGTCCGGGCCAGCAGCGCCACCAGCGTCGAGGAGCCGCCGTTGGTCAGCCACATCTTCTGCCCGTTGATCACATAGTCGTCGCCGTCGGGGACGCCCTTCGTCGTGATCGCCGCGACGTCCGAGCCCAGCGCCGGCTCCGACATCGAGAACGCCGCGCGCACCTCGCCCTCGGCCATCGCGGGGAGGAAGTGCGCCTTCTGCTCCTCGGTTCCGTGCTGCTTGATCATGTACGCCACGATGAAGTGGGTGTTCAGGATGCCCGAGACGGACATCCAGCCGCGCGCGATCTCCTCGACCACCAGCGCGTAGGTCAGCAGCGACTCGCCGAGCCCGCCGTACTCCTCGGGGATCATGAGCCCGAACAGGCCCATCTCCTTCATCCCCTCGACGATCCGCGTCGGGTACTCGTCGGCGTGCTCCAGCTCGTTGGCGACCGGGATGATCTCCTTGTCCACGAAGGTGCGGACGGTCGCCAGGATCTCCTGCTGGATGTCGGTGAGGCCTTCGGTCTGCGCCAGCCGTCCCATCTCAGGCCTCCGGAGCTTCGAAGGAGCCGGTCCGCGCCATCCCGGCGGCCCGGCCCTTGCCCGCGACCACCAGGGCCATCTTGCGCGAGGCCTCGTCGATCATCTCGTCGCCCAGCATCGCCGAGCCCTTCTTCCCGCCGGCTTCCGACGTGTAGTACTCGTACGCGTCCAGGATCAGCTCGGCGTGGTCGTAGTCCTCCTGCGCCGGAGAGTAGATCTCGTTCGCCGCGTCCACCTGGCCCGGGTGCAGGACCCACTTGCCGTCGAAGCCGAGCGCGGCCGAGCGGCCCGCGACCTCGCGGAAGGCGTCCACGTCCCGGATCTGCAGGAACGGCCCGTCGATCGCCTGCAGATTGTGCATCCGCGCGGCCATCAGGATCCGCATCAGGATGTAGTGGTAGGGATCCGCCGGGTATCCCGGGATCAGCGCGCCCACGACCAGCGACTTCATGTTGATCGAGGCCATGAAGTCGGCCGGGCCGAAGATGATGGTCTCCAGCCGCGGGCTGGCCGCCGCGATCTCGTCGACGTTCACCAGTCCGGCCGCGTTCTCGATCTGCGCCTCGATGCCGATCCGGCCGACCTCGAAGCCCATCGTCTTCTCGATCTGGGTCAGCAGCAGGTCCAGCGCCTGCACCTGGGCCGCGTTCTGCACCTTCGGCAGCATGACGCAGTCCAGGTTGGGCCCGGCGCCCTCGACCACGGTCACCACGTCGCGGTAGGTCCACTCGGTGGTCCAGTCGTTGACCCGCACCACCCGCGCCTTGCCCGTCCAGTCCCCCTCGTTGAGGAACTTCACGATCGTGTGCCGCGCCTCGGGCTTGGCCAGCGGGGCGCAGGCGTCCTCCAGGTCCAGGAAGACCTGGTCGGCCGGCAGGCCCTGCGCCTTCTCCAGGAAGCGGGGGTTGGAGCCGGGGACGGCCAGACAGGAGCGGCGGGGACGCTGGGGCCGGGCGAGCACGGACGCGGACACAGACATGGGTGGGTTCCCTCCCGGGAGTGGGTACGGACCGCTTGATAGCGGTCACGTTACTGGCCGGTCACCTAGGGCGTCATCATGACGCGCGCCACTTCCCGATCGGGCCTTATGGAGATCAGTGCGCCGTCTCGCCCGGGTTCCCGGTCGCCACGAGCAGCAGCCCGCCGAGGATGAGCACCGCTCCCGGGATCGCCCACAACGACGGGATCTGTCCCAGGAAGACCGCCGCGATCACCGCCGCCATCGGAACCTCCAGCAAGACCGCCGTGGAGATCACCGTGGCGCTGGTCGTCTTGACCACCCGGTTGAACAGCGTGTGCCCGAGGAACTGAGCCAGCACCGTCAGCGCACCGATCTTGACCCAGGCGTTGCCGCCGAAGCCGATCAGGGACGAGCCCGTGACCAGCGCGGCACCGATCAGGAACACGGAGGCGGCGCCGTAGCAGAGCAGCGCGTAGACCGGAAGCGACGCGGTCTTGCGCACCTCGCCGCCGATGGACATGTAGACGGCGGCGAACACGGCCGCGGTCAGCGCGAGCAGGTCTCCTTCGAACGCCCGGAGCGAGGCGTGGAAGTCGACTCCGGACAGCACGATCACGCCGGCGAACGCGACCACGATCCCGGTCCAGGCACGGCGCGGAACGTGGTGGCCCAGTATCTTGGCCACGACCGCGGCGAAGATCGGCTGCGTCGTGGCGAACGCCGTCGCGGACGCCACCGAGGACAGCTTCGCCGAGGGCGTCCAGGTCGCGAAGTGGGCTCCCAGGATCAGGCCCGACACGAGGGCCAGCAGCGTGGTGCGGGAGTCCAGCCCGCGCAGTTCCGCGCGCAGACCGCGCCGCGCCAGGACGTAGGGCGCGAAGACCAGCGTGGCGAGGGCGTTGCGCCAGAACGCGATGGCCATGGCCGGCGCGGCCGCGGCGGCGATCAGCGGACCGGAGGTGCCGACCGCGGTGACCGCGACGCCGAGGACCGCCACATCGGCCTTCGGCGGGCGGTGGACCGCGGAGACGCGGACCGGGATGGCGATCGGCGGAGCGGTCACTGTCGGGACGCCTCCCACAGCCGCCGGGGAGGCGACGCTATCGGCGGTCACCTGGATGTCCGGGTCACGGGTAAGCCCCTGTCAGTAGTTGCGCTCCTGTCTCAGCTGTCAGCGTATCCGGGGGTGTGAGCGGCCCAGGACGGTGCCCACGATGCGGGAAGCGCGATGACCGCCGGTGCGATGTGAGACGCTACGGCCATGCCCGAGCAGCCCACCGCCAGCACGTCGAGCACCCCGGCGCGGGCTCCGCAGACGTCAGCGGCTTCCGAAGCGCCCTGGGTCCCCGAGCCCGACTTCGACACGGCCCTGATCGAGGAGGCCGCCAAGAAGTCCAGCCTGGTCTGGCTCAGTCCCGCCGGCCTGTCCGAGGCCGCGAAGGGCCCGAACCGCAGCGGCCCGCAAGCGGTGTGGCACGTCTGGCACGACGGCGCCGTGACCATCGTGGCCGGCGGCGCCGAACAGCCGCTGCCGGTGTGGGCGGTCCCGGGCCGCGTGGTCGAGGTCGGCATGCGCTCCAAAGACGCCGGCGGCCGCCTCATCAGCTGGCTGAGCCAGGTCGAGCTGGTGGTCCCCGGCACCCCGGAATGGGGCGCCGCGGCGGCGGCCCTGCACGCCGAGCGCCTCAACCTCCCCGAGGGCGACGACTACCGGCGGCGCTGGGCGAAGGAGTCGGCGATCCTGCGGATGCGCCCGCTGGGCGGCGCGGTCGCGCCGGAAGGCGGCTCGGAGGCGGCGCGGCCGGTCCCGACGCCCGCGACGACGCTGGGGCGGATGCCGAAGATGATCGGCGGGCTGCCGCGTGGGGGCGGGCGTGAGGGCAGGGGCGGGCGTAAGAGGGATGGGAAGTAACGGGGCTGGTGTTCGGGTGGTAGTCGCGGTGGTGTGATGTGGTCGGTCGGCTGGATCCCCGGCCGGCGGGCATCGCCGCACCATCGACGGTGCTCAGGTTCCGTAAGGCAGAATCGCGCCCATGCGCGACTTCATCCAAGGCCTGCCCAAAGCCGAGCTGCACGTCCACCACGTGGGCTCGGCGTCGCCGCGCGTCGTCGCCGACCTCGCGGCCCGCTACGAGGGCACGACCGGGGTGCCGACCGACCCCGAGTCGCTGGCCGAGTACTTCACGTTCACCGACTTCCGGCACTTCATCGAGCTGTACCTGAGTGTGGTGGACCTGATCCGTACGCCCGAGGACATCAGGGACCTGACCTACGGTGTGGCGCGGGACATGGCGGCGCAGAACATTCGGTACGCGGAGCTGACCTGCACGCCGCGCTCGCATCTGCGGCGCGGCATCGACGGGATCTCGTATCTGGAGGCGATCGAGGACGCGCGGGTGGCGGCGCGGCGGGACTTCGGCCTCAGCCTGAAGTGGATCTTCGACATTCCCGGGGAGTCCGGCGTGGAGGCCGCCGCCGACACCGTCGCGCTGATCGAGGCCCGCCAGCCGGAGGCGCTGGTCGGCTTCGGTCTCGGCGGTCCGGAGATCGGCGTGCCCCGGCCGCAGTTCGCGCCGCACTTCGAGCGGGCGCTGGCGCTCGGACTGCACAGCGTGCCGCACGCCGGGGAGTCCACGGGACCGGAGACCGTTTGGGACGCGCTGCGGCACCTGAAGGCGGAGCGGATCGGGCACGGCACCTCGCTCGTGCGGGATCCGGAGTTGGTCGACTATCTGGGCGAGCACCGGATCCCGATCGAGGTCTGTCCGACCTCGAACATCGCCACCGGCGTGGTGACGGACCTGGATCAGCACCCGATCCGCCGCATGGTGGAGGCCGGCCTGCTGGTCACGGTGAACAGCGACGACCCGCCGATGTTCGGTACGGATCTGACCACCGAGTACGAGGTCGCGGCCGAACTGCTGGGCTTGGACGAGCAAGGCGTCGCGGACCTAGCGAAGAACGCCGTGGCGGCCTCGTTCCTCGACGCCGGGGCGAAGAACCGGTTGAGCGCCGAAATCGACGAATACGCCGCCCGAGCGCGATGATCGGGAATGGCACACCCGCCCCGAGGAGTTGGGACCGACCATGACGCTTGAGATTTCCGACAAGGCCCGCGCACTGCTGGAGCAGCCGGTGCTGGTCAACCTGGCCACGGTCCGGCCGGACGGCGCCCCGCAGGTGAACCCGATGTGGTTCAAGTTCGATGGTGAGCTGATTTGGTTCACACACACGAACTACCGCCAGAAGTTCAAGAACATCGCCCACGAGGAGCCCCGCGTCTCGATCTCGATGATCGACCCGGACAACCCCTACGGCTACATCGAGGTCCGCGGCGTCGTCGAGCGCGTCGAGGACGACCCCGAGGCCACGATGTACCAGCTGCTGTCGGAGTGGTATGACGGCACCCCGGTCACGCCGCCGGACGCGAAGGACCGGGTGAAGATCGGCGTGCGGCCGACGAAGGTGGTCGGGCAGTAGGAGCGGCGCCGCTGGGACGCCGGAAACGGCCCGGTTCGGCGAACGCTCGCCGGCCGGGCCGTCGGCTTTCGCCGATCGGACCGGCGAGCGGGCTCACAGCACGCGCAACGACTCGGCATAGTGGCAGGCCGCCCGGTGCGCGGCTTCCTCGCTCGTCGGCATCCCGCCCGGGCCGCGGCCGACCAGCAAGGGCTCCTCGTTGATGCACTTCTGCTGCTGTTCGAATGTCAGGGTCAGGAACTTCGGGCAGCGGGTCCGGAACCGGCAGCCGGACGGCGGGTTCGCCGGCGACGGCACGTCGCCCCGCAGCAGGATGCGTTCGCGGGAGCGCTCGCGGCGCGGGTCGGGGATCGGGATCGCCGAGATCAGGGCCTGCGTATACGGATGCTGCGGGTGTTCGAACAGGGCGTCGCGGGAGCCGATCTCGACGATCTTGCCCAGGTACATCACCGCCACCCGGTCGGCGATGTGCCGGACCACCGACAGGTCGTGCGCCACGAACAGGTAGGCCAGGCCGAATTCGTCCTGCAGCTCCTCCAGCAGGTTGATCACGCCGGCCTGGATCGACACGTCCAGCGCCGACACCGGCTCGTCCAGCACCAGCAGCTTCGGCTTCAGGGCCAGGGCGCGGGCGATGCCGATGCGCTGCCGCTGGCCGCCGGAGAACTCGTGCGGGTAGCGGTTGCCGTGCTCCGGCTTCAGCCCCACGGTGGCCATCAGATCCGCGACCTGCCGCCGGCCCGCGGCCTTGTCGCCGTACAGGCCGTGGATGCGCAGCGGCTCGGCGATGATCTCGTTGACGGTGATGCGCGGGTCGAGCGAGGCGAAGGGGTCCTGGAATACCAGCTGCATGTCGCGGCGCAGGCGGCGCAGCCCGGTCTTGCCGACCGTCGTCAGCTCGACCCCGTTGAAGAACACCTGGCCGGAGGTGGCCGGTTGCAGGTGCAGGACCGCGCGGGAGGTCGTCGACTTGCCGCAGCCGGACTCGCCGACCAGGCCGAGCGTCTCGCCGGCGGCGATATCGAAGGAGATGTCGGACACCGCATGGACCACGCCGATCTGCTTGCGGAGCAGGCCGGCGGAGCGGATCGGGAACTCCTTGACCAGGTGCCGTACCGACAGCAGCGGGGCGGTGTCCAAGGCCCGGGAAGGCGTCGGCGTCAGGGTGCTCACTGGGCGGCTCCGCTCTGCCGGTTCTGATCCGGTCCCTGCTCATGGTTCTGATCCCGCGGCCCCTGCCCCGGATCGGCGTTGGGATCGGTGCTGAAGATCTCCATCGCGCTCTCGTGCGCCAGCTGGTCGCTGTGATGGCACGCCGCCTGGTGCTCGGCGCCCAGCACCGGCAGCAGCGCCGGTTCGACGCGCAGGCAGATGTCCGTCCGCAGCGGGCAGCGCGGTGCGAACGGGCAGCCCGGCGGCAGGTTCACGACCGAGGGGGGTGTGCCCGGGATCGGGGTGAGCTTGTCCTGCGTGCGCTGGTCCAGGCGCGGCAGCGAGCCGAGCAGCCCGACCGTGTAGGGCATGCGCGGCTGGTAGTAGATGCCGTCGATGGGGCCGATCTCCACCGGCTTGCCGGCGTACATCACCAGCACCCGGTCGGCCTGTCCGGCCACCACGCCGAGGTCGTGCGTGATCAGCACCATGGCCGCGCCGGTCTCCCGCTGCGCGGCCCGCAGCGCCTCCAGCACCTGGGCCTGCACCGTCACGTCCAGCGCGGTGGTGGGCTCGTCGGCGATGATGACGTCCGGGTCGTTGGCCATCGCGATGGCGATCACCACGCGCTGCCGCATGCCGCCGGAGAACTCGTGCGGGTACTGGTCGATCCGCTTGTCCGGCGAGGGGATGCCGACGATCTCCAGCAGTTCCAGCGCCCGTTTGCGCGCGGCTTCCTTGGAGACCGAGTGGTGCGCCAGCACCGCCTCCGACAGCTGCCATCCGACCTTGTAGACCGGGTTCAGGGAGGTCATCGGGTCCTGGAAGATCATCGCGATCTTATTGCCCCGGACCGAGGTCATCTCCTTCTCCGACAGCCCCAGCAGCTCCCGGCCGCGGAAGCGCACCGAGCCGGTGATCCGCGCGGTCTTCGGCAGCAGCCCCATGACCGCCATCGAGGCCACCGACTTACCGGAGCCGGACTCGCCGACGATCCCCAGCACCTCGCCCGGGTTCAGGTCGTAGGACACACCGCGGACCGCCCGCACCTGCCCGTCGTCGCCGGGGAAGGTGACGGTCAGGTCCCGGACCGACAGGGCCGCGCCGCCGGGGTCGGCGGCGCCGACGGCCTCGGCGTAGGGGTTCTCAGCGCTCATGCACGGGCCTTGGTCTGTGTCGGGTCGAGGGCGTCGCGCAAGCCGTCGCCGATGAAGTTCACGGTCAGTGCGATGAGGATGATGAACAGGCCCGGGAAGTAGAACAACCAGCCGCGCCCGCCGGAGGCGGCGGTCTCGCCGGCGGTGATCAGCGAGCCCAGCGAGATGTCCGGGAACTGCACGCCGAAGCCCAGATAGCTCAGTGCCGTCTCGGTCAGCACCGCCGCGGCCACCAGCAGCGTGAACAGCACGATGATCGGCCCGGCCACGTTCGGCATGATGTGCCGGAAGATGATCCGCCGGTCGGTGGCGCCCAGCGCCCGCGCCGCCTCGACGAACTCCTTCTCCCGCACCGAGAGCACCTGGCCGCGCACCACGCGGGCCGAGCCGGTCCACAGCAGCCCGGCCAGGACCACGGCCAGCAGCAGCCAGTTGTTGCCGAAGCGCTTGCCCAGCAGCGCGCCGACCGCCAGCGCCGGGATGGTCAGCACCAGGTCGACCAGGCGCATCATCAAGGTGTCGGCGATGCCCCGGTAGAAACCGGATACGGCGCCGTAGACCGCGCCGAACGCCGTGGCGACGATCGCGACGAAGAAGGCGATCTTCAGCGACAGCTGGGTGCCGGCCATCACCTGCGCCATGTGGTCGGCGCCGTTGCTGTCGGTGCCGAACGGGTGCTTGAGCGAGGGCGGGACGGAGAAGTCGTCGGTGAACGCGTTCGGCTGGTAGTGCCACACCGGCGGCCCGGCGAAGGCGAACAGCACCACCAGCAGCAGCACGAACAGCGAGATCACGGCGAGCTTGTGCTGGCGGAAACGGCGCAGCACCAACTGCCACTGGCTGCGCGCGGCCACCGCGAACTCGTGGTCGGATCCGGGACCGCCGGAGCGCGCGAGGTCCTCGCCGCCCGGGGTGACCGCGTCTATCATCAGCCCCGGCTGCTGGCCGTGGTCCCCCAGGAACTCGGCGTCGCGGCCGGCCCAGAGACGGCCGTCGTCCACCGGTTCGTCGTCGACATCGCGGCCGGGCGGGTTCTCAGCCATCCGTCATACCTCCTAAGACAGCCGGATCCGCGGGTCGAGGACCGCGTAGAGCAGGTCCGCGATCAGGTTGAAGACGATCACCAGGGTCGCCGAGATCAGCAGCCAGGCCAGCACCGAGTTGGTGTCCTGGGTCTGGATGCCGTTGATGAACATCGTGCCCAGGCCCTGCCACTGGAAGATCCGCTCGGTGATCACCGTGCCGCCCATGATCGCCGCGACGTCCAGCGTCACCTGCGTGGTCATCGGGATCAGCGCGGTGCGCAGCCCGTGCCGGACCATGACCCGGCGCGGGCTCAGGCCCTTGGCCCGGGCCAGCCGCAGGTAGTCGCTGTTGAGCACGTCGAGCATCGAGGCCCGCTGGAACCGGGCCCAGGTGGCGTACGAGCTCAGGGCCAGGGTGATGGTCGGCAGCACCAGGTAGCCGAACCAGGAGCCGACCCCGCCCCACTGGCCGCCCGGCGGACCCAGGGTCTTGATGTCGGTCCCGAGGGAGTCGTTCAGGTCGGTGGCCCAGATCTTCAGCAGGATCGCGAACCAGAACACCGGCAGCGACAGGAAGAAGAAGCCGACCAGCGTCGCGCTGTAGTCCAGGGCGCTGTACTGCTTCACCGCCGTGATGACACCCACGATCACCGCCAGGATCAACGCGATGACGACGGCGCAGGTCACCAGGCGGAACGTCACCCAGGTCCGGCGCCCCAGCTCCTGGTTGATGTCGAACGCCGATCCCTGCACCGACACCCCGAAGTCTCCGTGCAGCACCAGATTCTTGATCCAGTGCCAGTACTGGACCGGCAGCGACTGGTCCAGCCCGAGCTCGTGCTCCTTCGCGGCGACCTGCGCGGCACTCGGCGGCGGGTTCTTGGACTTGAAGGCCCCCAACGGGTCCGCGCCCCAGGCCACCAAGAAGAAGACCACGATCGTGGACAGGATCAGGATGGGGATCGACACCAGCAGGCGGCGGATGGTGAAGGCGAGCATCTTCGGGCCTTCTTCGTCAGGGGCGAGCAGGGGAGTAGTCGGCACCGACAGCGCAGGGCCGCCGGCCGTGCCCGCGCGGCGGCGGGCCCGGCCGGCGCTCGGCTAGGACTTGAAGCCCCACTCCTGGATGTTGTACGTCGGGCCGATCTGCGTGGCGTTGTCGCGCACATTGCCCAGCGTGTTCTTGTACGCGATCATCGTCGGCTTCTGGTACAGCGGCAGCGTGTACGCGTCCTTGGTGATCTGGGCGTCGGCCTGGTTCAGGTCGCTCTCACGGACCTTCTCGTCCGCGTTCTTGGCCGCGTCGGCCAGCCACTTGTCCACGTCGGCGTTGCTGTAGTACCCGTAGTTGCTCAGCGGGACGCCCTGCTTGGCCGTGGTGTAGATGGGCTGGTTCGCCGAGTTCGGGAATGGTGTGGCCACCCAGGCGAAGACGATGATGTCCCACTGGTGCTGGGCGTCGGACTGGGTCAGCGTCTTGCCCAGGGCGTCGGTGGAGCTGACGTTCACCGTGATCCCGAGCTGCTTCATGGCCTGCGCGAACAGGTTGCAGGTGTCCTGGCGCAGCGCGTTGCCGACGGTGTAGCGCATGCTGAACGCCGGGACCGGCTTGCCGGCGGGGTCGACCAGCGCGGTGCCTACGCCGGTGTAGCCGGCCGAGGTGAGGATCTGCTTGGCCTTGGCGAGGTCGCCGGCCTCCGGGTACGAGCTCGTGACGTTGTCCTGAGAGCCGGGCAGCCCGGGCAGCAGCATCCGGTTGTTCAGCACCTTGGCGTTGTCGGTGAACTGCTTGACGGTCCGGTTGAGCAGGCCCTGCCGGTCGAAGGCGGTGAACATGGCCTGGCGCAGCGCGACCTTGGCCGGTGCCCTCTGGTCGGCGTCGGCCGGCCCGCCGAGGGCGGTGTTGCGCATGTTCAGGTCGATGTGCTCGAACACCAGGCCCTGGCTGACGTGGTAGTCCACGCCGGAGATGTTCCTGACCCGGTTCACCAGGTCCAGCTGCGGCTGCGGGTAGATGCCGTCCACCTCGCCGTTGGCCAGCGCGGTGGGCTCCTGCGTGGAGTCGGTGATGGCGCGGAAGTCGATCTCGTCCAGGTTGGCCGCCTTGCCGTAGTACTGCGGATTGCGGATGGTCTTGACCAGGCTCTTGTCGGCCGAGACGCCGCCGGGGGCGATCTGGAACGGACCGGCGGACACGGTCGGCGGGTTGGCGTCCAGCCAGGTGAACGAGGCCGCGAGGTCTCCGTGCTGCTTGGCCACGTGCGCCGGCAGCAGCGAGGTGAACAGACTCTTCCAGTCCGCGAACGGCTGGTCGGGCTTGAAGGTGACGGTCACCGTCTTGCCGTTGTCGCTGCCGACCACCGAGTCCACCTGGCTGTACCCGGTGGTGCTGGCCGCGTCGATGTTCGGGTTGCCGCCGTTCTGCGTCTGCCACAGGTAGATGAAGTCGTCGGCGGTGATCGGTGTGCCGTCGGACCACTTCGCGTTCTGCTGGATCTTGTACACGATCTTCTGCGGAGTGCCGGGGCCGCCAACGGTGAACTGCGGGTCGCCGTCCATCAGATCGGTGTTCAGCTTCAGCGAATAGTCCGGCTGCGGAACGTAGACGTCGGGATAGATCCCGTTGGTGACCTGCGCGTAGTCGAACGTGTTGCCGTTGGAGGTCAGAGGGTTCCAGTCCTGCACCGTCTTCTCGATGGTCCAGGTGATCTTGCCGCCCTGCTTGACGGTCGCGGAGTTCACCGTGTTCTTGTCGCCCCCGCCCCCGCTGCTCCCCGAACTGGAGCTGCCCCCGCCACTCTTGCCGCTGCCACACGCGGTGGCCGCAAGTACGACCGCCGCCGCGATCGCCCCCGTCTGCAGCGCGAGTGTCCTCCTGCTGACGCTCATCTCTTTCCTCCTGCTGTCGGGACACGCGATGGCGAAGGCGCTGCTGGGAGCGCGATCTCCACTCTATTCCCGACATTGGGGACTTTCAGATCGAATATGGTGAAAGAGTGACAAGAGCTGACAGGAGTACGGGAGCGTGACTGGCGGGGACGACAAAGGCCGGCGCCGCACAGTGTGCGGCACCGGCCTCGTGATCGCGGCGGAAGCGGATCAGTCCTCGCGGATCCAGGACATCATCGAGCGCAGCTTCTTCCCGGTCTCGGTGATCGGGTGCGCGGCCTCGGCCTCGACGTACTTCTTGTAGTTCGGCAGGCCGGCGTCGTACTCGGCGATCCAGTTCTCGGCGAAGGTGCCGTCCTGGATCTCGGCGAGCACCTGCTTCATCGTGGCCTTGGTCTGGTCATTGACGATGCGCGGGCCGGTGACGTAGTCGCCCCATTCGGCGGTCTCCGAGACCGACCAGCGCATCTTCTCCAGGCCGCCCTCGTACATCAGGTCGACGATGAGCTTGAGCTCGTGCAGGCACTCGAAGTAGGCGACCTCGGGCTGGTAGCCCGCCTCGACCAGGGTCTCGAAGCCGGCCTTGACCAGCGCCGAGGCCCCGCCGCACAGCACCGCCTGCTCGCCGAACAGGTCGGTCTCGGTCTCCTCGGTGAACGTGGTCTTGATGACCCCGGCCCGGGTGCCGCCGATGCCCTTGGCGTAGGACAGCGCCAGGGCGGTCGCCGTGCCGGTGGCGTCCTGCTCGACCGCGATCAGGCACGGCACGCCGCGGCCCTCGGTGAACTGCCGGCGGACCAGGTGGCCGGGGCCCTTGGGGGCGACCATGCACACGTCGACGCCGGCCGGCGGCTTGATCAGGCCGTAGCGGATGTTCAGGCCGTGGCCGAAGAACAGGGCGTCGCCCTCGGCCAGGTTCGGCTCGATGGCCTCGGCGTAGACCTTGCGCTGGACCGGGTCCGGCACCAGGACCATGATCACGTCGGCCTCTTCGCAGGCCTCGAACGCCGTGACGACCCGCAGCCCGGCCTCCTCGGCCGCCTGGCGGGACTTGGAGCCCTCGGGCAGGCCCACGCGCACGTCCACGCCGGAGTCCCGCAGGGACAGCGCGTGCGCGTGGCCCTGGGACCCGTAGCCCAGGACCGCGACGCTGCGGCCCGCGATGATGCTCAGGTCCGCGTCGTCGTCGTAGTACATCTCAGCCATGGTGGTCGCTCACTTGCTTTCTGTGGGTGCGGTTGTGGGTGTCGCGCGCCCCGTTGGAGGCGCTGTGGCTGTGCGAGCCGTGCGGGCCGCCCTCGTGGTGGGCCCGGACGTCCTCGGGGGTGGCGGGGCGCAGCGGCCGGTCGGCGATCGAGCGCGAGCCGCGGCCGATGGCCACCATGCCGGACTGGACCAGCTCCTTGACCCCGAACGGCTCCAGGACCCGCAGCAGGGCCTCGATCTTCTCGCGGTCGCCGGTGGCCTCCACCGTGACGGCGTCGGTGGCCACGTCCACGATCTTGGCCCGGAACAGCTGGACGGTGGCCAGCACCTCGGCCCGGGTCTCCTGGTCGCAGCGGACCTTGACCAGCAGCAGCTCGCGCTGCACGCTGGCCGCCGGGTCCAGCTCCACGATCTTCAGGACGTTGACGAGCTTGTTGAGCTGCTTGGTGACCTGCTCCAGCGGATGGTCCTCGACCGTGACCACCAGCGTGATGCGCGAGACGTCCTCGTGCTCGGTGGGGCCGACGGCCAGGGACTCGATGTTGAAGTCGCGCCGGGCGAACAGGCCCGCCACCCGGGTCAGGACGCCGGGCTTGTTCTCCACCAGGACGGAGAGGGTGTGCCTTGACATGTCTCTCACTCCTCTCCGTCACCGCTGTGCTGATTGGAACCGGGGACTTCTCGCGGGCTCATTCTTCGCCATCTCCGAAGTCGGGCCGCATACCTTGTGCGGCCAGGATCTCATCGTTCGACAGCCCGGAGGGGACCATCGGCCACACCATCGCGTCCTGGTGCACCACGAAGTCCACCACCACCGGCGCGTCGTCGACCGCCATCGCCTGCTCGATGGTCTTGTCCAGGTCGTCCGGAGACTCGCAGCGCAGGCCGACACAGCCGTACGCCTCGGCCAGCTTCACGAAGTCCGGGATGCGGCGGCTGTGCAGGTCCGTGTTCGAATACCGCTTGCCGTAGAACAGGGTCTGCCACTGGCGCACCATGCCCAGGGTGCCGTTGTTGATCACGGCCACCTTGATCGGGATGTCGTTGATGGCGCAGGTGGCCAGCTCCTGGTTGGTCATCTGGAAGCAGCCGTCGCCGTCGATCGCCCAGACCGTCGCCTCCGGCCGGCCGACCTTGGCGCCCATCGCGGCCGGGACCGCGTAGCCCATGGTCCCGGCGCCGCCGGAGTTCAGCCAGGTGTACGGGTTCTCATAGGAGATGAACTGCGAGGCCCACATCTGGTGCTGGCCCACGCCGGCGGCGTAGATCGCGTCCGGGCCGACGATCCGGCCGAGCCGCTCGATCACCTGCTGCGGCGCCAGCGAGCCGTCCTCGGGCGTCTCATAGCCCAGCGGGTACGTACGGCGCCAGGCGTTCAGGCTCTCCCACCAGCCGGCGTAGTCGCCGCGCCGGCCGGTGGCGTGCTCGGCCTGCACCGCGACCACCAGGTCGGCGATCACCTCCCGGCAGTCCCCGACGATCGGCACGTCGGCGGTCCGGTTCTTGGAGATCTCGGCCGGGTCGATGTCGGCGTGCACGATCTTGGCGTTCGGCGCGAAGCTGGACAGCTTGCCGGTCACCCGGTCGTCGAAGCGGGTGCCCAGGGCCACGATCAGGTCGGCCTTCTGCAGCGCGGTCACCGCCGCCACCGTGCCGTGCATGCCGGGCATGCCCAGGTGCAGCGGGTGGCTGTCCGGGAAGGCGCCGCGGGCCATCAGGGTGGTCACCACCGGGGCCTCGGTCAGCTCGGCCAGCACCCGGAACTCGGTGGTGGCCCGGGCCTTCAGCACGCCGCCGCCGATGTACAGCACCGGCCGCTTGGCCTCGGTGAGCATCCGCGCCGCCTCGCGGACCTGCTTGGCGTGCGGCTTGGACACCGGCCGGTAGCCCGGCAGGTTCATCTCCACCGGCCAGGAGAAGTCGGTGTGCTTGGTGATCGGCAGGGTGATGCCGACGATGTCCGCCTCTTGGAAGGCGTCGGTGCCGATGTGCGTGCTGGCCACCTGGCCGGTGATCGCGACCATCGGGACCGAGTCCATGTGCGCGTCGGCGATCGGGGTGACCAGGTTGGTCGCGCCGGGGCCGGAGGTCGCCATGCAGACCCCGACCCTGCCGGTGGCCTGCGCGTAGCCGGTGGCCGCGTGGCCCGCGCCCTGCTCGTGCCGGACGAGGATGTGCCGCAGCCGGGTGGAGTCCAGCAGCGGGTCGTAGGCCGGGAGGATCGCGCCGCCGGGGATGCCGAAGACGGTGTCGACCCCGCTCTCCTCCAACGCGCGGATCAACGAGGCGGCACCGGTCAACGCCTGCTGATCGCTGCGGTCTGTCATGACTTTCTCTCTTCTTGAGACTTCCGTACTCGGCCAACAAAAAACCCCCGGAGCCGGAAGGCTCAACGAGGGGAGGCGCGTGGCTGGCTTGGGAAGATCAGCCCACGCGCCGGTCAAGTACGAGAATCGACTTTGGTGTCGTCATGGTGGTAACCCTCTCCCCGCTCCGCCGGTCGTGTCAAGCATTGATCGGAGCGGTCTCGCCATGCGAAACCGCCCAGGCGTCGGCCAGCGGCTCGGCGACGACCTGGTTCTTGCCGCCGGTCTTGGCCCGGTACATCGCCGCGTCGGCGCGGCGCAGCAGGTCGGAGGCGCTGCCGCCGGGTTCGGAGAAGGCCACGCCGATCGAGGCGCCGAGCCGGTGGCCGGGCCCGGCGATGCGGTACTCCTCACACAATCGGCTCCGGATCCGCTCGGCGACCACCAGCGCGCCGCCGACCGTGGTGCCGACCTCCAGCACGATCACGAACTCGTCACCGCCGAACCGGGCCACGGTGTCCCCGACCCGCAGCGCGCCGGAGATCCGGCCGGCGGCCTCGACCAGCACCCGGTCGCCGGTCTCGTGGCCCACCGAGTCGTTGACCCCCTTGAAGCCGTCCAGGTCCAGGAAGACGACCGCGACCGGCTCCCACTCGGCCTGCCGCTGGGTCAGCGCGTGCTCCAGCCGGTCGGTGAGCAGGGCGCGGTTGGCCAGGCCGGTGAGCGGGTCGTGGTAGGCGTGGTGCTGCAGGGTCTCGGCGGCCCGGCGCAGGTCCTCGGTCAGGCGCTGGTTCTCGTACAGGGTCAGGCTCTGCCGGCCCACCAGGGCGACCAGCACCGCGGCCCCGGCGATCAGGACCACCGGGTCCATGCGCCGGGTGGTGTCCAGGCCGTCGGCCAGGACGCCGGCCAGGCAGAAGGCCGCGCCGAGATAGGGCAGTATCACGCGGATCGTGCGCAGGCAGGCCCCGGTCCCGGCGCGGGGTTCGGTGGAGCGGCGAGCGGTGCTCGGGATGACGGTCACGATCGCCGTGGCGGCATCCGGATGGCCGGCGGCAGCGGCGCCGTCGCGCCCATGGGAAGAGCTGCCGCCGGCGCGGTTCGCCGGGGCGGTCACGACGAGGGCCTTGCGGGCGCGCTCGGGCCGGTAGCCGTCGCCGTACCAGGCGGCCGCGGCGATGATCAGGTACCCGGCGAACCAGCCGGTGTCCAGGATGCCGCCGGAGCGGTAGCCGTCGCGGATCGCGGGCATGGTGAAGATCGAGTCGCAGACCACGATCACCAGGTAGCCGACCCGCACTCCGGTGCCGATGCCGCCGCGCTCCCCCGGCGTGCGGGCCCGCAGCGCCAGCAGCAGGCTGACCAGGACCAGGTCGAAGGCCGGATACCCGAGGACCAGGAAGGTGCGCACCGGGGAGTCCGAGCGCTCGATGGCCAGCGCCAGCGCCAGGACCCAGGCCACCACGAACAGCGAGCCGGCCACGAGGGTGGTGTCCAGCAGCAGCCTGATCCGGATCGACAGGCTCACGTCCTCGCCGTGCGCGGTGACGAAGGCCGCCAGCGCCAGCGGCCCGAAGAACAGGAACGCCCAGTCCGCGACCGAGGGGCTCGGCGGGGCGACGTCCAGGACCAGTTCGTACCAGGCCCACACCGCGTTGCCGAGCGCGGCGGCCAGGCACGACAGGCCGGCCAGCAGCCAGGAGTAGCACCGGAAGCAGGCCTTGCGGTAGAAGCGCACCATCAGGACCGTGCGAACGATGCACACCGCCGCCGCGAGGCCCGCGGCGGCGGCCAGGCCCGCGTCCCCGAGCAGCGCCGGCATCGGACCGCCGAGCCCGGCGGCGGCCAGGGTCGCGTGCGTGGCGACCAGGACGACGACGGCCTTATAGCCCGGTGGCACGCCGCGCGGGCGCGCCCCGGGCAACAGCCCCCCGAGCCCTCCGTGCCACCCCCTCACCGGCCCTGGCGTGTCCAGATCCATGGCTGTGCGTCACCAACCCTCGCAGACATCGACGGAAGGCTGACTCTAGGGCACCGATCCCTTACGCACCGTCATATTAGCGGGAGATAACCGGGTCGGGCGCGGGAATCATCACCGATCGGGTCAATCTCCTGCCTTCATGCGGACTTCTCAGGGCCCTTTAGAGGACTGTTTCCCCCTTCACGAGCAGTCCATAGGTGACGGCGTCGACCAGCGCCTGCCAAGAGGCTGCGATGACGTTCTCCCCGACCCCGACCGTGGCCCATTCGGCGGTGCCGTCGCTGGTGGTGATCAGCACCCTGGTCCGGGAGGCGGTGCCGTGGTCGCCGGTGAGGATCCGGACCTTGTAGTCCACCAGCTCCAGTCCGGCCAGCGCCGGATACGCCGGCGCCAGCGCCCCGCGCAGCGCGTTGTCCAGCGCGTTCACCGGGCCGTTGCCCTCCCCGGCGGCCAGCACCTCCTCACCCTTGATCCGCAGCTTGACCGTCGCCTGGTTGACGATCGCGCCGTCGGCCAGCTGTTCGGCGAAGCTGCGCCAGGACAGCACCTGGAAGAATCGCACCGGCGAGCCGGACAACTCGCCGCGCAGCAACAGCTCGAAGCTGGCGTCCGCGGCCTCGAAGGAGTAGCCGCCGGCCTCCAGCTCCTTGACCCGGTTGGTGACCCGGCTCAGCGTCTCCGGCTGGGCCGACAGGTCGAAGCCCAGCTCCTTGCCCTTGAGCTCGACCGAGGCCCGGCCGGCCATCTCCGAGACCAGCATCCGCATGTCGTTGCCGACCAGCTGCGGATCGATGTGCTGGTACAGGCCCGGGTCGACGCGGACCGCCGAGGCGTGCAGCCCGGCCTTGTGCGCGAACGCCGAGACGCCGACATAAGGCTGCTGCGGATTCGGGGCCAGGTTGGTGACCTCGGAGACGGCGTGCGCGACCCGGGTCATCTCGGCCAGCCCGGCCGGCGGGATCACCTGGCGGCCCAGCTTGAGCTGGAGGTTCGCGACCACGCTGAACAGGTTGGCGTTGCCCGAGCGCTCGCCGTAGCCGTTGGCGGTGCCCTGCACGTGGGTGGCGCCGGCGTCGACGGCGGCCAGGGCGTTGGCCACCGCGCAGGAGGCGTCGTCGTGGGTGTGGATGCCGATCCGGGCCGACGTGGCCTCGCGCACCTCGTGCACGATCTCGGCCAGCCGGGCCGGGAGCATGCCGCCGTTGGTGTCGCAGAGCACGACCACGTCGGCCCCGGCCTCGGCGGCGGTGCGCAGGCATTCCAGCGCGTAGGCGGCGTCGGCCCGGTAGCCGTCGAAGAAGTGCTCGGCGTCCAGGAACACCCGGCGGCCCTCGGCGTGCAGATGCGCGACCGTGTCCCGGATCATCGCCAGGTTCTCCGCCAAGGTGGTCCGGAGCGCCAGCTCGACATGCCGGACATGGCTTTTGGCCACCAGCGTGACGATCGGCGCCCCGGACTCCCGCAGCGCGGCCACTTGGGGATCGTCAGCGGCCTTCCTTCCGGCCCGGCGGGTCGCGCCGAACGCGGCGAGCTGCGCGTACTTCAGGTCGAGCTCGGTCTGAGCCCGCCGGAAGAACTCCGTGTCCTTCGGGACGGCACCGGGCCACCCGCCCTCGATGAAGCCGACGCCGAGCGTGTCCAGGTGCCGGGCGATCGCGAGCTTGTCGGCGACGGCGAGGGACAGGCCCTCCTGCTGCGTGCCGTCACGCAGGGTGGTGTCGTAGACATGGAAGGCGTCGGT
>JAEKKI010000150.1 GCA_019510485.1 Catenulisporales bacterium
GGCGGGGTGGTGCCGATCTCGGCCAGCGTCCACACCGCCACCGAGGCCGTGTACACACCCATCGGGTGACCGAGCGTGGAGACCAGCAGCGGCACTGCGAAGCCGACGCCCATCAACAAGGAGGAGGTAGCCAGGACCGAGCCGTCCGAGTAGCGGCGCATCCAGGTCGTCAGCGGAAGTTGCAGGACGCCGATCAGGATGCCGTTGAGGGCCGCGACGGCGCCGTACGCCCCGGGCCCGAGGCCGTCGGCACCCATCATGATCGGCTGCACGGTCGCCGATTGCGAGTACATGATCGCACCGACCAGTACCGCACCCAGGAAGCCGAGGAAGACCCGATCGCGCAGCACATCGATCAGGCTGCCCGTACGCTCCGCCGTATGTCCGCCACGATCAGCGCCATCGCCCTCGCTGTCGCCATCGAAGCCTGAAACTCGAACCACCGGCCGCGTCTCCGGCACCTTCAGGAACACAACCCCCGCACAGGCCAGATTCGCCACCGCATCACCGACGAACAACAGCAGATAGCTGTGCGAGGCGACCGCACCCGCCGCCACCATCGCGATGGCGAACCCCAGGTTGATAGCCCAGTAGTTCAATGCATACGCGCGCCCCCGATCGGCCGGCGGCACGACATCGGCGATGATCGCCCCGATCGCCGGCCGCGTGGCGTTGTTGGCCAGCCCGGCCAAAAATGCCAGCCCCGCGATCAGCGCCACCGAATGCACCGACCCCAGCGCCACCAACGTCACACTGGACGCGACCAGCGCCCCCAGCAACGTCACCCGCCGCCCAACCCGATCGGCGAGCACCCCACCCACCACCGCCGAAACCGCGGCCCCCACCGCGTTCAACGCAGCGACGAACCCAGCAAATGCCGCAGAATGCCCCAATGATCGCGTCAAGTAGTACGACAAGAATGGCGCGACGAACGCCCCGGTCCGAGCCACCAGCGTGCTGACCCACACCCACCAGAAAACCCGCGGCAATCCCCCGACATCCAGCACCCGCAGTACCCGCGCCCGCACATCCCACCCCAGTCCGCATCCGCCTTCAAGGCCGCGAGGTAACTACCGTCACGCCAGCCCAGAGGTTACCGGCGCCCCCTGACAAGCGCACCGCCTTTTCCCGCCGCGAATACCCGGAGAAGACACATGCAGCCAACAGCAAAAGAGCCGATACGCTTTTCGCGTACCGGCTCTGACCTGCTGTTATTCGTGTGGGCGATACTGGGATTGAACCAGTGACCCCTTCCGTGTCAGGGAAGTGCTCTCCCGCTGAGCTAATCGCCCGTGCTCGTACTACGTCCTGCTGCCTTACTGACTTGCGAGGTGGTGACGGGATTTGAACCCGTGTAGACGGCTTTGCAGGCCGTTGCCTCGCCTCTCGGCCACACCACCGTGGGAGCCTCGATCAGGCGCCGTACAACCTACCCGACCAGCCTTCCGTCCGAGCGGATGACGAGACTCGAACTCGCGACCCTCACCTTGGCAAGGTGATGCTCTACCAACTGAGCCACATCCGCGTGCGCGTCGGGGGCTTTTTGTGGTGTCCCCTGGCGACACCATGAACTGTAGCGGATGCGGGCGGGGATCCAAAAACCATTCCCCTCAGGCGTCACAGGGTGGGGTTGAAACCCGGGTGGATGCGGGCAGAACGGTGATCATGATTGCGGTCGGCGGTCGGGCGCGCACCGTGGGGTGCCATTCGTTCGGGTGGTTCGCGGGTGCGGCCGGGGTCGGGCCTGGCCGGGTGTGGCCACGATGGTCCTGCCCCGGTGCCGGGGCGTGCGGCGGTTGTGGACTGGAAGGGACGCTGCGATGGCTCGGTTGAGACGGCGGGTCACACGGATGGCGGCGTGGGGTGTGGCCGGCCTGCTGACCGTGGCAGGGGTCGCGGCGACGACCGCGATGGCGGTGCCGGCCGGCCCGAAGGCGCTGCGGCCGATTCCGCGCATCGTCGGGGGTGCGGCGGTGCAGCCCGGAACGTTTCCGTTCATGGCCGCATTACAACAGTGGCAGGGCAACGGCTATATGACCATCTGCGGCGGGACGCTCATCGCGCCCGATGAGGTACTGACCGCCGCACACTGCGTCGACCAGTGGGCGGTCGGCCAGAAGACGACCGGGGGGCGGCCGCGGGAGCGGGTCATCGTCGGGCGCACCGTCCTGTCGGCGAGTGACGGCTCGGTGCGGCTGCCCGAGGCGATCAGGTTGGATCCCACCTGGGACTCGGCGACCGAGGCCGGCGATGCCGCGGTGGTGCGGCTGGACGCGCCGGTCGCCGGCGTCCCGACCCCCACGCTGCCGGCCTCCGACAACCGCGCCTACGAGCAGCCCGGCAGCGCCGCGCTCACCGTCGGCTGGGGCAGCACGCGGCCGCAGGGCCCGACCGACGTCGGCGCCGGTGTGTACCCGGACGAGCTGCGCCAGGTCAGCCTGCCTGTGGTCGGCGACGGACCCTGTCAGGGCGTGTTCGACGGCGTGCACAATCCCACGCTCTATCCCAAGGTGATGCTCTGCGCGGGGGGTGACGGCCACCACGACGCCTGCACCGGCGACAGCGGCGGTCCGCTGCTCACCGCGTCGGCCGCCGGCAGATGGGAGCTGATCGGCGTCACGAGCTGGGGCAACGGGTGCGCGGTGCCCGGCACGCCGGGCGTGTTCACCCGGCTGTCGGCGCCCGACATCCACGACTTCGTCGCGACGGCAGGCGGAGGCGTGGCCTTCGGACCGTGAAGCTCTGACAAGGCCGACCACTCCCCCGGCAGCGAGCGGCGCGGCGCTCCGAGAGAGAATGAGGCGTGCCCTCCCCCGTCCCTGAACCGCTCGCGTACTTCGCCGGCAAGCTGGCGACCGGCCTGCGGGACGTGACCTCGGACCTGTCCGCACTGGACTCCGAGGGCTACTGGGCCGTCGTCGGCACCTACGAAGGTGAGTGGACGCTAGCTCGTTTCGACGACGTCCGCGCTGCTCCGCTTCCGTCGGCCGCCACGCCGTGGGCCGGTCCCGACCGCGATTCATGGATCTCCTCGCTGGACCAGGCCGCGTATGAAGGCGCGGTCAAGAAGATCCGGGACGAGATAGCCCACGGCGAGGTCTACCAAGTGAACCTCTGCCGCATCCTGTCCGCGCCGATCGCCTCGGACACCGACCCGCTCGCGCTCGCCGCGCTCCTGGCCGCGGGGCACCCTGCCGCCTACGCCGGCGTCGTGGATGTCCCCGGCACCCGCGTCGTGACCGCTTCCCCCGAGCTGTACCTGCGCCGGGACGGCCGCACCGCCACCTCAGAACCCATCAAAGGCACCGCGCGGACTCCGGAACTACTCCTCCCGAAGGACCATGCCGAGAACATCATGATCGTCGACCTGGTCCGCAACGATCTGGCCCAGGTCGCCGAGGTGGGCACCGTCGAGGTCCCCTCGCTGCTCCGCATCGAGCCGTACCCGGGCCTGGTACACCTGGTGTCGACCGTGACCGCCGAGCTGGTCCCCGGCGCCGGTTGGGCCGAGCTGATCGCCGCGACCTTCCCGGCCGGCTCGATCTCCGGCGCACCGAAAAGCAGCGCCTTGCGGATCATCGACGAACTGGAGACCGCACCCCGTGGCCCTTACTGCGGCGCGGTGGGCTGGGTCGACGCCGATCGCGGTCTCGGCGAACTCGCCGTGGGCATCCGCACGTTCTGGTGGCAGGACGGCCGCCTGTGCTTCGGCGCCGGCGCGGGTATCACCTGGGGATCGGATCCGCACGGCGAGTGGGCCGAGACCGAGCTGAAGGCGGACCGGCTACTCGCGGTCGCGTCGGGACTGCCGTCGACTGGCGGACAGAGGAAACTGAGGAGATATGAGCGCTGACAAAATCTGGGTCGGCACCGGCCTGGTCGACGGGGGCGCCCCGCACATCTCTGTCTTCGACCACGGCTTCACGGTCGGCGACGGCGTGTTCGAGGCGGTCAAGGCCGTCGGCGGCCGGCCGTTCGCGCTGACCCGGCACCTCCAGCGGCTGGCCGGTTCGGCGGCCGCACTCGGACTGCCGACCGTGGACGTCGACGCGGTGCGGCACGCCGTGACCGAGACCCTGCTCGCCAACGACGTACCGCCGCTGGCCCGCATCCGCATCACCTACACCGCCGGCGTCGCCCCGCTGGGCTCGGAGCGCGGCGACCACGGCCCGACGCTGGTGGTGGCGGTCGGCCCGGCCAAGGCGCATGCGGAGTCGACCGCGGTCGCCACCGTGCCGTGGCCCCGCAACGAGCGCGGCGCGCTGGCCGGCGTGAAGTCGACCTCTTACGCCGAGAACGCGAAGGCGCTGGCCCACGCGATGCAGGCCGGCGCCACCGAGGCGATCTTCGCCGACACGACCGGCCGCCTGTGCGAGGGCACGGGCAGCAACGTCTTCGTGGTCCGCGAAGGCCGCGTCCTCACGCCGACCCTGGACACCGGATGCCTGGCAGGCGTAACCCGCGCCCTGATCCTGAAGTGGGTGCCGGGCGCCGAGGAGACCGACCTGTCGATTACCGCGTTGCAGGACTCCGATGAGGTCTTCCTGACCTCGACGCTGCGCGACGTGCAGGGCGTGCGCCGGATCGACGACCGCGAGCTGGCGGCGCCGGGTCCGGTCACCAAGGACGTGATGGCGGTGTTCGCCGAGCGCGCCGCCCAGGAGCATGATCCGCTGTAGCTTCAGCGTTCCCAGCCGACAGCAGTGCCCCCGCCGATGGTGATCGCATCGGCGGGGGCTCGTTGGTTCCGGGTTCGGCTCGGGGCCGAGACGGGATGCGCGGCTCAGTTGTCCGCAAAGAGGTGCATGAGCTCGGCGTCCAGGTCGTAGAACCGGTGCTCCAGCCCCGGCGGGACGGCGGCGTTGGTGCGCTTCAGGAACGACTCCAGCGCCCGCGCGGGAGCTTCCAGCAGTGCCTCGCCCTCCGGCGAGCTGAGCGCCAGACACACGATCGCCTGGCCGCGGCTACGGGAGGGCCACACCCGCACGTCGCCGGTGCCGGTGGGGCGGCGCAGCCCCTCGGCGAGCAGCTCGCGGGCGAAGACCCAGTCCACGGTGTCCTGGCCGCCGGTGTGGAACGTGGCGTGGACCGCGTAAGGGTCGGCGGTTTCGTAGCGCAGGCCCGCGGGGACCGGCAGCGAGGAGTCGCCGGAGATGACGAGACGCAGCTGCAGCTCACAGGTGACCGATGAGCTCATGGCGGTCGGCCTTTCGCTAGGAGTGCGCCGAGGCGGGCGGTCCCGAACTCAGCGGTTCACACCCCCGCGTTCCATACGGTCCGCGTCGAGGGGCGCGAAGGAGGAATGCCACGGTCCGGTGGTCGGTAAACCCGTGTGCCCGGTATACGGCGATGTGTGTAGGCCATCAGGTCGAGGACAAGACCTTGACGTGCGGGACGAACCGCGGCCAACCCGGCGGCACAATCCCCCGAATCGGGACAGAACCCACCGTATAGCACCCGGTGACGCTGGGTGACGATTTCCGCGCCCCCGGGCGTGCCGTCGCCCCTTACCCCGTGGCCCCCGCGCGGCACGCCCCCACGCCGAAAGGGGTGCGCGCGACGCTCCGCGAATGCGGTAAGGTTGCGGACGTCGGAACGGCCCCCAGCGGCCGCGAGACACGGCACGGGCGATTAGCTCAGCGGGAGAGCACTGCCTTCACACGGCAGGGGTCACTGGTTCGATCCCAGTATCGCCCACATCAAGATCAAGCGCTGCTTCGACAGAAGCGGCGCTTGTTGCGTTTCGCACATCACCGCACGCCCCGTGGCCGAAACTGGACGCTGATCCGTGGTCCCAGCGGTCGAGTCGACTTCGGTACCGCGTGCTCCCACGTCCGCTGGCAACTGCCGCCCATCACCAGCAGGTCGCCGTGGCCTAGCTCGTAGCGCCGGGTGGGGGCGCCGCCGGCACGTGGGCGGAGCGCCAGGACGCGTGGGGTGCCGAGAGAAAGGATCGCGACCATGGTGTCCTGCGTGGCGCCGCGGCCGGTGGTGTCGCCGTGCCAGGCCACGCTGTCGCGGCCGTCGCGGTAGAGGCAGAGGCCGGCGGTGGTGAAGGGTTCGCCGAGTTCGGGGGCGTAGTGGTGGTTGAGGGTGGTGCGGGCGGTGGTCAGGAGTGGGTCGGGGAGTTCTTGGTCCTCGCCGTAGAAGCACAGGAGGCGGGGGACGTCGACCACGCGTTCGTACATCAGGCGGCGTTCGGCGCGCCAGGGTACGGCCTCCATCAGGCGGGTGAACAGGTCGTCGGCGCCGGAGATCCAGGTGCGGCGGAGGTCGAGCCAGGCGCCGTCGGTCAGGGGTATGCGTTCGACGGCGGGGCCCAGTGCGCCGACCGCTTCGGGGGTGGCGGAGTCGAGCAGGGAGCCTTGGAACCAGGCGTTGTCGAACATGTGTGCAATTCTAAGCATGGGTCCTGGCCGGAGCGCTAGGGTCGGGGCCGATACGGTCAACTGCACGAGTATTACGGGAGTCACGCCGCCATGAGCGGCACGGTCGTCGCCAAGGAACTCGCCGCCGGCCACGGCGACCGCGTCTTGTTCTCCGGGCTGGATCTGGTCGTCGCGCCTGGCGACGTCGTGGGGCTGGTGGGGGTCAACGGTGCCGGGAAGTCCACCCTGCTGCGGCTGCTGGCCGGGCTGGACACGCCCGAGGAGGGCGGCGTTCAGATCAGTCCGCCGAACGCCACCGTCGGCCATCTGCCGCAGGAGCCTGAGCGGCGGTCCGGCGAGACGGTGCGGCGGTTCCTGGCCCGTCGTACCGGGGTCGCCGCCGCGCAGGAGGCGCTGGACGCCGCGACCGAGGGTCTGGTCGAGGGCGCGCCGGGAGCCGATGACGCCTACTCCGAGAGCCTGGAGCGCTGGTTGAGCCTGGGCGGCGCGGATCTGGACGAGCGTGCCGAGGCGGTGGCCGCGGATCTGGGGCTGGCCGTCGATCTGGACCTTGAGATGACCGCGCTGTCCGGCGGCCAGGCCGCGCGCGCCGGTCTGGCCGCGCTGCTGCTGAGCCGCTACGACGTCTTCCTGCTGGACGAGCCGACGAACGACCTGGACCTGGACGGCCTGGAGCGCCTGGAGCGCTTCGTCACCGGGCTGCGCGCGCCGGTGGTCCTGATCAGCCACGACCGCGAGTTCCTGGCGCGCAGCGTGAACCGCGTGGTCGAGCTCGATCTCGCGCAGCAGCTGATCCGGCAGGTGGGCGGCGGTTATGAGGACTACCTGCGGGAGCGTGAGGTCGAGCGGCAGCACGCGCGGGAGGAGTACGAGGAGTACGCCGATACGAAGGCAGGTCTCGAAGCGCGGGCGCGGATGCAGCACAACTGGTTGGAGAAAGGTGTCAAGAACGCGCTGAAGAAGCGGCCGGACAACGACAAGATCCTGGCGAAGGCGCGTGCGGAGTCGACGGAGAAGCAGGCCGCGAAGGCGCGCCAGACCGAGCGTCGCATCGAGCGGCTGGAGGTCGTGGAGGAGCCGCGCAAGGAGTGGGAGCTGCGGATGACGATCGCCGCCGCGCCGCGCTCCGGCTCGGTGGTGGCGACGTTGCGCGAGGCGGTGGTGCGCCGCGGCGATTTCACGCTGGGACCGGTGAGCTTGCAGATCGACTGGGCCGAGAAGGTGGCGATCACCGGCGCGAACGGCTCTGGCAAGACGACGCTGCTGGGCGCGCTGCTCGGTCGCATTCCACTGGACGAGGGCTCGGGCTCGGTCGGCTCGGGCGTGGTGGTCGGCGAGGTTGACCAGGCGCGCGGACTGTTCCTCGGCGAGCAGCCGCTGCTGCGGGCGTTCGAGGAGCAGGTGCCGGAACTGGAGCCGGCGGACGTTCGCACGCTGCTGGCGAAGTTCGGGCTGAAGGCGGAGCACGTGCTGCGCTCCGCGGTGACGTTGTCGCCCGGCGAGCGCACGCGGGCAGCGCTGGCGCTGTTGCAGGCGCGGGGCGTGAACCTGCTGGTGCTGGACGAGCCGACGAACCACCTGGATCTGGCGGCGATCGAGCAACTGGAGGCGGCGCTGGCGAACTATCCGGGCACGCTGCTGCTGGTGACGCATGATCGGCGGATGCTGGAGGCGGTGCAGACTACGCGGCGGTTGAATGTGGATGGCGGCAAGGTCAGCGAGGCCTGAGGCATTGGGGTTGGCGGCCGGTGGCTGAGCTGTCGGTCCGCTCGTTTGCCGCACGTTCGGCGCTGATTCGGGGCCGGGCTGTCGACCGGCCGGTGCTTCGGCGCTGATCCTGAGACTTCGCGCCCTGCTCGCCATCGGCGACTTCGACCGCTACCGGATCTTCCACCTCGACCAAGAACACCAGCGCAACCACCGGGCCCGCTGCCGACTCGCTGCTTTGATCTACGAGGTCAGTCCCAGCAATCTGCACCCGCCGCGCACCGTCCCCAGGCGAGCGCAAGCCGCCCGCAGGTGCGCCCTTCGCCCTTCAACAGCGGGCCCGCACCCCTGCCCGCAGCCGCGCGATGTCCGCAACGCCCGCCCCGGTGGCGCCCGAAGGAGCGCGCACCACCGGCAGATGCGTCACAAGTGCGCGTTTTACGCGTTCGGGTCCCAATCCGCGAGCTGCTCCATCGGCTTGCTGTCGCCGGTGATCTCCAGTCCGTCGAGCGGGGCGCGCTCGTAGAAGTAGAGGACCAGTTCGCTCGCTGTGCCTCGCATCGCCATGTCGCCCGGCTCCGCGTCGGCGGCGAGGTCGGCGCAGCGGACGCCGTCGGCGTTGAGAGTCAGGCGCCAGGAGCGGCCCTCGGTCGCGTGCAGGTCGATGGTCGCCGGCTTGAACGGCCAGGGGACGGTCGTCGCCGCGACGGTCGTCAGGAACTCGTCGACGCCCTCGAGGGCGACGTCCGTCGGCAGCGGCTGTGCGGCGCCCTGGGTGAGCTGGGCGTCGTAGGTGTGGACGGCGATCTCCTGGATCTGGTGCCGGGCCACGGCTCCGCTGGTCTGCGGGGCCTGCGAGCGGCCCCACCAGGTCCAGCAGCCGCGGTCCGGGCCGGCCTCGCGCATCGCGCCGAGCATGAGCTCGGTCGACTCGGCGAGCCAGGCGTCCAGGGCTTCGCGGTCGCCCGGCGCGGTCGGGGCACCCTTCGGGTCCGTCTTCGCCGGGGGCTCAGCGCCCGGGCCCGCCGCGACGATGGCGGCCTGGCGGCGGCGTCCGTCGCCGAGGTGCTGCGCCAGTTCGCGCAGCGTCCAGTCCGGGCAGGTCGGGACTCGGACCTCGAGGTCGGGGGCGGACGCGATCGCGGCGCGGAACGCGGCCGAGCGGTCTTCGATCAGCCGCAGGACCTCGGGGTACTCCAAGATGTTTTGCACGTCGGATTGAATATCACGGCGCTCCGGCCGCCGGGTAGCGAATTTGTCAGACGAACGCGTCGACGCCCCGGCGGAGCGCCGGCGCCGAAGCCGTCCTGATAGGCGGGTGGGGTAGGAACCTTCGACGTGGGAAGCCAATCGGTTTCAGACCCCGGCCAGCCGCCGTCCCTCGGTGAAGAACTCTGCGATCTCCTCGATACCGCCGGCGCTGCTCGTCGCCGGCAAAGGCCGCGCCGCCCCGAACGGCGCGTTCCAGAACTCGCCGCTACGCGGCTTGTGCGGGCCGACGTACATGTACGGCTCGTCAAGATAGCCATCGCCGAGAGACACGCCGTAGTTGGCCTCGTCGACGGTGATGCCGACGTCAAAGTGCTCCGGCCACAGCACCGGCGTCTGCTCCGGAGCGAAAGCCCGCAGTGCCTGATCACCCCGATACAACGCGCCCAGCAACTCCAGCGCGACATCCGGATCCACCTGGGGCCGATCCGCGAGCTGAGCCCCGGAACCCTCCCCGTACAAACCTTCCGGAGCCCCGGCGACCACGCCGAGCCGAGAACCCAGCTCGGCATACGAGGCGCCACCGACCGCCACCGGCGTGCCCGAGGCCCACACATTCAGATGATCGACCCGCAGCTCCGGCTCCGTGACCGTCGCGATCGCCCACGCCACCACCCGCAGCCGAATAGTCCCGTCGCGCCGGTATTGCGGCCCGGCGAGCAGCAGCTCCGCGATGCCGTGCAACGACTCCCGCGTCCGCTCGAAACCCACCGCAAGCCTCCCGCGCGATTAATCCAGAAGAAGGAATCCCCGTCGTCAGCCTATCCTTGACATGCCATGGAATCTCAGCTCAAGACGGCTCCGCTCGCCGAGCTCACCGCTCGCCTCGCGGAGCTGACGCCGCATGACCGGCGCCGCCTGTCCCGCCGCATCGACGGCGCCCGCCGCATCCGCAACCCGCAGGCGCTGCAGGCCGTGGCGGCGGAGATCGAGGCTGAGATACAAGCCGCGACCGCCAGGGCCGAGGCCCGCCGCGCCCGGCTGCCGAAGATCACCTATCCGGACAATCTGCCGGTCAGCGCCCGGCGCGAGGACATCGCCGCGGCGATCCGGGACCATCAGGTCGTGGTGATCGCCGGCGAGACCGGCTCCGGCAAGACGACGCAGATCCCGAAGATCTGCCTGGAGCTGGGCCGCGGCGTCGCCGGCCTGATCGGCCACACCCAGCCGCGCCGGCTGGCCGCGCGCACCGTCGCCGAGCGCATCGCCGAGGAGCTGGGGCAGCCGCTGGGCCAGAGCGTCGGCTACAAGGTCCGCTTCACCGACCACTCCGGCGACGACACGCTGGTGAAGCTGATGACCGACGGCATCCTGCTGGCCGAGATCCAGCAGGACCGCATGCTGCACCGCTACGACACGATCATCATCGACGAGGCACACGAGCGGTCGCTGAACATCGACTTCCTGCTCGGCTACCTCAAGGGACTGCTGCCGCGCCGCCCCGACCTGAAACTGATCATCACCTCGGCCACCATCGACCCGGAGCGGTTCGCGCGGCACTTCACCGACAAGGACGGCAGGGACGCCCCGATCATCGAGGTCTCCGGCCGCACCTATCCGGTCGAGGTCCGTTATCGGCCGCTGCTGCTGGACGACCCCGGCCTGGACGGCGACGCCGCCGACCGCGACCAGGTCCAAGCCATCAGCGACGCCGTGGACGAACTCGGCCGCGAGAGCTCCGGCGACATACTCGTGTTCCTGTCCGGGGAGCGCGAGATCCGCGACACGGCCGACGCGCTCAAGAAACGCAACCTCCGCACGACCGAGATCGTCCCGCTGTACGCGCGCCTGACTTCCGCCGAACAGCACAAAGTCTTCGAGCCGCACACCGGCCGCCGCATCGTCCTGGCGACCAACGTCGCGGAGACATCCCTGACCGTCCCGGGCATCCGCTATGTCATCGACCCGGGCACCGCGCGCATCTCCCGCTATAGCAACCGCACCAAGGTTCAGCGCCTGCCGATCGAGCCGGTGTCGCAGGCTTCGGCGAACCAGCGCAAGGGCCGCTGCGGACGGCTGTCCGACGGTATCTGTATCCGTCTGTACGCCGAGGAGGACTTCCTCTCCCGTTCGGAGTTCACGGAGCCGGAGATCCTGCGCACATCCCTGGCGTCCGTCATCCTCCAGATGAGCGCCCTCGGCCTCGGCGACGTCGCCGCCTTCCCGTTCCTCGACCCGCCGGACGCACGCAACATCCGCGACGGCGTGAACCTGCTCCACGAGCTCGGCGCACTGGACCCCGAGGAACAGGACCACCGCAAGCGCCTGACCCCGGTCGGCCGCAAGCTCGCGCAGCTGCCGGTGGACCCCAAGCTCGGCCGTATGGTGCTGGAAGCGGACCGCAACGGTGCGCTGAAAGAGATCCTCATCATCGCCGCCGCGCTCTCCATCCAGGATCCTCGCGAACGCCCGGCGGACAAGCAGCAGGCAGCCGCAGAGAAGCACGCCCGGTTCAAGGAACAGGGTTCGGACTTCCTGGCCTGGCTCAAGCTGTGGGAGTACATCAAGGAGAAGCAGAAGGAGCTCTCCTCGAACCAGTTCCGCAGGCTGTGTAAAGCGGAGTTCCTGCATTACCTGCGCATCCGCGAATGGCAGGACGTGCACAGCCAGCTCAAGCAGATCGCCAAGCAGCTGGAGCTCACCCCCAACAGCGTGGAGGCCAGCCCCGACCAGATCCACATCAGCCTGTTGAGCGGACTGCTGTCGCACATCGGGCTGAAGGACACGGAGTCCTTCGAGTACATCGGCGCGCGTAGTGCGAAGTTCGCCATCTCACCCGGCTCCGTCCTGTTCAAGAAGTCGCCGCAGTGGGTGATGGCGGCCGAACTGGTCGAGACGAGCCGGCTGTGGGGACGTGTCGTCGCCACCATTAAGCCGGAATGGGCTGAACCCTTAGCGCAGCACCTAGTGAAGCGAACATATAGCGAACCCCACTGGGAGAAGTCCGCAGGCGCCGTCATGGCGTTCGAGAAGGTGACGCTCTACGGCATCCCGCTCGTCGCCTCCCGCAAGGTGAACTACGGCAGCATCGATCCTGAGGCGTCGCGCGATCTGTTCATCCGGCACGCGCTGGTGGAAGGCGACTGGCAAACCCACCACAAGTTCTTCTCTGAGAACCGCAAGCTGCTCGCCGAAGTCGAGGAACTGGAGAACCGCGCACGCCGCCGCGACATCCTCGTGGACGACGAGACGCTGTTCGACTTCTACGACGACCGCATCCCGGCCGACGTGGTCTCCGCGCGGCACTTCGACTCCTGGTGGAAGAAGACCCAGCGCGAACAGCCGGACCTGTTGAGCTTCGAGAAGTCGATGCTCATCAACGACGCCGCGGACGCGGTGGTCGAGCAGGACTACCCGGACTCCTGGCGGCAGGGCCGGATGAAGTTCCGCCTGACCTACCAGTTCGAGCCGGGTGCGGACGCCGACGGCGTCACCGTCCACATCCCGCTGGCCGTGCTCAACCAGGTCAGCGCCGACGGCTTCGACTGGCTGATCCCGGGCCTGCGCGAGGAACTGCTCACCGCGCTGATCAAGTCCATGCCCAAGCAGTTGCGGGTGAACTTCGTCCCGGCGCCGAACTTCGCCCGGGCGCTGCGCAAGAGCCTGATCCCGAACGACGGCCCGCTGCTGGACGCGATCGCCCGCGAGCTGCGCGCCGTGTCCGGCCACCGCGTGGAACCGACGGACTTCGATCTGGACCGGGTACCGGACCACCTGAAGATGACGTTCCGGATCGTCGACGACAAGGGCCGCAAACTCGCCGAGGGCAAGGACCTGGAGGCGTTGAAGCTCCAGCTGAAGGTCAAGACGCGGGACGTCATCAACGACGCCGCCGACGGCCTGGCCCGCGAGGGCCTGAAGACCTGGAGCGTCGGCACACTGGCGAAGACCTTCGAGCAGAAGCGGCGCGGCCTGACGATGAAGGCGTATCCGGCGCTGTCCGACGCCGGCGACAGCGTCGCGGTGCGGCTGTACGACACCGCCGAGGACCAGCGCCGCGCCATGGCCGCCGGCACCCGGCGGATGCTGCTGCTGAACATCAACTCGCCGATCAAGTACATCAACGGCCGGCTGAGCAACCCGGCGAAGCTGGCGCTGAGCCACAATCCCTATGGCAACGCCCTGGCGCTGTTGGAAGACTGCGTGGCCTGCGCGGCCGACCACCTCATCGCCAAAAACGGCGGCCCGGCCTGGGACGAGGCGTCGTACCAGAAGCTGTTCGACGCGGTGCGCGCGGACGTGGCCGACACCTCGATGCAGGTGGTGCAGAACGTGGAGCGGATCCTCGCGGCCTGGCAGCAGGTCGAGCGCAAGGTCAAGAGCACCACCAGCCCCTCGCTGCTCGCCGCGCTGACGGACGTCCGCGCCCAGCTGACCGGCCTGATCCACAAGGGCTTCGTCGCCGAGACCGGCTTCGACCAGCTGCCGCATCTGGTGCGCTACCTGCGCGCGGTCGAGCGCCGGCTCGACAAGCTGCCGGAGAGCCCGCATCAGGACCAGCTGCTGATGTATCAGGTCCACGACGTGCAGGACGAGTACCAGCTACTGCTCGACCGGCTCCCGCCGAGCCGCCGCGCCGACACCGACGTGCGCCGCATCCGCTGGATGCTGGAGGAGCTGCGGGTCAGCCTGTTCGCGCAGCAGCTCGGGACGCCGGAGACGGTGTCGGCCAAGCGGATCTACCGGGCGATCGACGCGATCGTGGGTTGACACGGCCGGCACACTGCCTGACCGGCGTTGATCCGGATCCGGCCCGCGGTGTCGGCATGCGGCCCGAAATCCGGCATCGGCGTATCAGGGTCCGGCGAAGGAGGGTATGATCCGGCGCCATGAGCTCTGCCACCGGAACCCCGTGGTCCGACCCCGTCACCAGCGACCGGGCGGCGGCCGACGCCGACCCGAACGGGCGGATGGACGCCGCGACCCCGCATCCGGCGCGCATCTACGACTACCTGATCGGCGGCAAGCAGAACTTCCCGGCCGACCGCGAGGTCGGCGACAAGATGGCCGAGGCGGTGCCCGGGATCCCGCTGCTGGCGCGGGCGAACCGGGCCTTCCTCGGGCGGGCCGTGCGGTACGC
Source organism: Catenulisporales bacterium (assembly GCA_019510485.1). Lineage (GTDB taxonomy): Bacteria > Actinomycetota > Actinomycetes > Streptomycetales > Catenulisporaceae > Catenulispora. The sequence goes on from JAEKKI010000150.1 coordinate 14,446, forward strand.
GGCCGAGCAGGGCGTGAAGCAGTTCCTGGACCTCGGCGCGGGGTTGCCCGCCACCGGGAACACCCACGAGATCGCGCAGTCGGTGCATCCTGATGCCGCAGTGGTCTACGTCGACAACGATCCGCTGGTCAGCGCGCACGGCCGGGCGCTGCTGGCCGACGAGGCCCGGACCGGGGTGTTCGAGGCAGACCTGCGCGACCCGCAGTCCGTGCTCGCGCACCCGGCCCTGGCCGCGCTCATCGACTTCGACCAGCCGGTCTGCCTGCTGCTGGTGGCCGTGCTGCATTTCGTCACCGACGACGCCGACCCGGCCGGGATCGTGGCGGCGTTCGCCGAGAAGCTGGCGCCGGGCAGCCATCTGGTGATCTCGCACGCCGCGGCCGACCTGCTGCCGGTCGACACGGAGGTGCTGCGGCCGATCTATCAGACGTCGTCGACCGGGGCGCTGCGCGACCGCGCGGAGATCGCCGCCTTCTTCGACGGCTTCGACCTCGTCGAGCCGGGTCTGGTGCAGCTTCCACTGTGGCGGCCGGAGCAGGAGCCGCCGCAGGACCTGTCGCAGTACTGGGTCTACGGCGGGGTCGGCCGAAAGAACCGGTAGAAACCCCGACACGGGGTTTGACCCGGTCTTCGAGTTCGCGAACCGCGTTGCCCAGCGCGCATCGGAGCCGAAATGATGGCCCCGTGTCACAGCAACCGGAACACACCGCGCCGCTGACCCTCCAGATCCTCCCCGACGGAGGCGAGCGGGTCTTCGACGGCTCGCGCCGGGTCGTCATCGGCCGCGACCCGAACCTGGCCGATGTCATCGTGGCCGAGCCGCGCGCCTCCCGGGTCCACGCCGCGCTGTACGTCAGCGCCGGCGCCTGGGTCCTGGAGGACGCCAGCAGCCAGGGCACGTTCGTGCAGAACACGCGCCTGACCCAGCCGATGACGCTGCCCGGCCCGGTCGTGGTGCGGCTCGGACACCCGCTGGACGGCCAGGAGGTGCGGCTGGTGCCGGGAGCGCGCAGGCCTGACTTGCCGCCGGCGGCGCAGGCGCCGCCCGCAGCCGGGTACCAGCCCGGACCGGCGATGCAAGCCAGACCCATGATGCCACCGGGCCACCCACAACAACCGGTTCACCAACCCGGCCAGCCGACCGGCACCCCGATCGGCGTCGTGCAGCAGCCCTGGGCCCAGCACCCCGGCGCTGTCCCCCAGCCGGCCCCGTACATCCCCCAGCAAGTCCCCGCCGCGCAGCCCCAGCAGCCCCGCCTCGGCGAGTACACCGGCGTCTATCAGACCTCGGCGTACAACTCCACACGGCTGCGAATAGGCCGCGACCCCGGCAACGACATCGTGCTGCACGACCTCCAGGTCTCCCGCTTCCACGCCGAGCTGGTCCTGCGCCCCGGCCGCGGGTTCGAGATCCACGACAACAGCCACAACGGCACGTTCGTCAACGGCCACCGCGTCGGCCGCGCCGAGGTCGGCGAGGGCGCGATCATCGCGATCGGCCGGCACCTGCTGCGGATGCGCAACGGCCAGCTGGAGGAGTTCGTCGACACCGGCTCGGTGACGTTCTCCGCCGCCAACCTCTCGGTCCTGGCCGGCCCCAAGGTGCTGCTGGACGACGTGAGCTTCGCTCTGGAGGGCGGCGACTTCCTGGCCGTGCTCGGCCCGACCGGAGCCGGCAAGTCCACGCTCATGAAAGCCCTGACCGGCAACCGCCCCGCCGACCGCGGCGCGGTGTTCTATAACGGACGCGACCTCTACGCGAACTACGCGGAACTGCGCAACCGCGTCGGCTACGTCCCCCAGGACGACATCCTGCACCCGCAGCTCAAAGTCCGCGACGCCCTGCGCTACGCCGCCCGGCTGCGCTTCCCCCCGGACACCGCCGCCGGCGAGCGGGACCACCGCGTCGAGGAGGTCATGGCCGAACTCGGCCTGACCGAGCGTGCGGAGCTGGCCGTGGAGAAGCTCTCCGGCGGCCAGCGCAAGCGGACCTCGGTGGCGATCGAGCTGCTGACCCGGCCCTCGTTGCTGATCCTCGACGAGCCGACCTCCGGCCTGGACCCGGGTTATGAGAAGTCGGTGATGGACCTGCTGCGCAAGCTCGCCGACGGCGGCCGCACCGTGATCACGGTGACGCACAGCATCCAGAGCCTGGACCGCTGCGACCGCATCCTGTTCCTGGCCCCCGGCGGGCAGACCGCGTTCTTCGGCCCGCCGCCGGAGACCCTCCAGTTCTTCAGCCGCGACACCTATGCCGAGGTGTTCCAGGACCTGGACCGCGCCGCGCCCGGCTACGCCAAGTCGGCGTTCGCCGGTTCCCCGGCCGACCGGCAGTACGTGCAGGCCCCGCTCGGCGCCCAGCTGAACAAGGCCAACGGCGCCTTCATCGGACAACCGGGGCAACCAGGGCAACCCGCGCAGCCTGCCGCGAACCCCGGCGCGAACCCGCACTGGGGCCACCAGCTGTCCACGCTGTTCAGACGGTTCAGCTCGGTGGTCTGGGCCGACAAGCGCAACACCCTGCTGCTGTTCATGCAGGCGCCCATCCTGGGCCTGCTGATGCTGGCCGTGCTCGGCTCCAACGATCTGTCGACCACCAATGAGATCGCTTCCAAGAAGGCGGGCTCGGTGCTGCTGGCGCTGGTGCTCGGCGCGACCTACCTCGGGGCGTCCAACTCGATCCGCGAGATCGTGAAAGAGAGACCGATCCTCACGCGGGAGCGGGCGATCGGGCTGTCACCGTCGGCTTATGTGCTCTCCAAGGTGCTCCTGCTCGGGATGCTCACCATCGCGCAAGCCGCCGTCCTGGTGTTCCTGGGCATCGTGCGGCAGGGCGGACCCGACCACGGATCCGTGCTGTCCTCCGGCCAGTTCGAACTCTTCGCCGGCGTCGCGCTCGCTGGGCTGGCCGCGATGGCGCTGGGCTTGTTGATCTCGGCCTTCGTCTCCAACGGCGACAAGGCACTGACCATCCTGCCGGTGATCCTCTTCGCCGAGTTCTTGTTCACCGGCTCGGCGTTCCCGGTGAGCAAGACCCCGGGTCTGGCCCAGGCCAGCTACCTGGCGTCGGCGAAGTGGGGCTACTCGGCCGCGGCGTCCACCGCCAACGCCGACGTCCTGCTGGGCACCGGCTGCAATGACACCCTGCCCAAGCCGCTGCCCGGCGCGAAGTGCGACGCCACGCAGGCGCACAAGGCCTGGGCCTGGTACGGCGACGTCGTGGCGCTCGGTGTGCTGACCGTGGCGGGTATCGCCGGGGCCTGGATCGCCATCCGGCCGGTCGGCCAGCCGAAACGCAAATAGGTAGATACGACGGTGCGCGCCCCGATCCCTCGGGACGCGCACTGTTTCGCTCTTCTCCCCAGCGTTTCCCCGTGTTCCCCCGCTATGCGGCTCCAGCCGCGTAGTACCCGTGAACCCGCAGCGGCAGCTCCACCCGCACCGTCTTGCCGCCGCCGTCGGCGTCGGCCGGGACCTCGGTGCAGCCGCCGGCCTCGGCGGTCAGGTCGCGGACCAGTTGCAGGCCCCAACCGCCGCTGTCGTCGGGATGCGGGCTCAGCAGAGCCTTGGGCCGGTGCGGATGCCGGTCGTGGACGGCCACCGACAGGCGGCCGAACTCCAGCGCCAGCGTCACCTCGGCCTGGCGGCACAGCAGTGCCGCGTGCTTGGCGGTGTTGGTGACCAGTTCACTGATTATGACGATCGCCGAATCAACGACCGGCTCATCCAGGTCCAGTCCCCAATCCACCAGGATCTCGCGCGCGACTCGGCGCGCGGCCGCTGCTCCCTCGGATTTCGTGGGTACCGCGAAGGTGATCCGGTAGCCGCTCTGCGACTCCCGCCCGACCCCGAGCACTTCCCATCACCTCACACGTCTTTGGCGCGCCTCGTTCCCAAGCGGAACGGCTCCCCCGCCGTCGGTACAGTTGCCATGCTGTCCGTGCCTTGGCACTCATGCCCAATGCACGGCAGATTCACTCCTGCGGATGCACGTTCATTTGGAGGCTACGTTGAACGGTGAGCGTGCGATAGCCGACCGCTTCGCGCTTGACGACCTGCTCACCGCTTACGCGGTGGCGATCGACACTGACCAGGTGACCGAACTCACACGATTGGCCACGCAGGACGCGGTGTTCGACTACCGATCAAGCGGCGGTCCCCGTGGATCCGTGGCGCAGGCGCAGCAATGGTTGGAGGGCGCCCTCATGAAAGTTTCAGTACGGGCACACCTGATCGTGAACCGGCGCTTCGACATCCAGGAGGACACGGCCCGCGTGGAGGCGCACTTCTTCAACCCGATGTCGGTGAAGGTGCCGGGGCAGGAAGACGAGATCTGGAACCCCGGCGGCGGCTACTACTCCGTCGGCTTCCGCCGTACCGAACAGGGGTGGCGGATCTCAGAGTTGGTGATGCTCCAGACCTGGCGGGTCGCCGTCGGCGTGCACGTGGCCGGTGGATCGAGCGGGCACCGCGGCCCCTGAACTCGCGGCGGACGCGGCGGGCTGGTCGGTCAGACCGATCTCATCAGGCTGACCGGGCCCAGCCGCTGGCGTCCGAGCGGTCAGAGCCGTGCGGCCGGTACTTCGGAGCCCGCTTCGACTTCCCCCCGTGCTCTCACCACCGAGTGCAAGAAGGCCGCGACGATCATCGAGGTGCCGGCGATGGAGGCGAACCAGTCCGGCACGTCCTTGCCGATCTCGACCAGCAGGAGCACCGCGAGGATCCCGATCGAGTAATACGCGCCGTGTTCGAGATAGACGTAGCGGTCCAGGGCTTTCTTGCGGACCAGGAACACCGTCAGGCTGCGGACGTAGGCGGCGCCGATGCCCAGGCCGATGGTGAACAGCGCGATGTCGACGGTGACCGAGAAGCCGCCCATGACGCTGTCGAAGGAGAACGTCGCGTCCAGGACTTCCAGGTACAGGAACAGCATGAACGCCTGCCGTCCCTGCGGCGGGGTGTCGCTGCCCTCCTCGGCCAGCACCTCGCTCCGCTCGGCGGCGCTGTCGGACAACCGTTTGATCGTGAAGTAGGTGACCAGGCCGATGACGCCGGCCGCCGGGACCCCCACCGGGTGATCGTGGCCGAAGGTCAGCGCCGCGACGAACAGGAATATCACCACCCCGACGATCTGGAACACCTCCAGCGCCAGCGGCTTGAACCGCTCGCCGAGCGCGGCCAGGCGGCGTTCGAAGAACGGCAGCCAGATCTGGTCGTGGTCGCTGAGGAAGAAGTCCATGGAGATCATCAGCAGGAAGACCCCGCCGAAGGCCGCGATCAGCGGCTGCACGCTCAAGATCTCGTGGGCGTAACCGTTGGGGTCCTGGACCGATCTGCTCAGGACGTGAAACGGGTTCTGCCCGGTGACAGCGACCAGCACCACCATGGGGATCAGCAGCCGCATGCCGAACACGGCGATCAGGATGCCGACGGTCAGGAAAAGGCGTTGCCAGCGTTCGTCGAAGCGGCGTAGAACGGTGGCGTTGACGACCGCGTTGTCGAAGCTCAGCGCCACTTCGAGTACCGCGAGCATCGCCACCACTGTGGCCGAGGGGATTCCGCCCAGCCATAGAGCGAGGGCCAAGCCCAGCAGCGTCGCCCCGTAGGCCACGCCGAAGTCCCGTCCGCGCATGTCACGGCCCTTTCTGCCAAGCACGCAGCCGTCCGGGACGCCGGAAGCCGACCGCGCCGTAGTGATCGGGCCGCCTGTCGCGTACCCACCGTCTCTGCTTCTTAGGATGCCCTATTCAGTCTTCTAATACACAGTCGAGTGGATTGCAAAGCGGCGCTCCGACTCCGGTCCGCGCCCCGTGACTTGTCGCCTTGGGTACTCCTGCGCGTTACCGTTCGTTCCGGGCCCGGCGTCAAGCTGATCGGCGATACGGGACTGAGGACGGCTGTCAACCGGTTCCCGATTCGGGGCATGGAGTCTGAGGGGTTTGGCATTGGCTGCGCTAGACGGGGCGTTGGAAAGCGCCGACGCCGTACCGGAGGCCGCACGGAGCGGGAGCCGGCGACCCCGCTCGGCGCTGCTGTCCCGGGACCACGGGCTCGCCTGGCTGTTCCTGCTGCCGTCACTGGCAGTTTTCGCAGTCTTCATCCTGTATCCGCTGGTCGAGTCGTTCGTGCTGAGTGCGCACGGTTCGGATATTTTTGGGAACTCCTCGCGCTTCGTCGGGCTCAAGCACTTCCGGGACCTGTTCGCCGACCAGGACTTCTACAACGTACTGGGCACGACGGCGACGTTCACGGCGCTGACCGTGTTCCCGGGTGTGCTCGGGGCGCTGGCGCTGGTGCTCCTGATGGAGTCGCGGATCCGCGGCATCCGGGTGTTCCGCAGTGCGTTCGCGCTCCCATTCGCGTTCTCCGCGGCCAGCGCCTCAGTCATCTTCGCGGTCATCTACAACCCGGCCGTGGGTATCGCGAACGGGATGCTGAACCACGTCGGCGCCAAGCCCGTGGGCTGGCTCATCGATCCCAACTGGGTGCTGCTGTCGGTGGCGGCGGTACAGGTGTGGATGACGCTCGGCTATAACGTTCTGGTGCTCTCGGCCGGTGTGGCGGCGATCCCGGCCGACATCGTCGAGGCGGCGCGGCTGGACGGAGCGACCGGCTGGCGGCTGCATCGGTCGGTGATCGTCCCACTGCTGTCGCCCCAACTGTTCTTCCTCACAGTGGTCTCCACTATCAACTCTCTACAGGCGTTCACCGCCATCCGGGTGCTGGCGCCGGAGGGCGGGCCCGGCGGCAAGGCGATGACGCTGGTGTACGCCATCTACAACAAGGGCTTTGAGAACGGGAACAGCGACCTGGGGACGGCTAGCGCTTACGCGATCGTTCTGCTGTTCATCGTGCTGGTGTTCACCGCGATCCAGTTCGGGGTGCTGGAGCGGAAGGTGTTCTACCGGTGAGCGCCGCCCGGGACCGGCTGGCGAAGGTCCTCGTCTACATAGTGCTGATCGCCTCTGCGCTCGCTGTGGTGTTCCCCGTCTACTACGCGCTGGCCGGTAGCGTCATGCCGACCCGCGACCTGACCAAGGCCCCGCCGGCGCTGGTGCCCTCCGGGATCCACCCGCGCAACTTCGCTGACGTCTTCGACGCCGTACCGCTGGGTCATCAGTACGTGAACAGCGTGGTCGTCTCGGGGATCATCACCGTCGCTCAAGTGGCGACTTCGCTGTTGGCCGCGTACGCCTTCGTGTTCCTCCCGATGAAGTGGCGCGGCGCGGTGTTCGGGCTCTTCCTGGCCACCCTGATGATCCCGTGGGAGGCGATCATCATCCCGAACTACAAGACCATCTCGCACCTGAACCTGTCGAACACGTACTTCGCCCTGGTGCTGCCGTTCCTGGCCTCCGCGTTCGGGACCTTCATGCTGCGCCAGTCCTTCCTGCAATTTCCGATGGAGTTGCGGGACGCCGCGCGGATCGACGGCTCGGGGCACTGGCGGTTCCTGTGGCGGGTCGTGGTGCCGATCTCGCGGCCGACCATCGCGGCGATCGCCGTGTACTCGTTCCTGTCGGCGTGGAACCAGTATTTCTGGCCGCTGTTGGTGACCGACAAGCCCGAGATGCAGACGCTTCAGCTGGGTATGTCGCAGTTGAACAACTCCGAGTCCTCCGACCCGCGGCTGATCCTGGCCGGCGTGGCGCTGTCGGTGCTGCCGACGCTGCTGCTGGTGGTGTTCGGGCAGAAGTTCATCGTCAAGGGTCTGACCAGCGGGGCGGTCAAGTAGGTCCGCCACGCTTCTTTCACAGGGGAGAAACTCAATGAGGAGAACGCTCCACGGCCGGCGCTCGGTGCGTATGGCCGCCGGGCTGCTGGCGGCCGGGCTCGCGCTGACGGCGTGCGGTTCGTCGTCGTCCAAGGGCGGCTCGCCCGGCGGCTCGTCCGGCGGCTCGTCGAACAACGTGCCCGGGGCCGACGCCCTGGACAAGGCCACCGGCGTGGTGAACCTGACGTTCTGGCACAGCATGAAGGACACCAACCAGAAGGCGGTCACCGCGCTGGTCGACGCCTTCAACGCCAAGAACCAGGGCAAGATCCACGTCACGGACACCTACCAGGGCACGTACGACGACGCGATCGCCAAGTACAAGACCGCGGTGACCTCGCACTCCACGCCGTCGATCATGCAGGTCTACGACGTCGGCACGCGGTTCATGGTGGACTCCAAGCAGGCCATCCCGGTCGCGGACCTGGCGGCGAAGGACAACTTCTCCCTGGGAGACCTGCAGCCGAACATCGTGAACTACTACACGGTCGGCGGCAAGCTGCAGTCGATGCCGTTCAACTCCTCGATGCCGCTGCTCTACATCAATGTCGAGGCGTTCAAGAAGGCCGGGCTGGATCCGGCGAACGCGCCGAAGACCCTGGAGGAACTGGCCGACGCCGCCAAGAAGCTGACGGTCAAGGACGCCAACGGCACCACCACGCTGTACGGCTTCGGGGCGGCCGACTACGGCTGGTTCGTCGAGCAGCTCACCGCCGAGTCCGGCGCGCCGTACTGCGACAACGACAACGGCCGCTCGGCGCGCGCGACCAAGCTGAACCTGACCTCCGGCGCGCCGCTGACGTACACCAAGTGGTGGTCCGACCTGGTCAAGGGCGGCTACGCGGCGAATACCGGCCGGCCGACCGCGGACGCGCAGGCGGCCTTCAAGAGCGGCAAGGTGGCGATGAGCCTGGAGTCCACCGGCGTGCTCGGCGGCTATGTCGACGCGGGTAAGAAGTCTGCTTCGCCGTTCACCGTGGCGACCGCGCCGTTCCCGAAGGTCTCGGCTGCCGACAGCGGCGGGCCGGTGATCGGTGGCGCCTCGCTGTGGATCGACCGGGCCGGGCACTCTGACGCCGAGGTCCGCGCGGCTTGGGAGTTCGCGAAGTTCGCCTCCTCCCCGGCGCAGCAGGCGGCCTGGCACCAGGCCACCGGCTACTTCCCGGTGAGCACCGCCGCGCTGCAGGACCCGACCGATGTCGCCTATCGGCAGGCGCACCCGCAGTTCCAGACCGCGATCGACGAGCTGACCGCCACCAAGCCGACCACGGCGACCGCCGGGTGCCTGCTGGGCGTGATGCCGCAGGCGCGTGCCGATCTGGAGCAGGCGATGCTGAACGTGGCGACGACCGGTGCCACGGCGGACTCGGCGCTGGCCGATGCCTCGTCGAAGATCTCGAAGCTGATCAGTGATTACAACTCGGCGGTCGGGGGCTGAGGCTGGTCCTTCCGACCGAGGTCGGCGGCACCTGCCCGCTGATCTGTACTCGGTTCAAGCCCGGTGGAAGCGCAGCCATAGGATGGCTGCGCTTCCATCCTTTTCGGGCGGAACCGTACAGGACATGATCAGCGACCACATGAGCAAGGGCCAGGATTCATGGTGACCCCAGCCTTGACCGGCTTTGGCGGCTTCAGCGGCTTGAGCGGTCTGACCGGCTTGAGCGCGGTGCCGATGCCCGCTCCGCTGACGGGTTCGGCGGTGGCGACGGCTTGGCGGTGGAATCCGTATGTGATCGCGATACTGCTGGTGATCGCGGGTTTGTACGGGGCCGGGATGGTGCGGGTCCGGCGCGGCGGCGAGTCGTGGCCGGTGCACCGGGTCGTGGTGTTCCTGCTGGGATTGGCGCTGTTCGGGTGGACGACGATGTCGTTCCTGGGCGTCTACCAGCAGGTGCTGTTCTGGCCGCGGGCGGTGCAGGTCATCACGCTGCTCATGGTCGTGCCGCTGTTCCTGGCGCTCGGGGCGCCGGTGCGGATGGCGATCGAGGGCGGGCCGCGGTGGCTGGCCGTGGCGGTGCGGCGGGTGCTCGCGTCTCGGATCGCGGCGCTCGTGACGTTCCCCGCCGTGGTGTCGCTGGTCTTCTTGGTGACGCCGTTCGTCGTGTACTTCTCGCCGGTGTACGAGGACACGCTGCGCTCGCGCGGCGCGGCGTGGGTGCTGAGCTTCGCGCTGACCGCGCTGGGGTTCTTCTACTACTGGACGCGGCTGCGGCTGGATCCGGTACCGAAGGAATATCCGCACCTGGTGTCGGTGTGGATCACCTTCGCGGAGGCGATCGCCGACGGGGCGCTGGGTCTGACGCTGATGATGGGCCACCACTTGGTCGCCGGCGACTGGTACACGGCGCTGGGGCGGGACTGGGGCCCGACGCCCAAGCAGGACCAGGTCTGGGGCGGCGGAGCCCTGTGGCTGATCGGCGATCTGGCCGGGGTCCCGTTCATCGGCGCGCTGTGGCGCCGGATGTTCAACGAGGACCGGGAGCGGGCCGCCGAGGTGGATGCGGAGTTGGACGCGCTCGAAGAATCGGCACCGGCGTCTATTTCTCATACTTCTGCCGCCGAGGGCGCAGAACCGGCCGCCGACGAGGAAGCGCTCCGCTCCCGTCCCTGGTGGGAGACGGATCCGGTCCTCGGCCGGCGCTACGGGTTCCAGGACGACGACTGACTCATCGTCTCCGACCTCACCCATTCGGTCCCGTCCGTTAATGCGAGGTAGATCTAAGCATCATGCCGGATGTCTGTTTTGCGAGCATCCGGGAGAGTTGTTCTCACCGCCGGGACCGCCGCCGACACCCCGTCACCGGCCCGGACGGTCATCGAACGATCTGAATGATCTGAACGATCTGGAGGACAACCACCATGAACCTTCGCAGGCACCTGACCAGCCCCCGACGCTGCTCCGCCGCCGTCGTGGCCACGGCCGCCGCCCTGATGCTGACGCCGGGGACCGCTTTCGCGGCCGGTCATCCATCCGGACCGGACCGGCCGGCGAGCGTCGATCACACCACCGAATCCGGGGATGCCGCCGGCCACTCCACTCACCGGTCGGAGCACAAGAAGCATCACGCGACCGGCCACACCGCCGGCCACAAGAACGGCCGCCCGGCTTCCGGACACAAGAGCGGTCATGCGACCGCCGGCCACAAGAGCGGGCATTCGGTCAGCCACTCGACAACCGGCCACTCTGTGAGCCACTCGACCGGCCACACGACTGGTCACCCGGCCAGCTCGCCGAAGACCGGAGCGCATCTCGCCAACGCTGACCCCGGCACCGGCATGTCGTCCGACTCCGGTGACGGCTCACCTTCGAACTCGTCGACCGACGACAGCGCCGGAAGTGCCGGCGCCGGCAAGAACTCCGGCAGCAAGAAGTCGTCCCCATCCGGTCCGATGGCGACCGTGACCAAGCTGTCGTTGTCGAAGGCTCCGACCGCGACCCGCCCCGTGACCATGTCGGCCCGGGTCTCGCCGGCCCACCGCACCGTCGGCGCCCCGCCGGAGACCGGCACCGTGGTCTTCACGGTCGACGGCTCTTCCTCCGAACCGCTGCAGGTGGCCTCGAACCAGGTCACCGTGAAGATCAAACTGGCGGCGGGCGAGCACACCGCAAGCGCGAAGTACAGCGGCGACTCCGCCCACTCCCCCAGCGAATCCGGCCCGGTCAGCTTCACCGTGAGCTGAACTGACCGGCGCCCGTCGCGGGGCCCCAGACGCGGGCGGTCGGAATTGACCCGGGATCGACCGCCCGCACCATTCCACCATGGGGACACCGGTGGTCCGCCATGAACCCGCCTCCTACCCTCGGGCCGACAGGAGGCTGACATGACTGACACGACCGACGCCAAGATCCGCACCGCGACACCCGCCGATGCCGCTACCGTGGCCCGCCTGCACGCCGTCAGTTGGCGTCGCCACTACCGCGGCGCCTACGCCGACGCCTATCTGGACGGCGACGTGGTCTCCGACCGGCTCGCGGTGTGGACCCGGCGCCTGGCCGATCCAGAAGGGACGTTGACGCTCCTGGCGGAGGATGCCACCGAAGCCCTCGGCTTTGTCCACATCGTCTTCGACGACGACTCAACCTGGGGCAGCCTCATCGACAACCTCCACATCACCCCCGACCATCAACGAACCGGAGTCGGCCGGTCCTTGCTGACCCTCGCCGCGCAGGCCGCGACGCGGCAGGCGACGCACCCCGGCCTCTATCTCTGGGTCCTCGAACAGAACGACGCCGCCCAGCACTTCTATCGCGCGATGGGCGGGAACATCGTCGAGAAGGCGACCGTGTCCGACCCCGGCGGCGTTCCGGGGCGCCTGGTCGGCGAGCCGGTCAAGCTGCGGTGCGCGTGGCCGGATGTGCGGACGGTCACCGGCGCGGCGCGTACATGATGACTGCCATTCCGACCAGACACACCACAGCGCCGATGACGTCGAAGCGATCAGGCCGATAACCGTCGGCCGCCCATGCCCACAACAGCGACCCGGCGACGAACAACCCGCCATAAGCCGCCAGTACCCGTCCGAAATCCCCTGATGATTGGAGTGTTGCGACGAATCCATACAAAGCCAGGCTCACCGCCCCGCACGCCGTCCATCCCCATCCGCGGTGCTCGCGCACTCCCTGCCAGACCAGCCAGGCCCCGCCGATCTCCAGCACGGCCGCCAGCGCGAACAGCGCGACCGACCGCGCGATCACCACGGATCTCCTCCTCCTGCTCCGGCGTTACCGGTAGGACCGCGACAACGCCCGCGCGCAAGCTTAGATCGTCCCGGTCCGCGCACCCGGCGGCGATCAGCGACACCAGTCAAGAATCCGCAAAGATGTTCACTCAAGATCCCGTCGTTCTCACGTTCAGCCGCTATCGTGTGGCGGCAGCCCGGCCCCGCGCCTTCCAGCGCGGTCCGGCCTCGCCCCAGCACCACCGCACCGACCCACGGAGAGCCGATGGCCGCCAGCAGCCGACGATCGAGGTCTGCGCAAGCGAGCAGTGCCGGTGAATCGGGACGCGGCCGCTCCCAGAGTCAAAGTCACCATCACGGACACAGTCACGGACACGGCCCGGCTACTCCCGCCTCGACCCGTCTCCGCACCTTGATCACCGTGCTGCTGCTGCCGGTGGCCGCCGCCGCGGTGGCCGGGCTGGCGCTGCTGTGGCCGCCGAGCGCGCACTCGTCGCTCATGCCGAAGCAGGTATGGGTGCAGGGCACGGTCACGGCGTCCAAGCTCGTCACGACTGGGCCGGGCAGTACCAACCCCCCAGCCGGGAGCGGCAGTACATCTCCCACCGGCAAGGACGGCACCAACAACGAACTCACGATCCAGATCACCAACGGCCCCACCAAGGGCACGTCGGCCACGTTGACAGTGGGCGTGGATCCGACGCTTCCCAAGTACTCCGTGGGTGACAAGCTGGTCCTCACGTACAACAAGGAAGCGCCGGCGGAGTCCCAGTACGACGTCAAGGACTTCCAGCGCGGGCCGCCGCTGATGAGCCTGGCGATCGCGTTCGCGCTGTTCGTGCTCGTGGTCGGGCGCTGGCGCGGGGCCGGAGCGATCGCGGCGCTGGCCGTGTCGTTCGGGGTGCTGGCGAAGTTCACACTGCCGGCGATCGTGGCCGGGGAGAACTCGACCGAGGTGGCGGCCGTCACGGCCGGTGTGATCCTGTTCGTGGCCTTGTACGCCACGCACGGCATCTCGGTCCGGACGTCCGTCGCGGTGCTCGGGACAGCGCTGAGTCTGGCGTTGATCGGAGCGTTGGGACAGGTCGGCACAAAGCTCGCCCACCTGTCCGGGCTGGGTGACGAGAACGCGGCCACTGTGGCCGGCTACTTCCACAAGGTGGACGTGCAAGGTCTGCTCTTGGCCGGGATCATCATCGGCGCCCTCGGCGTATTGAACGATGTCACGGCCACCCAGGTCTCCTCGATCTGGGAGCTCAAGGCCGCCGATCCGACACTGGGCGCCGCCGAGTTGTTCAAGGCCGGTATGCGCATCGGCCGTGACCACATCGGCTCGACCGTGAACACACTGGTGCTGGCCTACGCCGGCGGCAGCCTGCCGCTGTTCGTGCTGCTGACCACCTCCAACCAGGGGTGGTCCGGCGCGGCCGGTGCCGAGGTGGTGGCCGAGGAGATCGTGCGGACCCTGGTCGGCTCGATCGGGCTGGCCGCGGCCGTGCCGATCACCACCGCGCTCGCGGCGTACTTCGCGGCCGGGGAGCGCGGCCGGGACGAGCCGCCGCAGCTGTCGTATACGGACCTGCAGGAGCGTCGCGGCCGTCGCAGCGCCTACGCCGACCTCGACTACGACGCGCCGGCGACCGACGACACGCTCGCCGGCGCGCGCCTGGGGCGTCGCGGGGGCGGCCGGCAAGCTCCGGCGGCCCCAGCCGGCCAGGGCCAGACGGCGAATATGCCGCGCATGCCGGAGAGCCGGCGCAGCGGCGAATGGAACTTGGACGGCACCCGCGCGGGAGCGCCGGGCAGTGACAACCGGGATCTACGCCGGCCCATGCCGCGTCCGTTGCCGTATCCCGCTCCGGAGCCACAGCCGACAGCTGACTCCTGGAGACAGGATCCGTATGGATCGGACCCCTACGGCGGGCAGCAGCAGTACGAAAACCCGCCCCATTACCAGTAGCCACGCCAACAGCAACGCCCTGACACGAGAACCCGAAACCGAACCGAAGCCCGGTCCGGCTACGCCAGTGGCAATCTCCAGGTGCAACGACCCGGCACCGAAATGAATCCCGGCGGCAATGCCGGCAGCAACGCTCAGAAACAGAATCCTGGCGCCGTAGCGAACCACGGCGAGCGATACCAACGGACCTCACACAGCCATGACAACCGAGCGACGAAAGGAGTCTCCGACAGCAAGGCGCAGGTACAACGACTGAAGGGCGCGGCTTGTCTCCAGGGACCGGTAGGCGCGCAGTACGTCGTGAGGAGAACAGCAGAGGCGACAGCGCAGCCAGTAGCCGGGCCAGCAAGCCCGTCCCTCGGCTGAAGCCATGCCGAGGCTGAACACCGAAACACATCCCGGCTGGCAACGCGCAGACACGAAGACTGGGCACCGAAAGGATCCCGGAGCCCAGTCACCTACTCACCACTCACCAGCTGCTGTGCAGCGGCTTCCCCTCAGCGAACCCGGCCGCGCTCTGCACGCCGACCACGGCCCGCGCGTGGAACTGCTCAAGGTCCTTCGCTCCGGCATAGGTGCACGAGCTCCGCACGCCGGCCGTGATCACGTCGATCAGGTCCTCCACGCCGGGCCGGTCCCGGTCGAGGTACATCCGCGAGGAGGAGATCCCCTCCTCGAACAGCGCCTTGCGGGCGCGGTCGAATGCCGAGTCCTCGGCGGTGCGCAGTCGTACGGCGCGGGCCGAGGCCATTCCGAAGTTCTCCTTGTACAGGCGGCCGTCGGCGTCGCGGACCGCGTCGCCCGGCGACTCGTACGTGCCGGCGAACCAGGATCCGATCATCACGTTCGAGGCGCCGGCGGCCAGGGCCAGTGCGACGTCGCGCGGGTGGCGCACGCCGCCGTCGGCCCAGACGTGCTTGCCGAGCCGGCGGGCTTCGGCGGCGCATTCGTAGACGGCTGAGAACTGCGGGCGGCCGACGCCGGTCATCATGCGCGTGGTGCACATGGCGCCGGGGCCGACGCCGACCTTGACGATGTCCGCGCCGGCTTCGATCAGGTCGCGGGTGCCCTCCGGGGACACCACGTTGCCGGCCACCAGCGGCACGCCCGGGTGCAGTCCGCGCACCGCGGCCAGTGCCTCGAACATCCTGTCCTGGTGGCCGTGCGCGGTGTCGATGACCAGCACGTCGGCCCCGGCGGCCACCAGTTCCTTGGCGCGGGAGGCCACGTCGCCGTTGATGCCGACGGCGGCTCCGATCCGCAGTCGGCCGCGGTCGTCGAGCGCCGGGGTGTACAGCGCCGAGCGCAGTGCGCCGCGGCGGGTCCACAGACCCCTGAGCTTGCCGGCGGCGTCCACCACCGGGGCCAGCCGGTGCCGGCCGTCCAGGGCGTCGAAGGCGTCCTTGGCGCCGATGCCGTCCGGGATGGTCAGCAGGTCGCGGGACATGATGTCGGAGAGGTTGGCGAACCGGTCGACGCCGACACAGTCCGCCTCGGTGACGATGCCGACCGGCCGGTCGTCCGCGTCCACCACGACCAGGGCCCCGTGCGAGCGCTTGGGCAGCAGCGCCAGCGCCTCGCCGACGGTGCTGTGCGGGCCGAGCTTGAGCGCGGTGTCGTAGACCGGGCTGCGGTCCTTGACCCAGCCGATCACGCCGGCGACCACGTCGAGCGGGATGTCCTGCGGGATGACGGCGATACCGCCGCGGCGGGCCACGGTCTCGGCCATGCGGCGGCCGGCCACCGCGGTCATGTTGGCCACCACCAGCGGGATGGTGGTCCCCGTCCCGTCGTCGGTCCGGAGATCGACGGCCAGGCGGGAACCCACCTGGGAGCGGGACGGGACCATGAAGACGTCGTCGTACGTCAGGTCGTACGGCGGGGAGTAATCATTCAGAAAGCGCACGTAGCAAGATTGTATCAAGACGGTCACGGGCGCCTGCTGAATCGATTAAGTGGTGCGCGGACCGGTGGCCGGCCCACGCTGAAGGCGTTTTAGACAGAGCCGCGCCCTCTAATACACCACCACGGTGTCCCCAACCCGGGTGTCGGCGAACAAGCGCTCCACCGCGGCGCGGTCCCGGACGTTGACGCAGCCGTGCGAGTGGTGCGCGTAGCCGTAGGTCGCGAAGTCGATGGAGAAGTGCACCGCCTCGCCGCCGTTGAAGAACATCGCGTCCGGCATCGGGGTGTGGTAGATCGTCGAGATACAGTCCTTCATCTTCATGTAGATGGTGGTCTTGCCCTTGCGCGTGGGGTTGTTCTCGTCGCCGAAGCGCACGTCCATGCCGTACTGCGGCTTGCCGTCGACCACCCACAGCAGGGTGCGGGTGTTCATGTCTATGCAGATGACGCGTCCGGTCTTGCAGCGCGGATCCAGCGCGCCGGGGGTGTTGTGGCCGTACGGCACGCCGGCCAGCCAGCCGCTGCCGCCGGGCTTCGGCGTGCTCGGCTTCGTCGACGGCTTCGGAGAAGGCGTGGACGGCTTGGGCTTCGGCGTCGAGCTGCTCGTGCTGCTCGGAGCACTTGTGCTGCTCGACGAGCTCGATGACGTCGAGCTGCTGGAAGTCGCCGGCGAACTGCTGCTCACCGAGGTCGAAGTCGGCGTCGGAGTCGGCGTCGGGCTTGGCGTGGTCGGCGCGCTCGTGGCCGAGTTCGCCGTCGACGAACTGGTGTCGACCCCGGCCCCGGCATGGCCCAGCGAGTCCGTCTTCGTACCGCTCGACCCGGTACCGCATCCCGCCACGCCGATCGCCACCGCGCCGGCCACCGCGACCAACAGGCCGCCCTTTCCCGCCCCTGAAGTCCTCATGCCCGTATCGACGCCTGAAGAGGTCAGCTCGTTGCGTCGGACCGCCCGCCAAAACCGAGTTGTTACACAACTACTGGAGGGGCTGTCGAATAGCGGCTACTCTACGCGCCATGAGCTCTGCGCTGGACTCGCTGGACTACGACGTGCTGGTCATCGGCTCCGGCTTCGGCGGTTCGGTGACCGCGCTGCGGCTGAGCGAGAAGGGCTACAAGGTCGGCGTGCTGGAGGCCGGGCGGCG
>JAEKKI010000258.1 GCA_019510485.1 Catenulisporales bacterium
GCACCACGTCCTCGGCCGAGGCCTGGTCGTCCACCAGCAGGATGGCCAGCCGCACCAGCGACAGCCGGTGCGCGTAGTACAGGTCGGCCAGCGACGGCCCGTCCCCGGGCCGCAGCGCCCGGTGCCCGCGCGGCGTGGTTCCGCCACCGATCAGCGACAGCGAATGGTTCCCGCTGGCGGTCAGGTCCCCGGCGGTGTCCTCCGCCTCCGGCGTGTTCAGCGCCTCCCGCAACGCCGCCAGCACCCCCGCGATCCCCACCGCGTGCGCCAAGCCGACGTCCGCCCGCCGCGACCGCCTCGGCCGCCACGTGGTGCGCACCGGCCAGGCGACAGCGCCAGCCACACTCATCCGCATGCTCCTGATCGACGCATCCCCCGGCGGCCGCGAAAACCGACAGCCGACTACAAACCCCGAACCCTCATGCTATCGCTCGAAGGGGGTGCGAGGGCAGGGTCTGTTTTGCGCGGATTCGGTCGACCTGACAAGCGCAGCTCGGCCGCCTAACCCCTGCCGAACTCGAACTCGCACCACACTGATTTGCCCTCCGGCAGCGGCCGCGCGCCCCACGCCGCGGCCACCGCCGCGATGATGCTGATGCCGCGGCCGTCCTCGTCGGTCTCGCGGGCCAGGCGGCGGCGGGGGAGGTGCTCGGACTGGTCGGCGACGTCGATGATCAGCCGGCGGTCGGTGCGGCGCAGCCGCAGGACCACCGGGGCGGTGCCGTGGGTGACGGCGTTGGCGACCAGCTCGCTCACCGCCAGAACGGCGGTGTCGGCCAGGTCCTCGGCCAGGCCCCAGGTGGTCAGGACGCCGGCGGTGTAGCTGCGGGCGTGGGCGGCGATCTCCGGGCCGCCGACGAACTCGATGGAGGCCGAGCGGAACAGGGCCGCGCGCTTGCCGGCCCACACCGGGGCGTGCGCCACCAGCAGGGCCACGTCGTCGGTGCGGACCGCGCCGGTGGGGTCCAGGCTGCCGCTGGAGACCGAGAGCGGGTCGATGGAGGCCAGGATGTGGTCGCGGACCAGGTCCACCGGGCCGGCGCCGGGGCGCGGAGGCTCCTCCTCCGGCGCGCGGGCGAATACCCGGCGGAGGTCGCCGGTGCCGCGCTCCAGCAGTCCTTGGGTGAAGAAGGCGAGGTACGATCCCGGCGGCACCGCGACCGCGGCTTCCTGCCACGTCCAGTCCCCGGTGCCCAGCGACGGCCCCGAGGCCCCGTCCAGCGTCGCCACATACCCGTCGGGCAGCCGCAGCAGCGGCGGCAGGTGGCCGGCGTTGGCGTAGGTCAGCGCGCCGGTGTCGGCGTCGTGGACCGCGTACACGAGCGTGGCGACCGGCGAGCCGGTGCGCTCGCCGTCGAAGTCCAGTGCGTGGCGGTCCAGGTGGTACATCACCTCGCCGGGCGGCAGGTTCTGCGAGGCGTAGGCGCGTACCGCCGCGCGCAGCCGGCCCATCACCGCCGCCGCGCGCACGCCGATCCCGCCGGCCTCCGGCGTCACGCCGCCGACCACCAGCGCGGTACGGCCGGCGCCCAGCGGGATGGCGTCGTACCAGTCGCCGCCGACCTCCAGCACCGGCTCGTCCTCCAGCGAGGCGTCCTCGTAACGCACCAGCGCCGGCAGGTAGCAGGCGGCCAGCCGGATCTCGTCGGGCTGCACGATGCGCTGCGGCAGCAGCGAGCGCTGCAACGCCACCGCCACGTTGCGGTTGCGCGCCTCCTCCTCGGCCAGCGCCTGCTCCCGGCGCACCCGCTGGGTCGCGTCCCGGCAGAACACGGCGACGCCGCCGCGCGCCGGCACGCACAGCAGCGAGAAGTAGCGGTCCGCCCCGCGCCGCCGCACCAGCCGCTCCTCCAGCAGGACGGAGCGCCCGGTGTCGTAGACCTCGTCCAGCGCCGCCGGCAGCCCGGTGCCGGCCAGCTCCGGCAGCGCCTGGTCGACTGGGAGGCGGAGCGCGACCGTCCCGAACTCGGCCACGCAGGCGTCGTTGGCGGCCACCAGGAGGTGCTCCGGGCCGTCGGCGAGGACTGCCGGCACCGGTGCTGCGTCGAACGCTCCGCGCAGCAGCTCCTCGATCGCGGGCAGGACCGGTGACTTCATGGCGGCCTTTCGGAGCGGGGCTGTGCGGGGAGGCGAAACCCCAGTGTGGACCTCGATCCGGGCTTGTCAGGGGAGCGGCACGGGGGGATCCATCCGAATGAGGGATCGGGGGTGGATGAGGGCGGATGGGTGTTCGAGGGGTGGTTCGTGCCGGGTGACGCCGGCAAGGCGATGCTGCTCAAGCACTCGCTGCTGCGATGAAGCCCGGGTGGCCCCATCGGTCATCGCCGGATCCGGCCGCCCGTAACGCTTACGCGTCCTCGAAAACCCGCAGCCGGTGTGCGACCGCCGCCGCCTCCCCGCGCCCGGCGACCCCGAGCTTGGCCAGGATGTTGGACACGTGCACGCTCGCGGTCTTCGTCGAGATGAACAGCCGCTCGCCGATCTGCCGGTTCGACAGACCCTGCGTGACCAGCGCCAGCACCTCCAGCTCGCGCGCCGTCAGCCCCAGCGGGGTGCCCGAATCAGGCCCTCCCCGACCGGAAGAAGCCGAAGCCGCCGGCATGCAATCGCTGATATCCAACCGCGCCCGCCGCGCCAGCGCCTGGATCTCCTGACACAACGGCCCGGCCGGCAGCGTCGCCACCGGCCGCACCGCCGTACGCAGCAGCTCCGCCGCCGTTTCCCGCTCACCGTTCGCCGCCGCGGCCTCAGCCGCCCGGAAGCCGATATACGCCGCCTGATACGCGTGCACGCCGTCCCGGCCCGCCAGCTCGCTGGCGGTCGCCCACTCCGTCGCCCCGGCGACACCGCGCCACCGCGCAAGCTCCGCCGCCACCTGCGCCGCGGCCGCCGCCTGGCTCGGCGTGATGGCCGGGAGCCGAGCCGCACGCTCGGCCAGCGCGGCGATCACGGCCGCCGACGCGGTGTCGATGCGAGAAGCGCCGGAGCGAGCCGCCGCCCGCGTGGTCTCGGCGTGGTCCGCCTCCGCCATCGCCATCGCGGTCAGCACGCGCCAGGCATACCGCTCATCTCCCAGGAACTGCGGCTTGTCCAGGAACGCCTGGAACGCGGTGCGGGCGTCAGCGATCGAGCGAGTCAGCCACGCCGCCTTCTCAATCTCGCGGCGGATGCCCGGCAGCGCGTATTGGTGCTCGAAATTGCGGCTCGGCGTCCGCGCACCCAGCGCCAGCTCCGTGCGCGCGGTCTCCGGATCTCCACGCAGCAGCGCCAGGTCGGCCAGGTACTCGTGCGTGGTCGAACCGTGGATGCCCGGCGGATCCACGTCCAGGCTGGAATTCAGCGCCACCACAGCCTCGTCCCACTGCCCCAGCGCGATCAGCGACTCGGCCATGTTGGTCCACAGCATGCTCTCGGCGACCCGCAGCCGGACGCCGCGCCGCGTCAGCTCGGCGAGCCCGGCGCGCGCGACCTGCACGCCCTCGGCGTGCCGGTCCAGAGTCTCCAGCGCACTGCACAGGTTGATGTAGCCGCGGCCGATGATGCCGGGGTCGCCGTAGCCGAGGGCGTCGATGATGGCCTGGCGCAGGATCGCCAGCCCCTCCTCGTGGGTGCCGAGCGACACCTGGCCGGCCAGGACCGTGCCCTTGGTGATGGCCGCGGCGATCCGGTACAGGTCGGAGTCGATCTTGTCGGCCAGCAGCGCCGTCTCCTCGGCGAAGCGGAGCGCGGCGTCGATGTCGTCGGAAGTCAGCATCTTGATGAAGGAGGCGCTGTTGGTGATCTGCACCCGCACCTGTGGACAGGACTCGCCGGTCACCAGGTCCAGTGCCGCCCAGATGTCCGCCATGCCGTCGCTGCGCCCCAGTACGTGGTGGTCCCGGCTGCGCAGGTGGTGCAGCAGCGCGGCCAGTTCCGGGTCCTCCTGCGGATCGACCCGCTTGAGGGCCTTGTCGGTGAGGAACAGCGCGCGATGCGGATCGCCGGCCAGGTGCGCCGCGCAGGCCGTCTTGTAGAGCAGCCGCGCAAAGTCCATGGCGGGCTCCGGCACCTGGTCGAACAGGTCCAGCGCCCGCTCCAGCATCTGGTGCTCTTCGGCGTACGCGTACCGCGCGTCCGCCGTCCCCGCCGCCTTCAACGCCGCGTCGTACGCACGCGGGTAGTCCCGCGCGGAATACCAGTGGTGCGCCAGCTCGACCTCGCGCATCTCGGCCGCCACCAGCGAGGGCTCGGCCTCCAGCAGCTCGGCGTACCGGCGGTGCAAAGCCGAATGCTCGCCCGGGAGCAGTTCGTTGTGCACGGCCTCACGCAGCAGGGCGTGCCGGAACCGATAGCTGGTCGGCCCCTCGCCGGGCACCAGGATGTGCGCCTGGAACGCCGGCCGGATCAGCTCGTTGAGTTCGTCGTCGGTGGTCCCGGTGACCAGCAGCAGGAACCGGTGGTCCACCGGCGGCAGCGCCGCGGACAGCAGCCGCAGCATCCGCTGCGTGGCCTCCGGCAGCTGCTCCACCTTGATCAGCAGCAGGTCGCGCAGGGTGTCGGAGAGCGCGAAACCGCCGACGTCCGAGGGCATCAGATGCGCGCCATTGGTGGTCGCGCACGCCAGCTCCTCAGTGAAGAACGGGTTCCCCTCGGCCCGCGCGAACACCTCCTCGGCGAAGCCCGGCGGCAGGTCGCGGCCGGTCTTGCCGTAGATCGCGGCCAGTTGTTCGGCGGTCTCGCCGCCGGTCAGCGGCCCCAGGTCGATGCGCCGCACGCCGCGGATCCGGTCCAGCTCGGCCAGGAACGGCCGCAGCGGATGGCCGCGGTGCAGGTCGTCGGTGCGGTAGGTGCCCACGATCAGGACCCGCGACTCGCGCAGCGACCGGGACAGGAAACCGAGCAGATCCCGGGTGGACCGGTCGGCCCAGTGCAGGTCCTCCAGGACCAGCAGCAGCGTCTCGTCCGAACCCAGGTCCTCCAGCAGGCCCAGGACCGCGTCGAACAGCCGGCCGCGGGCCGACATCTCGCCGGCGCGGGCCACCGCCGGCAGCGTGTCGGCGTGCCGCTCCATCCCGGCCGCGTACATCGGCCCGCTGCGCAGGGCCTCGGCGGACAGTCCCTCGCCGAGCTCCGGGAGCAGCCAGGACAACTCGCGGCGGCGCACGCCGTTGTTGTCGCCGAACGCGGACGGACAGTCACGCAGCAACTGACGGAGCGCGGCGACGAAGGGGGCGTAGGCCACGCCTTCGTCGCCGAGCTCCGCGCAACCCCCGATCAGGACCCGGACCTCGCCGAAAGGCGTGGTCTGGGGGCCTGGGCCGGCTGGACCGGTCGAACCGGCAGGGCTCGCGAGGCCGGCATCGAGGTCGAGAAGCGGCCGGACGAACTCCTCGATGAGCCGCGACTTCCCGATCCCGGCATCGCCGCCGACCACCACCACCGCGGGCTCCCCGCCGGTGGCGCTGGCCAGCAGCGACCGGAGCTTGGACAGCTCCGGGCCGCGACCGACGAAGAGGGGGCTCACCTGGCGCATCGACACAAGGTCGAGCATCGCACAGACGCCCCGGTCAGGTCATCGGCGTTTCATCAGAATGTGATGTCCTGCGTACGGAATGTCCCTTGTGCTCTGGCTTGTTCTGAGCGCCGCGCGCGGTCTCCTTGGCCAGCCGGTAGCGCTTCGCCGCCTTGATCAGTTCGGTGTTGCGGGACTTGGCGATGTCGAGTGTGAACAGGGTGTTGTTCATGGTTACTGCGCCCGCCTCTGGGAGGTTCTCTTCTGGTGACGTGTACTAGTCTCCTCGGATGAGTGACCCCTACACATGAGGAAGCAGACCAGTTCTGGGCCCCTGAGGTACCTTAGGTATGGTCCTCAGGTACCTCAGGGGCACTTACAGCACACCGCACCGACAATCTCGAAGCGGTTATCCGGGCCCGCCGAACGTCATCCGTCACCTAGGGCGCCGGCCGTCGTTGGGCACGGTGATCGTGGAGACTGGAGGTCACACCTTGAGCGTCGCAAGCCTGGATGAAGTAGTCGTCCCGGACCACCGCAGCCTGGTGCGGGTGTTGTTCGCCACGCACCGCAGGGTCGCCGTCCGCAACGGGCCGGAGTTCTGCACCTGCGGGGACGTGTGGCCGTGCCGCAGCGAGGAACTCGCGGCACGGATACTGGACGATCCCTTATAACAGCTACCGTTCCTCGGGCTCCCGAGGCGGCGTGACTGACGGCGTGACCGGCGGCGTGACCGGCGCCGACCGGTACGGCAGCTCGGCCTTCTTCCCGAACAGCATCCCGGCGATCGCGGTCAGCTCGTCGTCATCGTCCGGCTCGATCGGCCGCACCTCGAACCGCTCCTCGCGGCGCACCGGAAGCTGGTTCCCCGAAGCGATCGCGCGCCGCGGGGTGTGCGGGACCGGCGGGGCGGCCTGCGGTGCGGTCAGCATCGCGTGCGCCTCCCGCTCCCGCAGCATCGCCGCCTCCTCGGCCTCCAACGCCGCCAGCGCGGCCTCGGCGTGCTCCGCCGAGGTCTCGGTCATGGCACGGTCGGTGAACACCAGCGGCCGCTCGTGCTCGGTGACGATGTGTTTCACGACCTGCACGTCGCCGTTGACGTCCCATACCGCGATGCCCGGCGTCAGCGACGGGATGATCTCCACGGCCCAGCGCGGTAGGCCCAGCACCTTGCCGGTGGTCCGGGCTTCATCAGCCTTCTGCATGTACACGGTGCGGGTGGAGGCCATCTTCAGGATCGCCGCGGCCTCCTTGGCCGCGGCGCCGTCGACGACGTCCGACAGGTGGTGCACCACCGCCACGAAGGACAGGCCCAGGCGCCGGCCGAACTTGAGCAGCCGCTGGAACAGCTGCGCCACGAACGGCGAGTTGATGATGTGCCAGGCCTCCTCGACCAGCAGGATGCGCTTCACCCGGTCCGGGCGCAGCCACGTGTGCTCCAGCCAGACGCCGACGATCGCCATCAGGATCGGCATGCCGATCGAGTTGCGGTCGATGGCCGACAGGTCGAACACGATCAACGGCGAGTCCAGATCGATGCCCTGCGTCGTCGGGCCGTCGAACATGCCCGCCAGGTCGCCGTCCACCAGCCGGTCCAGCACCAGCGCCACGTCCAGGCCCCAGGCCTGCACCTGTTCGATCGTGACGTTCATGTCCTCGGCCGCCGACGGCACCGGCGTGCGCAGCGCCTCCACGATGTCGGACAGGATCGGCTGGCGGCCGAAGCGGGCCGCGGCCTCCCCGACCCGCAGGTGCGCGGCCTTCAGCGCGTAGCCGGCGCGCTCGTCCAGCGGCCGGCCCTGCGCCACCTCCACGATCGTGCGCAGCAGCGCCAGCTGGCCGGTGGAGGTGATCGCCGGGTCCAGCGGGTTCAGCCGGATGGTGTCGGCCCGCACGCCGTGCGGGTCCAGCCGGACCGGGGTGACCCCGAGCGACTCGGCGACCATATGCCACTCGCCGACGCCGTCCTCGCCCTGCGCGTCCAGCACCACCACCTGCCGGTCCTTGAACCGCAGCTGGCGCAGCACGTAGGTCTTCTCCAGCGCCGACTTGCCGTTGCCGGACTCGCCGAGCACCAGCCAGTGCGGGGCCGGGAGCTGCTGCCCGTACAGCTGGAAGGGGTCGTAGATGTAGCCCTTGCCGGAATACACCTCGCGGCCGATGATCACGCCGGAGTCGCCCAGGCCCGGCGCGGCGGTGGGCAGGTAGACCGCCTGCGCCTGCGACGACGAGGTGCGTACCGGCGGCCGGGTGGTCTCGACCTTGCCGAACAGCAGCGAGGCGAAGCCCTCGGTCAGGTTGTCCAGGACGGAGCGTCCGGCCACAGCGATCAGCCTCCTTATTTCCGAAGGCCGGTGGCGAAGGGCAGGGTGTTCGTGAAGGCCCGGTGGTGCTCGCGGTCGCACCACTCCAGCTTCAGGAACGACTTGCCGGCCGAGGCCCGGATCGTGCGCTTGTCGCGGGCCAGCGGCTCCGGGCCGCGGGCCGAGACCGTGATGTAGCCGACCAGGTTCACCCCGGCGGCTCCGGAGGCCAGGTCCTCGCCGCGCTGGTCCACGCGCCCGGCGTGGGCGCGCTCGCGCGGGTCGTCGACCCGGCCGAGCTTGGCCTGGCGGGAGGCCTCGGCGTCGGTGTTGATCTTCTCGGTGAGCATCCGCTCTATCGCCACGTCCGTGGGCTCCAGATCCATCGTCACCGCCACTGTGCGGATCACGTCCGGGGTGTGCACCAGCAGCGGCGCCAGGAAGTTCACGCCGACCGGGGTCAGCGGCCACTCCTTGATCCACGCGGTGGCGTGGCACCAGGGCTCGGCGGTGTTCGACTCCCGCGTCTTGGCCCGCAGGAAGTGCGGGTGCGTGGCGTCCAGCTCGGCCGGCCAGGCGTTGCGCCGCGACATCGCGTGCAGGTGGTCTATCGGGTGGTCGGGGTCGTACATCGAGTGGATCAGCGAGGACAGCGCGACCGGCCCGAGCGGCTGGCGCACCTTGATGTCGGCGTCGGCCAGCCGGGCGCAGATGTCGGCCAGCTCGCGCGCCATGATGATCCCTATCCCGACGTCCACCGCGCCGCGGCCGATGACGTACGCCTCGGAGGCCAGCTCCTTGGTGTAGGGCATGCACGCGATCAGATACGCGCGGTGCTGCTCGGAGGAGGTGGACACCATCGACAGCAGGTGCTCGTAGGACTCCTGGAGCCAGCGCGGGGCGTTCTCGTCGCCGCGCCGGGCCACGTCCTTGGCGTGCGCGTCCGGGTCCGCCGGGAGCGTGCGGGCGAGCATCTGCAGGCGGGTGACGAAGCCGTCGCCGTTGGCCACGTGCCGCAGCAGCGTGCCGAACCGGTCGACCAGCGACTCCTGGTCCTCCGAATCCCGGGAGCCGACGCCGGGGCCCTCGATCTCCAGGGTGGCGGTGACGGTGCGGCGGTCCAGGTGCATCAGGACCGCGATCTCGTCCGGGCCGAACTGCGCGCGCAGCCAGCGCAGCCGCCCGACGCCCGGCGGCGGGCCGATCTCGACCTCGCTGCCGTCGACGCGGGTGCCGGCCTCCATGGCGCGCGAGCGCCAGGCGGCGGCCGGGGAGCGCAGCAGGCGCTTGTAGGAGCGGTTGATCTCGAACCACTTGTAGATGGTGCGGCCGTTGTAGGGCATGAAGACGACGATCAGCGCCAGCGCGGGGCCGGCGAGGATGCCCAGCACCTTCAGGAACGTGGTCGGGACGAAGAACCCCGACAGCAGCGAGATCGCGCAGCAGACCACGATGACGCCGATCTCGCCGGTCTCCCGGTTGCGGCCGATCAGCGCGCTCGGCTTGGCCTTGCCGAGCAGGTAGGCGCGGCGGTACTGCGGGGGCTCCTGCTGGGCGGTGCTCATCGGGGGCCCTCGCTCGGCTCGGCCGGCCGCGGCGACCAGGCCGGTCGCACCGGTCGCACCGGTCGCGCGGACCGGGCCGGGTGCCCCGGCTCCGGCTGTGCCGGTCGCGCGGACGGTCGGCGGATGTCACTGCTTGGCGTGGTGCTCACGGCGTGCCTTCCAGCGGGTGTGTCATGGTTCTCAGGAGCCGCCGCGGGGCGGTGGCGGGGGGTTGGGGACGACCGGTGCCGGAGTGGCCCGCAGCCGGGACGCGGAGGTGGCGGATCCGCCGTTGGAGCCGCCGCTGTTGCCACCGTTGCCCCCGGTGCCGCCCGCGGC
>JAEKKI010000151.1 GCA_019510485.1 Catenulisporales bacterium
GCTGATCGACCTGGGCGAGGTGCTCGGCGAGAAGGCGATCACCCCGCCGGCCTCGCCGCTGGTCGCCAAGGCCGGCACGCCGAACCTGCCGACGGCCGTGGTCCAGGCGGCCTCGGACAGCCAGAAGCTCTACCAGGCGCTGCACTCGGTCATGGCGCCCGGCCACGACAGCGACGGCGCCGTGCCGTTCCGGCCGGTCGCGACCTGGTGGCGGACCCACGACGGCGACGCGGCGTACAGCCGGATCGTGTACCAGACCGTGGTCGGCGAGCACGCGCTGGTACAGATCGGCGGGCAGACCCAACCGCTGACCATGTCCGGGAAGTCCGGCAAGGTCCCGGTCACCATCGTGAACCAGACGAACTCCACGGTGCGCGTCTACCTGCTCGCGCACTCCAAACACGGCATGCAGCTGAAGGTCACCGAGAATCAGGGCTTGCAGACCGTGCCCTCAGGGCAGAAGAAGACCGTCTACATCGAGGCCGAGGGCGAGGGCAACGGTCAGCAGGTCGAGCTGACGGCCACGCTGTACACGTGCTCGGACTTCAACAGTAATTGCACGTACTATCCGACGAACCTGTTCACGAAGATCGACGATCTGGGCGCGGCGACGATCCCGGTCAAGGTCAGCCGCATCGGCATCATCGCCCTCGGCCTGATGATCGGCTCCGGGGTCCTGCTGGTCGCGCTGATCGGTTTGCGCGTCTACCGCGCCAAGCGCACCCATCACGGCGTCGTACAGGACACAATGGCAAGTTGAGACACCGACATTGATCGGACGACAGACACCGATCGGACACCACTGACGCGGGGAGCACTGGAAATATGACGAGCGACGGCGGTGATCTGTGGCGTCCGGAGCCGCCGCTCGACGATCCCGACGGCCGGCCCCGCCGGGCACCGCAGGCCGGTCCCGGCGTGCCCGCCGACGGTGATCCTCGTCACACGCCCCCGGCGGGGGCGGCGCCGCAGCAGCCTTGGTCACCACAGCCGCCACAGCCGCCGGTCGCCCCGCCCCCGCCGCAGTCGGAACCACGCTTCGACCCGCAGACCGGACGGCCGCTGGCCACCGATCCGCGGGCTCAGCCGCGCCGTCCGAGGACCGACCCGCGCGCTGCCGGACCGGACGCGGGACCGGCCGGCTTCCGCGAGCAGTACGCCGGTCCGCAGGATCCTTATCAGGGCCGGGAACAGTACGCCGATCCCCGGCATGACGGCCGGCGCCCGGATCAGGCCGGCGCCGCGGCGGCCGGCGGTCCCGAAGCTCCTCGGGCTCCGGCCCGCGGTCCGGGTCCGGCCCAACCGCCTAATGGTCCTGATCCCCGCCGGGCCCAAGCCCAGCCCCCCACCGGCGACGGCCGCCGCACCGCGCCGCCGTCCCACGGCCACCGCCCGATCATCGACGACAACCGCGCCCTGTTCCGCGACGAGGTCCCCGGCCGCGGCGACGACCGGGCCGCCAAGCCGCCGTCCTGGCAGCCCCCGCAGCCGGAACAGCAAGCCGCCGCGCAACCTGAGCCGCCCCACGAGCGCGACTGGCGCGACGACTACGAGGACGCGGTCAGCGCCACCCGCTGGGACCTGTCGCCGATCCCGTCGATGGCGGTCGCGCCCCGCCGCGCCAACCCCAGCAACCTTGAAGCGCTGATACCGCCACGCCGCGGCCGCGTGCAGGGACCGGCCACCCGCCGCCCCGGCGGTCCGGCCGGCAGCGCGCCGGGCACCCGCGAGGGTGCGCCGTGGGAGACCGGCGTCCGGGACCGCGCGGCCACCGGGACGCGTCCCGCGCCGACGACGGCCGAGCCCAGCGTCGGCCGCGCCTCGCGGCTGATGGCGCTGGGCACGCTGGCGTCCCGGGTCACCGGCCTGGTCCGGCAGTTCCTGATCGTCGCCGCGATCGGCACCGCCGGCATCGGCAACGCCTACACCATCGGCTTGAACCTGCCGAACATGCTCTACATCCTGATCATCGGCGGTGCGCTGAACGCGGTGTTCGTGCCGCAGCTGGTGCGCTCGATGCACCGGGACCGGGACGGCGGGGCGGCGTACGCCAGCCGGCTGCTGACCCTGATCCTGACCGGCGTGCTGGTGCTGACGGTGTTGACCGAGCTGTTCACCGCGCAGTTGGTGGACCTGTTCTCCAACTTCACCCTCGCGAACCGGCAGCTGGCCATCGACCTCGCCCGGATGTTCATGCCGCAGATCTTCTTCCTGGGCCTGTTCGTGGTGCTGGGGCAGGTCCTCAACGCCAAGGGCCGGTTCGGGCCGATGATGTGGACGCCGGTGCTGACCAACATCGTCGTCATCGGCTCCACCGGCGCCTACTGGTACATCAACCGCAGCAAGGACCTGACCGCCTCCACCATCCCGGCCGCCGACGTCCGGCTGCTGGGGCTGGGCGTCACCCTGGGCATCGCGGTGCAGGCGCTGGCCCTGCTGCCGTACCTGAAGGCCGCCGGGATGTCGCTGCGGCTGCGCTTCGACTGGCGCGGCGCGGGCCTGGGCCACGCGATCACGCTGGCCAAGTGGACGCTGCTGTTCGTGCTGGTGAACCAGATCGGCCTGGCCGTGGTGATGCGCTACGCGTCCGACGTCGGCAACGCAGGGTACGAGCACTGGGGCGTGGCGGCGTACAACAACGCCTACATGATCTGGGGCCTGCCGCAGGCGTTGATCACGGTCTCGGTGATCACCGCGCTGCTGCCGCGGATGAGCCGCGCGGCGGTCGCCAACGACCTCGCCTCGGTACGCGACGACATCTCCTACGGCCTGCGGGTGACCGGCGTGGCGATAGTCCCGGCGGCGTTCGCCTTCCTGGTCCTGGGCCCGCAGATCGCCGTGGTGCTGTTCAAGCACGGCGGGATGTCCATCGACAACGCGCACATCATCGGCTACATGCTCTCCGCGTTCGGCCTGGGCCTGATCCCGTTCTCGGCCCAGTTCCTGATGCTGCGCGGGTTCTACGCCTTCGAGGACACCAAGAGCCCGTTCACGATCAACATCTGGATCTCGGCGGCGAACGTGGCGCTGAGCTCGGCGGTGTTCTACAGCCTGCGCGGTTCGGACAAGGAGCGCTGGGCGGTGGTCGTGATGTGCTTCGTGTACGGCGTCTCGTACTGCATCGGCGTGGCGATCACCGCCCAGAAGCTGAAGCGGCGGCTGCACGGCCTGGACGGCAAGCGGATCACCCAGACCTATGTGCGGCTGATCGCGGCCTCCGCGGTCGCGGCGGCGGCGACGCTTATCGTGACCTTATATGTCAACCGTATGGTCGGTGAGAACTGGCTGGGCTCGGCCGCCGCCCTGGCGGCCGGTGGCACGATACTCGCGACCCTGTTCGTGGTGTGCGCCCGCCTGATGCGAGTGGAGGAGGTCGAGCAGCTGCTCGGCTCGGTGCGTGCCAAGCTCGGTCGCTGAGCGCCGGATACCGATGCGAAGAGTTGTCCGAACCGAGACCGGCGCACGGGCAACCGACCGGCGCCGTGGACAGTCTGCACAGATGAGGGTCGCACAACGCACCACGAGGACGGCACGAAACCTAATAGCATGAGGCGGGGATGACCAGACCATGCCCCAGAGCATGCACGGACCAGGGAGTCATGTGGCAGCGGCGGACCAGACCACCGATCCGGACGGCGGCGTCGGCGCGGAAGCCGAAGCGCTGATCCGGTCCCTCGGCGTATCCGCGGGCGACCGGCTCGACGGGCGTTACCGCCTGGAGCGCGTCCTGCACCTCACGGGGCCGGCCGTCACCTGGCTCGCGGCCGACGAGAAGCTGAACCGGCCCAGCCGCATCCACCTGCTGCGCTCGGACCAGCCCCGGGCCGAGGCCTTCATGGCCGCCGCCCGCGCGGCCGCCGCGATGGCCGACAACCACTTCGTGCAGGTCCTGGACGCCGTCCCCGACGACGGGCTGTACTACGTCATCACCGAGTGGCTGCACGACGGCCACACCCTGGGCGAGGTGCTCGCCGGCGGCCCGGTTCCGGTCCAGGAGGCCGTGCGGATCACCACCGAGCTGGCCCGGGCCATGGCCGAGGCGCACGACCAGGGCCTGGCGCATCTGCGGCTGTCGCCCAAGACCGTGCTGCGCACCGACACCGGCGAGGTGAAGATCCTCGACCTGTGCCTGGCCGCGGCCCTGACCGGCACCGTCTCCCGGGACCCGCTCGGCACCGACCTGTCCGCCATCGGCGAGCTGGCCTACGCGCTGCTCACCGGGAAGCGGCCGCAGGCCCAGCCGATCCCGCCCAGCGAGCTGCGGCCGGAGATCAGCCCGCAACTGGACGAGGTGGTGCTGCGCATCCTCGGCGACGGCACGGCCGGCCCGCCGTTCCAGACCCCGATCGCGGTCGCCGACGCCCTGGCCCAGCTCCCGCGCCCGCGCTACGAGGCGCCGCTGCCCTCGACCCCGCAGACCGCGCCGCTGCGCCACCAGCAGACCACGGTCATGCCGGCCTCCTCGGCCGTGCGGGCCACGGCCGCGATGCCGCAGGTGGCGACCGGCTATCAGGCCGCTCCGCCGCGGCCGACCAGCCATGGCGGCCACGGCGGCTCGTCACGGCCGAGCGCCTATGACGACGACTACCAGCCGCGCAGCTCCCGTTCGGGCGGCGGGTCCGGCGGTGCCGGGGGCGGCCGCAGCAGCTCGATGATGATCATCGTCGGCGTCCTCGCCGCGGTCGTGGCGATCGCGCTGCTGGCCTACTCGATGTTCAACGGCGGCAAGGGCAAGGGCGGGCCGAACGCGAACGGGTCGTCCGCCTCGGTATCGAAGTCGGCGTCCACCGGTGGCAGCAGCAGCGCCGCCGGCGGCCCCGTCACCCCGGCCAACATAGCGGTGTACGACGGCGACGACAGTTCCGAGGGCAAGGACGGCGTGGCCGGTGTGCTCAGCGGCAGCGGCAGGTGGTCGACCCTGAGCTACTGCCAGGATTACGGGACCAAGAGCCTCAAGCCGAAGGCCGGCACCGGCCTGGTCTTCGACCTGGGTTCGGCCCACCAGATCACCGACGTCACCGTGACCGTCGCGAACGTCGGCGGCTCCATGCAGATGCTGGTCGGCGACTCCAGCGCGGCATTCCCGCCGGCCGAGGTCGAGCGGGCGGCGCCGGACCACTACACCAAGGCCGCCGAGGCCGAGGTCTCGGGCACCACCGTGGACCTGAAGCCGTCGGCGCCGGTCAGCGGGCGGTACGTGCTGGTGTGGTTCACGAAGCTGGCCAAGGAACCCGTGCCGAACACCAAGATATGTCCGACCACCTACGCGAACGCCATCAGCGCCGTGAAATTCAACTGACCCGATAGCCGGAACATGCCACCACAGCGCGCCGACCTCGGCCTCCTCGACGACCGGGACCTGTTGTCCCGGCACGCCGCCGGGGAGGCCGACGCCTTCGGCGAGCTGTTCCGGCGGCACCGGGACCGATTGTGGTCGGTGGCGCTGCGCACCCTCGGCGATCCGGAGGAGGCCGCCGACGCGCTGCAGGACGCGATGGTCTCGGCCTACCGGGCGGCCGGCTCGTTCCGGGGCGACGCCGCGGTCACGACCTGGCTGCACCGGGTCGTGGTGAACGCCTGCCTGGACCGGATCCGGCGGCGCAACAGCCGGCCCACCGTGCCGTTGCCGGAGGTGGAGACCGAGAGTCAGCGGCCGCCGGCCACCGACGACATCGCCAACACCGATCTGCGGCTGGCGCTGGCCTCGGCGCTGGCGACGCTGTCGGAGGAGCAGCGCGTGGCCCTGATCCTGGTGGACGTGGAGGGCTACACGGTCGAGGAGGCGGCCCGCGCCCTGGGCGTCGCCGCCGGCACGATCAAGAGCCGCTGCGCCCGGGCCCGGGCCAGACTGCTGCCGCTGCTGCGCCATCTGCGCGAGAGCGATACGTCCGGAAGTTCCGGGAACCAAAGCGCCGACTCCCGCGTCAAAGTCACGACGCGGCAAGATCGCCGGGAAGGAGGGATGACGGCCGGATGATGATCGACCCCGCCGCTTCCGGACCGGACACCCACCTGGACCCGGATCGGATGGCGGACCTGTACGACGGTCTGCTGGACCACGACGCGGCCGAGGCCGGACGCCTGCACCTGGCGTCCTGTCAGCGGTGCGCGGACGACTTCGCGCTGATCGCCTTCGGCTCCGGACTGCGCGACCTGCTGGCTCCCGAGCCGATCCCGGAGGCGGTGGCGATCCGGGTCGAGGCCGCGCTGCACCGCGAGCCACCGCCGGCTGAGCCCTCGGCCGTACCGCAGCACGCTGGTTCGGCCTCGACGTGGCGCGCTCGTCGGTTCCGGCTCATCGGCGGCCTGGCCGGGGCGTCACTGGTGATCGCCGGTGCGTTCGCGGGGATCTCGGCGTTGAGTTCCGGTGGTGGTACCTCCGCCTCGGTGAGCAGTGGAAAGGGTGCTTCTTCCTACTCTTCCGCCCAGGGCGACAGCCAAGCGGGACGTGCTCCCGCCGCGGGCTCGGACGCGGGCTCGGCGATGGCTCCGAACGCCCTGGCTTCCCCCGACTCGGCCGCGGGCATCCGGGCGCGGGCTGAGCAATTGCTCAAGACGTCGACCCAGAAGACATCGGCACAGAGCGGACCGCAATCAGATGCGGGATCCACTGAGAAGGCTGAGGCCGGCGGTATCGCGTGTCCTCCGGACGGCTTCCAGAACACCTCACCGCTCGGCGTGACATCCATCACGTATCAGGGTCAGCCCGCCGAACTCCTCGTGTACGCCAAGCCCGGCGACGACGCCACGGCCGCCGTTTACGTTGTCGCCACGACCGGGTGCACGACACAGAGTCCTGGGCACGTCTTGTACTCGACCGAGGTACCCCGCCGCTAACACAGCGTCCGAAATCGGCCACGTGGCCCGGCCGGGAATGCATCTTGCTTAGGATCGGTTGAGCCAACCGGCACCGCAGATGCCCCAGGATTCGAGAGGCCAGGCCCACGTGAGCGAGATCCGCAACGTCATCATCATCGGTTCAGGACCGGCCGGCTACACAGCCGCGGTCTACACCGCGCGTGCGGGCCTGAATCCGCTGGTGTTCGCCGGTTCCGTGACCGCCGGCGGCGCGCTGATGAACACCACCGAGGTGGAGAACTTCCCGGGCTTCCCAGAGGGGATCATGGGCCCGGACCTGATGGACAGCATGCAGAAGCAGGCCGAGCGGTTCGGTGCCGAGCTGGTCTTCGACGACGTGACCGCGGTCGACCTCACCGGTGACATAAAGAAGGTCACTGACTCGGCGGGGGTCGTGCACGAAGCACACACCGTGATCGTCGCGACCGGTTCGGCCTACAAGGAGCTGGGCCTGCCGGACGAGAAGCGGCTGAGCGGCAAGGGCGTGTCGTGGTGCGCGACCTGTGACGGCTTCTTCTTCAAGGACCAGGACATCGTGGTGGTCGGCGGCGGCGACACCGCCATGGAGGAGGCGCTGTTCCTCACGCGCTTCGGCAAGACCGTGACCGTCGTGCACCGCCGCGACGAGCTGCGCGCCTCGAAGGTGATGCAGGAGCGGGCCTTCGCCAACCCGAAGATCTCCTTCGTCTGGGACTCCGAGGTGGTCGCGATCGAGGGCCAGACGCAAGTGACCGGCGTTACGCTGCGCAACCTGAAGACCGGCCAGGAGACGCCGCGGCCGGCCGGGGCGCTGTTCGTGGCCATCGGCCACCTGCCGCGCACCGAGCTGTTCGCCGGAGTCCTGGACCTGGACGACGAGGGCTACATCAAGGTCGAGTCCCCGACCACCCGCACCAGCGTGCCGGCGGTGTACGCCTGCGGCGACGTCGTGGACCACACCTACCGGCAGGCCATCACCGCGGCCGGCACCGGCTGCGCGGCCGCGCTGGACGCCGAGCGGCACCTGTCGCAGCTGGCCCACCACCAGACCGTCACCGTCTGACGTTTCACGTGAAACGGGGCGCACGGTTCGGCGTGAAACAGCACACCGCCACCCCACCCGCACAGCACGAGCAAGAGGAGCAAGCCATGGGCGACATCCGCGCAGTGACCGACGCGACCTTCGAGGTCGAGGTCCTCAAGAACGACAAGCCGGTCCTGGTCGACTTCTGGGCGCCGTGGTGCGGCCCGTGCCGCCAGGTCGCCCCGGTGCTGGAGGCGATCTACGCCGAGCACGGCGACAAGATCGACATCGTCAAGCTGAACACCGACGAGAACCCGCTGACCCAGGCGAAGTACGGGGTGCGCTCGATCCCGACGCTGAACGTGTACGCCGGCGGCGAGGTCGTGAAGACGATCGTCGGCGCGAAGCCGAAGGCCCTGCTGCTGAAGTGCGTAGGGTAGAGGACCGTGACCACTGAACCGACCTATCGCCGCGGCGACACCGGACCCGCGGTGGCCGCGATCCGGGAGCGCCTGGCCCGCCTCGGCCTGATCGACGCCGCCGCCGACCCCGC
Source organism: Catenulisporales bacterium (assembly GCA_019510485.1). Lineage (GTDB taxonomy): Bacteria > Actinomycetota > Actinomycetes > Streptomycetales > Catenulisporaceae > Catenulispora. The sequence continues at coordinate 8,415 of JAEKKI010000151.1, forward strand.
CATCCCGGTCCAGGGCGAGGCGGTCTTCGACGACGCGGTGGAGACCGCGGTCCGGCATTTCCAGCAGACCCGGCGCACCACGGTCGACGGTCTGGTCACGCCCGGCACGATGCGGCTGCTGGAAGAGGCTTCCTGGCGGCTGGGGGACCGGGACCTGGTGCCCTCGGAGGAACCGACCTTCGGCGACGACGTCGCCGAACTCCAGCGCGCCCTGCTCACCCTCGGCTTCGACTGCGGCCGGGTGAACGGCGCCTACGACCGGGCGACCGTGGCCGCCGTCCGCGAGTTCCAGCGCAACGTGGGCCTGCCCTCCGACGGCGTCACCGACCTGCTCACGGTCCAGGCGCTCAACCGCCTCGGGCGGCGCATGGCCGGCGGCGGGCTGCTGCACGCGATGCGCGAATCAGAGGCCATCCAGTCCGCCGGCCCCGCGCTGCCCGGCAAGGTCCTGGTCCTGGACCCCGGCCACGGCGGACCGGACACCGGCGTCACCGCTTCCGACCTGACCGAGTCCGAGATCGTCTACGACGTCACCGACCGGGTCCGCGCCCGGCTGGAGAAGCTGAGCGTCACCACCCACCTCACCCGCGGCGGTGGCGGCAGTCCGGACCAGCGCCGGCGTGCCGAGAAGGCCAACGAGCTCGGCGCGGACCTGGTCATCTCGCTGCACTGCGACGCGCACGCGAACCCGGCCGCCTCCGGCGTCGCCGCCTTCTACTACGGCAACGACCGGTTCGGCCACAGCTCCCCCACCGGCGAGCGCTTCGCCGGCCTGGTCCAGCGCGAGATCACGGCCCGCACCGGACTGGCCAACCTCGGCACCCACGGCATGACGTGGGACCTGCTGCGCTACACGCAGATGCCGGCGGTGCGCATCGAGCTCGGCTACCTCACCAGCCCGCACGACGCCGCGCTGCTCGCCTCGCAGCGGTTCCGGGAAGCCTGCGCCGATGCCATAGTGATCGCGGTGCAGCGGCTGTACCTGCCGCCGGAGTCGGATGCGCCGACCGGGATCCTGCGGCTGGCGGAGTTGCGGGCTACGTAGCGGGCGGCGGTGAGCTGCTTGGGTCAGCTGCTTTCCGCGAACAGTCGATGAGCTTCTACGGCCGGTTGCTTTGGCCTTGGGCAAACTGCTTCGGCGCGTCGTATCGGTGAGCAGCCTTGGCGAGCTGCGGAGCGAAGTGTTTTGGCAAGCAAGTCCGTATCCGGCGGATCACTCGGTTCGGTACTGGAGGCCGATCGGCCGGACCGGCCCCTACCCTGGAACCGTGCCCCGCCCCCATCAAGCCGTCCTCGTCGGCCGCGGCCACCCGGCGATCCGGGCGACCCACGCCAAGACCTTCGAGCTGACCGCTGAGCCCGCCGTCACCGCGCGCGCGACGTGCGTGCTCGCGGTCGGCACCGTCCTGGATCCGAATCTGGCACTGCTGCGCGGCCGGGTCCGGCTCACGCTGGACACCGCGGGGCTGCCGGCGGTCAGCGGCGAGGCCACGCTCAATCCGCGCCGGGTCATCAGCGATCGCGTCGTCATCCGGCGCAGCCGGAGTCTGGACGCCGACACGCTCGCCGTCGAGTCCACGCTGACGGCCGACGATCTGCCCGCTGATTTCGCCTCCGCGCTGGCCGACCCCGAGCGCGAAGTCCGGCTCACCGTTGAAGAAATCGGAGCCACTCGTCCGCTACTGCGGGTGTCGTTCGGCGAGCGGATGCATCTGCCCGCGATGAAGGACTTCGCCGCGCGGGGAACAGCCGACCTCACCATCGCGCAGGACGCGCCGCCCAAAGAAGTGGCCGCTCTGAGCGCGACACTCGAACGAGCGACAGCTCAAGGAGCCCGGGTATCCGTCGCGGGCTCGTACAAGCCGCTGGAAGCCCTCCTGGGGGCAGGTTTGCCTCCTCACCCGTTCGTGTACCTCGGAGCCCCGCAGCGGCTCTCTGCGGTGCCTGAGATGCCCACCGTCTTCCGTATGCCCGAGGCGATGCCTCCCGAGATCCTCGCCGGGCGCGAAGTCTGGATCGAGGACACCGCGGAACTCGACCTCGGCACCGCCATGAGACGGTCCACCCCCGAGGGTGCGGTCGCCGCCGTCGGCACTCTCGCCGTTGTCGGTCCGGATGTTTCACGGGAAACATCGATCGGACTCACCACCGTCGCCCGGGCCCTCGCCGACGCCGGCATCGCCCCTCGAACCCTGGCCGATGCCCTCGCCCCGCTCGGCCTCACGCGCAAGAAGCTCTACGCATTGCTGTCCGAGCAAGACCGGAACCAGCCATGAACAGCGCCATCGGCCTCAAGGTCCTCGCCGGCAAGAAGCTCACCGATCTGCCGCCGGCCGAACTCGCGGGCGCCCTCGCCGCGGCAGAGCACGTCCTGGTCGACGTCGGCACCGGCGATGCGCGCACCGCCTACCGGCAGGCCGTCGCCCATCCCGAGTGGCTGGTGATCGGCGTGGACCCGGCATGGCAGCGGATGACCGAGACCGCGGTGCGGGCCGCCCGCAAACCCGCCAAGGGTGGGGCACCGAACCTGGTTCTGGTGAACGCGGCGATCGAGACCGTTCCGGCGCCGCTGCACGGCATCGCCGACGCGGTCACGGTCCTCATGCCGTGGGGCAAACTCCTGCGCGGCATCGTGTCCGGCGAGTCGGACGTGCTCGCCGGGCTGCGCGCGGTCGCCAAGCCGGGGACGCCGCTGGAGGTGTCCATCGGCACCAGCATCTGGCGGGACCCGATCCCGCTGGAGATCCGCGGCCTGCCGGAGCTGACGCCGGAGACCGTCGGATCAACCGGCCTGGCCGACCGCATGGCCGAGTTCGGGTGGCAGGTGACCGACGTCCGCCTGGTACCGCACACCGATCTGGAGACCATCAGCTCGTCGTGGGCGCGGCGGCTCGGGTCGGGCGCCACCGAGACCGTGCTGCATCTGCGCGCGGTCGCGGTCGACCCACGTGAAACGCTGCGGCAGGACCAGGCCGAGCCAGAATCCGGCGCCGACGGCGCCGGCGAACCAGAGCGCGAGGCGTAGGACGCCCCTGATGGTGATGAACGCCAGCATCGGCGACTCCCTCCCGGGTGACACACGTTCGACACATGCGGCAGGAAGCCTGAGCTGCCATCGTGGCCGTCTGTCAACGGCGATGTTAGTCCCGTCACACGTCACCGAAAAGGTGAACGGAGCCTCGCGATGATGGGTGAGCCTGCTTGACTTGGAGTTCGACAGGCGCATCCGTCCTCCGACTCCAAGGAGAGTGATATGGAACTCCCGCAGCGTCCGGGTTCCCGGCTCGACTCATACGTCGACCGTTACGCAGCCAGGACCCGCGGGATGACCGCATCGGAGATCCGAGCTCTGTTCGCCGTGGCCTCCCGGCCCGAGGTGGTCTCGCTGGCCGGCGGCATGCCGAACCTCGCGGCGCTGCCCATGGACTCCATCGCCACCGTCGCCGAGGAGTTGGTCCGCGAGTCGGGCACGGTCGCCATGCAGTACGGCGGCGCGCAGGGCGACGAGAAGCTGCGCGAGCAGATCTGCGACATCATGCGGCTGGAGGGCGTCGAGGGACACCCCGACGACGTGATCGCCACTGTCGGCTCGCAACAGGCGCTGGACCTCGTCACCCGCATCTTCGTCGACCCCGGCGACGTGATCCTCGCCGAGGGACCCTCGTACGTCGGTGCGCTCGGTGTGTTCGCCTCTTATCAAGCGCAGGTGATCCACGTCGCGATGGACGACCAGGGTCTGGTACCGGACAACCTGCGGGCGGCGATCGCCTCGGTCCAGGCGGCCGGCCGGCGCATAAAGTTCCTCTACACGATCCCGAACTTCCACAACCCGGCCGGGGTCACCATGGCCACGGAACGACGGCCGGAGATCGTCGAGATCTGTCGCGAAGCCGGGATCCTCATCCTGGAGGACAACCCCTACGGTCTGCTCGGGTTCACCGGCGAGACCTACCCGGCACTGCGCTCGCTCGACACCGAGAACGTCATCTACCTCGGCTCGTTCTCCAAGACTTTCGCGCCCGGATTCCGAGTGGGCTGGGCCCTGGCCCCGCACGCGGTACGCGAGAAGCTCACCCTGGCCGCCGAGGCCGCGAACCTGTGCCCGCCGGCCTTCTCGCAGATGATGGTCTCCCGCTACCTCAGCACGCAGCCTTGGCGCGAGCAGATCAAGGCTTTCCGCGAGACGTACCGGGACCGGCGCGACGCGACGTTGACCGCGCTGGCGGACATGATGCCGGCCGGTGTCACGTGGACCAAGCCGGAGGGCGGCTTCTACGTCTGGGTCACGTTACCGCCCGGGCTGGACTCCAAGGCGATGCTGCCCCGCGCGGTCACCGCTCGCGTGGCCTACGTGCCGGGCACCGGGTTCTATTCCGACGGCTTCGGCGCCTCCTCCCTCCGGCTGTCCTACTGCTACCCGCCGCCGGAGCGGATCCGCGAAGGGGTGCGCCGCTTCGCGGATGTGTTACGCGAGGAGATGGAGCTGCGCGCCGCGTTCGGACAGGACGCCACGCGTGCGCTCGACGGCCGGCGGGCGATCGACACGCCCGCGCCGGATCTGATTTAGGGCTTGGCCGCTCGATGTTTCACGGGAAACGGAGCCGATGTTTCACGCCGAAACAGAGGCGGAGGTTTCCCGTGAAACATCGAGCGGCGAGCGGTCGGGAACCCATGTTTCCCGTGAAACATTGAACGTGGAGCGGCGCCGACGGCCGATGTTTCACGCCGAAACACGACCGTCAACCGGCCCTGGCAGGCTGGCAGGATCGAGGACGTAGAAACCGGTGAGAAGGGCAGTGATTGCAATGAGCGACCTGGGCCGTGTCGTCGTCTTGGCCGGCGGCCTCAGCCATGAGCGCGACGTCTCGATCCGCTCCGGCCGCCGCGTCGCCGAGGCGCTGCGCGGAGTCGGGGTCGAGGTGCAGGTCTGCGATATCGACGCCGGCCTGTTGCCGACCCTGATCGCCGACCGCCCCGACGCCATCTTCCCGACCGTGCACGGCGCCACCGGCGAAGACGGCGCGATCCAGGGCATCCTCGCGCTGTTGGACCTGCCCTACGTCGGCTCGTCCCCCGCCTCGTGCCGCCGTGCCTTCGACAAGCCGTCCGCGAAGGATGCGGTCCGGACGGCGGGAATGGCCACTCCGGACTGGGTCGCGATCCCCAAGACCACCTTCCGCGACCTCGGCACCCAAGCCGTCCTGGATGTCATCACCGCCGCGCTGCCGCTGCCGCTCTTCGTGAAGCCGGCCCGCGGCGGCTCCTCACTCGGCGCCGCCGCGGTCCACTCCCGCGAGGAGTTGCCGGCCGCGATGGTCGCGTGCTTCGCGTATGACGAGACCGCTCTGATCGAGCGCCACGTCGTCGGCCGCGAGGTCTCGATCTCGGTGGTCGACACCGGCGAGGGTCCGCGCGCGCTGCCCGCCGTCGAGATCGTCGCCGACTCCGGCATCTACGACTACGCGGCTCGCTACACCGCCGGCATGACCGAGTTCTTCACTCCGGCCCGCCTCAGCACCGCCGAAACCGAGGCGGTCAAGGAAGTCGCGATCCGCGCGCACAACGCCCTCGGCCTGTCATGCATCTCACGCACCGACCTGATCCTGGACGCCGACGGCACCGCCTGGTTCCTGGAAGTGAACGTGGCCCCCGGCCTCACCGAGACCAGCCTGCTGCCGCTGGCGGCCAGTGCCGCGAACCTCGATCTCGGCGTGCTCTATCGGGATCTGCTCCAGGCGGTCGCTGTTCGGTAGAGCTGTTTCCCGTGAGACATCGAAGGCCCGGCCGCATCGGCCGGGCCTTCTTCGTCAAGGTTTCCCGTGAAACGTCGCCTGTTTCACGCGGAGCTTCCCGATGTTTCACGGGAAACCTTCCGCAAGAGCAGCCCGCGCACTGTAGCGCGCCGCCGGTCGTCCGGAGCAACGCTCCGGATCATCCTCGGCGAACGTGCCCCCATCATCCATCCATCGGCCGCGACCATGTTTCCCGTGAAACAGAGCACAATGCCGACTCCACGATGCCGCGATCAGTCACTCCCCGAGGATCGCCTTGGCGATGCGCTTGAGGTCCTCTATCCCCGCGTACTCGATGGTGATCCGGCCGCGCTTCTGCATGATGTCGACCTTCACCCGGGTCTCCAGCCGGTCCGAGAGCCGTTGGCCGAACTCCTCCAGGATCGGCATCCGGCTCCCCGAGCGCACGCGCTTGCCCTTGGGCTTGTCGCTGAAGTCGAGGTAGTCCTCGGGGGTCTCGTTCAGCGCCGCGTCCAAGGCCGCGGAGTCCCAGCGGCTCATGCCCGCCAGCTCCTCCACCGCGCGAACCGAGAGGTTCTCCTTCACGATGCGCCCGGCGATCTCTTCCTGATGCTCCACCGACTTCAGGCCGAGCAGGGCTCGGGCGTGGCCGGCGGTGATGACCCCGGCCGCCACTCGGCGCTGGATGCCTGAGGGGAGGGTCAGCAGCCGCAGCGTGTTGGTGACGTGCGGACGAGACTTGCCGACCTTGGCGGCGAGTACCTCATGGGTGCAGTCGAAGTCCTGGAGGAGCTGATCGTAGGCGGCTGCCTCTTCGAGCGGGTTCAGCTGAGCGCGCTGCAGGTTTTCCAACAGGGCATCGAGCAGCATCCGGTCGTCGCGGGTGTCCCGGATGATCGCCGGGATCGCCGCGAGGCCCGCTTCCTGGCTGGCCCGCCAGCGGCGCTCACCCATGATGAGCTCGTAGCGGTGCTCGCCGTCGGCGTCGGTCAGCTGCCGCACCACGATCGGCTGCAACAGACCGACCTCGCGGATCGACGCCGCGAGCTCGGCCAGCGCGACCTCATCGAAGTCGCTCCGGGGCTGGACCGGGTTCATCCGGATCTGGCCGTGCGGGATCTCCGCGAACGAGGCTCCCGGCACCGGCATCAGATCGCCGGGCAGGGTCGGCGGCGCCGCCTCCGGGCTGGCGGTGGGAGCGGGAACCGACGCCGAGACAGTCGACGGCGTCTCCATCTCGGACCTGGGCGTGGGGCCCGTCCGGTGGTCGGTGTCGATCGGCAGCGTACCCAGCGCGGTGCGCGGCGCGGCGGTCGCGACCGATGTTTCACGGGAAACATCGGTCGATGTTTCACGGGAAACCGGCTCGCCACCGACCGGGGTCTGTGCCGCCTCGGCCCGGGATTTGTCCGACAGTATCGAGTTGGGAGGGCCGGAAGGAATCAGAGCCCCCAGGCCCTTGCCCAGTCCGCGTCGGCGGTCGTTCACCACTGCTCTCCCATCGTGCTGCTCACTGCCCCGCTCACTGCCCACCACTGTGCAGGGACGCCCCACCGTACTCGATGTCGGCCCGGAAATCGTTCATGCCGTCCATCGCGACGCCGGCCGCGCCGCGCTCGGCGATCTCCCGGGCGGCGTCGCGATAGGCGATCGCGCCGGTGGACACCGGGTCCCAGGTCATCACGGTCTGGCCGTACGACGGCGCCTCGGACACCCGCACCGAGCGGGGGATCGCCGAGGACAGGACCTCGTTCGGGAAGTGGGTGCGCACCTGCTCGGCGACCTCGGTGGACAGCCGGGTACGGGAGTCGTACATCGTCAGCAGGATGGTGGACACGTGCAGTTCCGGGTTCAGGTGTCCGCGGATCAGCTCGATGTTGTGCAACAGCTGGCTCAGCCCCTCCAGCGCGTAGTACTCGCACTGGATCGGGATCAGCACCTCGGCGCCGGCCACCATCGCGTTGACCGTCAGCAGGCCCAGCGACGGCGGGCAGTCGATGAAGACGTAGTCCATCTTCTTCTGGTACGCCGACAGCGCCTTGGCCAGCCGGCCCTCCCGCGCCACCATCGAGACCAGTTCGATCTCGGCGCCGGCCAGGTCGATGGTCGCCGGGCAGCAGTGCAGGTTCGGGATCTCCGGCACTTCCTGGACGACCTCGTCCATCGTGTAGCGCTCGATGAGGACGTCGTAGACCGAAGGCACCTCGGCGTGGTGTTCCACGGACAGCGCGGTGGAGGCGTTGCCCTGCGGGTCCAGATCGATCACCAGCACGTTGGCGCCGGCCTGGGCCAGCGAGGCGGCCAGGTTGACGGTGGTGGTGGTCTTGCCGACGCCGCCCTTCTGGTTGGCGACGACCAGCACCCGGGTCTTGTCCGGCCGGGGCAGCCGGGTCACGCCGGACAGCGCCTCTATCGCGGCGGCGGCCTGGCGGGCGATGGGGGTGTCGGCGTCGTTCGCGGTGGCCGGACCCTGGGCGGGGATGGAAGACGATGGCATGTGCGGTACCTGCAACTGTACGGAGGGAGTGGCTCCCGCGGGGACGTGTCCGGGCTCGTATTCGAGGACCACCGGCGGAGCGGCCATGACGTCGGTGGTCCCGGCAGGGTAATAGGGCTCGTCGTTCAGGCTGTCCACCACTGACTGCGCGAGCAGCGGGTCGACCCCCTGGTGCTCTCGATGTTGATTGCCGGGTGCGGCCACGGAAGGACTCCTGTCATGGGACGCGCGGAAGGCTGTGCTCAATCAGAAGCGCGAGTGAAGCTACGAACCAACAGTCTGCCGTACTCGATCGCCTCAGAACGAACGAAGGGCGGTGTTTCACAGGAAAGACTGTGACGCGAAGCGTCTCCATGACGGGTGGCAGTGGGATACGGGTGGCGAAACATCGCCCCGATCTCAACGTTTCACGTGAAACGCGGGCACGGTTTCACGTGAAACGTAGCTTCAGCGTCCCGGCCGCCGGTTCTTCGGCCGCGGCTTCTTCGCACTCCGTACCTGAAGCTCCTGATCGATCCCGACCCGGATCACCGTGGTCGGCGGATCCACGATCCCGGCGCCCACGCTCTGCACACCCCACCGCGTGGCCCCGAGCTTCGCCAACAGCTCCGCGCTCTCGGTGAGCTCGGCCTCCGCCGAACCACCCTTCAGCGCGACCATCTCCCCGCCGCCGCGCAGCAGCGGCAGCGACCAGCCGGCCAGCCGGTCCAGCGGAGCGACCGCCCGCGACGTCACCACGTCGAACCGCTCCTTGCCGGCGAACTCCTCGGCCCGGCCGCGTAGCACCCGCACGTTGGACAGGCCCAGCACGTCGATCACTTCGTCGAGGAACAGGGTGCGGCGAAGCAGCGGTTCCAAGAGCGTCACCGACAAGTCCGGTCGGGCCAGGGCCAGCACGATGCCCGGCAGGCCGGCCCCGGATCCGACATCGCAGACCGCGATGTCGGCGGCGAGCAGCTCGCCGACCACCGCGCAGTTCAGAATGTGGCGCTCCCACAACCGGGGCACCTCGCGCGGGCCGAGCAGCCCGCGAGTCACTCCGGGGCCGGCCAGGATCTCGGCGTAGCGGGTGGCGTCGGCCGCCCGGTCGCCGAACACCGAGACCACCGCCGCCGGCGCCGGACCCAACATCAGTTCGATCGGGTCGCCGCCGCCGGGGGAGCCGGTCGCCTCTGAGCTTGGTCGCATGTCTCCACTATGTCCCGGCTCGGCCCTCAGGCCGACTGTGACACCGCGGGCAGGACGACGACACAGCGGTTCGGCTCCTCGCCCTCGGACTCGCTGCGCAGGCCCGCGGCCGCAACCGCGTCGTGCACGACCTTGCGCTCGAACGGCGACATCGGCGAGAGCTTCACCGGCTCGCCGGACTCGGCGACCTTGCGCGCGGCCTCGGTGCCGATCCGGGTCAGCTCCGAGCGCCGGGTGGCACGGTGGCCGTCGATGTCCAGCATCAGCCGCGACCGCTCGCCGGTCTCGCGCAGCACGGCCAGCCGCGTCAGCTCCTGCAGCGCGTCCAGCACCTCGCCCTCGGCGCCCACCAGGTGCGACAGCTTGCCGCCGACGATGGACACCGAGGCGCGGTCGCCCTCGACGTCCATGTCGATGTCGCCGTCCAGGTCGGCGATGTCGAGCAGGCCCTCCAGGTAGTCGGCGGCGATGTCGCCCTCACGCTCCAGGCGGGCGATCCGCTCGGCGGCGGACTCGACCGGCTTGTCGGCGCCCTCGGCGGCCGGGCCGTCGCCGAGTTCGGACTCGACCGACTCGGCCTCGGCCTCGGTCACCGCGGTGGTGTCGCTCATGGGAGTGGAACTCCTCTACTTCTTGCGCTTGCTACGAGTGGTGCGGACCGGCTGCTGGCGCTGACGCGAGACCGCCACCTTGTCCTGGGTCGAGCCGTTCGCGGCGGTGGCCAGTTCCTTGGCCGCCTCCGGGTCCTTGGCGAGCAGTTCCTGGCGCTTGCGCTCCTCCTTGGCCTTGCGGCGGGCGAGCATCTCCTGCTCCGCCTGGCTGCCGGGCATGGGGGAGTTGCGCAGGGTGTAGAACTGCTGGCCGATGGTCCACACGTTGGTGGTCATCAGGTACAGCACCACACCGATCTGGACGTTCAGGCTGAAGAACAGCATGCCGAACGGCATGACGTAGAGCATGATCTTCTGGCTCTGCATCATGGGGTTCGGGACGGAGTTGTCCAGGTTGGTGTTCTTCGCCATCATCATGCGCTGCGTCAGGAACTGCGACGTGGCGTAGACGATCGCCATGATGATGGCGACCACCTGCAGGCTGGTCACCGAGGTGACGCCGACCTTGCCCATCTGGGTCGGCGTGTGGTGCAGGAAGCTCAGCGATAGCGGGGCACCGAAGAAGTTCGCGTGCTGTGCGCTCCTGGCATCGTCGAAGGACAGCGCACCGACGGCGTTGCCGGAGGCGACGTGGCTGAGCACGCGGTACAGGCCCATGAAGAACGGCGTCTGCAGCAGGATCGGCATGCACGAGGCGAACGGGGAGGTCCCGTTGTCCTTGTACAGCTTCATCATCTCCTGCTGAAGCTTCTGCTTGTCGAGCTTGTACTTCTTCTGCAGGGCCTGGATCTGCGGCTGGAGTCGCTGCATGTTCTGCATCGACTTGATCTGCTTGCGGAACAGCGGGATCATCGCCGCGCGGATGGTGATCGTCAGGAAGATGATCGCCAGCACCCACGAAGCCGAGGACTCGCTGCCGAAGACCGCCCCGAACGCCCGGTGCCACAGCATCATGACGAAGCTGGTGATCCAGATGATCGGGGCGAGGATTGTGTCGATCACGAGCGCGCTCCTCGGCTGGACGTCAGGTCGGGCCGGACCGCCTCGCGGGCCGGCTTGGTGGGCATACCGACCATCTCGGTCCGGTCGGAAGTCTGTGGGTCACCACCAGGGGAACTCTCCGCGCCCCGCGAGAGGTTCCGCGCCCGGCGGCCGCCATCGCCCCGAGGCGCTCTGGGCTTGACTGGATCGTATCCGCCCGAGCTCCACGGATTACACCGCAGCACCCGCCACGCGGCCATCCCGCCACCCTTGACCGCCCCGTGCACCCGCACGGCCTCGTAGCCGTAGTGCGAGCAGGAGGGTTCGTACTTGCAGACCGGGCCACGCCAGTTGACCACCGGGCTCAAGACGATCTGATAGAGCCGGATCAGGCCCATCAACAAGTACTTCATCGCAACAGCTTCCGCAGGGCGGAGTCCAGATCGGCGCCGAGCGTCGTCCAGTCCGCGGTGGCGGCCGGCGGCAGGGCCCGGACCACGAGCCGCGACCCCGGGGGCAGCTGGTCCAGCCGGTCCCGCACCAGGTGGCGCAGCTTGCGCTTGACCGCGGTCCGCACCACTGCCGGGCCCACGGCCTTGCTCACCACGAAACCCGCGAGCACCGGCGGGTCGGCCCCGGTCGCCCGATCGGCCGGCACCGCCAGGTGCGCGACCAGGGTGGACCGGCCGGCCCGCCGTCCGCCCCGCACCGCCGCACCGAAGTCCGTCGACCTCCGCATCCGATGGGCGGAGGACAGCACGACGCGGCCCCGATCCGGACGCGGCGGCTCAGGCCGACAGCTCGCTGCGGCCCTTGGCACGGCGGTTGGCCAGGATCGCGCGGCCGGCGCGGGTCCGCATCCGCAGGCGGAAGCCGTGGGTCTTGGCGCGGCGGCGGTTGTTCGGCTGGAAGGTGCGCTTGCTCACTTGGGGGCTCCGCTGTGTCGTTGGCCGCCCAACTGGCGCGGCTCACTGCATCTGAGGTCTGTATCTGTGTCTGCGTGGAGGGTCGGACGCCGGTCAGGAATGGCACGGGCGTGCGGTATCGGCAATCGACTTCTCGACCTGATTACGGTACGTGCCGCCACCCAGAAGGGTCAAACCCGAGGTCGGCCTGCCCACCGGGACGGCCGTGCGGGCTATTATCCACAGGACCGCTTCACTTGTGGATAACTAGGGGTACCCGCTACGGTCGGCGGACTGCCCGCCGGGGTCCGCCCCGGCGCATTCTGTGCGGACCGTACCACTCCAACAGGCTCGGGACCTGTGAAAACGACAGATACGATGACCGACACGGCCACATAGGGTTTTGCCGCAGGCGCGCCCGGTCCACTGTGCACGACCTGTGGAAAGCCTGTGGAAAGGTGACGCCGAACGGACGACACCCACCCGCCTCATCCGCCGCCGTGGAGAAGAAGGAGCCGCAGGCCGTGTCCGACCCGCAAGGCTACACCCCGGTCCCGCAGCCGCACGCCGCTCCCGCCGATCCGAAGGCCCTGTGGCCGGAGTTCGTCGCCCGCGTCGAGGCGGACGAGTCGCTCACCAAGAGCGAGCAGGCATTCCTGATGATCCCGGTGCCGGTGGCCGTGATCGGCGACACGGTCGTCCTCGCGGTGCCGGACGAGTTCTCCAAGAACTATCTGGAGCAGCGGCTGGAGCCGATGCTGATGGCGCACCTGACCGCGATGTTCGGTGCCGACATCAAGAAGTTCAGCCTGTTCGTGGACAAGACGATCGAGAACCAGCCGGCGCCCGCGGCCGCCTCGAACCAAGCTCCCCCGGCCTTCCAGCCGGCACCGCCGGTCCACCAGCCCCAGCACGTCCAGCAGGGCCGGCACGGCGCTCCTCAGCCCCCTTGGACGCCGCTGCCGACGGCGCTCCCCGCCCCCGAGGCTCACCCGCAGCCGACGTATCGCGGTGAGGCCCCGGCGTACACGCCCGAGGCCGCACGCATCGGCGGCATCCCACTGCCGCTGCCGCGTGCCTCCGAGCCGCCGGTCCCCGAGAACGACCCGATAGCGGCCACCATGGCCCTGTCCACGGGCAGCCCCGGCGCCCGGTCGTCGTCCGCCGACGACTCCGGTGCCAAGGCCCAACAGGCGAAGCTCAACGAGAAGTACGTCTTCGAGACCTTCGTCATCGGCGGCAGCAACCGGTTCGCGCACGCCGCGGCGGTCGCCGTGGCCGAGGCGCCCGCGAAGGCCTACAACCCGCTGTTCATCTACGGCGACTCCGGACTGGGCAAGACACACCTGCTCCACGCGATCGGCCACTACGCGCGCAACCTGTATCCCTCGACCCGCGTGCGCTACGTGTCCACCGAGGAGTTCACCAACGACTTCATCAACGCGATCCGCGACGGCAAGGGCGACCTGCTCCGCCGCCGCTACCGCGACGTCGACATCCTCATGGTCGACGACATCCAGTTCCTGGAGAACAAGGAAGGGACGCAGGAGGAGTTCTTCCACACCTTCAACACCCTTCATAACGCGTCGAAGCAGATCGTGATCTCCAGCGACCGGCCGCCCAAACAGCTGAACACGCTGGAGGACCGCCTGCGCTCGCGCTTCGAGTGGGGCCTGATCACCGACATCCAGCCGCCGGAGCTGGAGACCCGGATCGCGATCCTGCGCAAGAAGGCACAGCAGGAGGGCCTGAACGCGCCGCCGGAGGTCCTGGAGTTCATCGCCTCGAAGATCTCCACCAACATCCGGGAGCTGGAGGGCGCGCTGATCCGGGTCACCGCCTTCGCCTCGCTGAACCGGGCCCCGGTCGACCTGTCGCTGGCCGAGATCGTGCTGAAGGACCTGGTCCCGAACGCGGCCGGACCGGAGATCACCGCCTCGGTGATCATGGCGCAGACCGCCATGTACTTCGGGATCACCATGGAAGACCTCTGCGGCACCTCCCGCAGCCGCATCCTGGTGACCGCGAGGCAGATCGCCATGTACCTGTGCCGGGAGCTCACCGACCTGTCCCTGCCCAAGATCGGGCAGGCCTTCGGCGGTCGCGACCACACCACCGTGATGCACGCCGACCGCAAGATCCGTTCCCTGCTGCCGGAGCGCCGCGCCATCTTCAATCAGGTCACCGAGCTGACGAACCGGATCAAGCAGTCCGGCTGATCCGCACTCTGGCGAGAGGTCCCCGCACGGTCAGTCACCGTGCGGGGACCTTTTTCGTGATCCTGGAGGGAGCCGGCGTCCCCCCCCTTCCCGGCGGGATCACGACACGCCGACGATCAAAACGCGGCGCTTCCCACCTTTCATAGCGCCTTGTCGATTAATGTCTCACTTGTCCACTTCAAGGCTCTATGTCGCTAAGGAGACGTGCAAAGGCCCGACGTTCGACAGGTTCAACATGTCCCCCACATGGCGGAGTGGACGATCGCGCCTGCCTGGGGAAAAGTCGGGGGAAAACTGGGGATAACCTGTGGACAGAGCTGTGTGTAACTGAGTGGACGTGTGGATACCGGCGAGTTATCCCCAGTGGTGATTTGTTTTCCACAGGTTAATACACAGGCGATGTGGACTAACAAAATAGGTCTGAGCTGCCCAAAGACCGGTTATCCACAGTATCCACAGCCCCTACTACTACTACGGAAACAGTTAGCTACGGCCGCCGATTTGAATCGTCTCGGCCCACATCTGTGGAAAACCTGCGGACCACTCATTGGACGTCCGAAGCGCCGAGAGCCGAATTCACTCTTTCAGGTGGCACTGACAGCTCTTCCCGCTCTGTCGCCGTTTCAACCCGCTGACCGCCCGACTTGGGGCACACTGGAACCTCCCCGACATGCCGACGATTCACAGCCTGTGGGTCGGCCACGGCATGATGGGACGCTGGTTCCGACGAGCAGCAGGTAGTTGAAAGCAGGAGGCGGGTTCCGGTGAAGTTCCGGGTCGAGCGCGACGTCCTTTCCGAGGCCGTGGCATGGACCGCGCGGTCCCTGCCCAGCCGCCCGGCCGCCCCGGTGCTGGCCGGCCTGGTCTTCGAGGCCGCCGAGGGCGACGGCGGCGAGGGCTCGGTCACCCTGTCCGGCTTCGACTACGAGGTCTCCTCGCGAGCCGAGATCACCGCCGACGTCACCGAGGCAGGCCGGATCCTGATCCACGGCAAGCTGCTCGCCGACATCGCCAAGTCGCTGCCGAACCGCCCGGTGGAGTTCGCGACCGAGGGCTCCAAGGTCCTGCTGTCGTGCGGCTCCAGCCGCTTCACCCTGCAGACGCTGCCGGTGGAGGACTACCCGGCGCTGCCGACGATGCCGACCACCACCGGCGCCGTCACGGCCGCGGGGCTGGCCGGGGCGGTCTCCCAGGTGGCCATCGCCGCCGGGCGCGACGACACCATCCCGATGCTCACCGGCATCCGCGTGGAGATCGAGGGCGAGAAGATCACCCTGGTCGCCACCGACCGGTTCCGGCTGGCCGTCCGCGAGCTCCAGTGGAAGCCCGAGCAGCAGGACATGTCGGCGACCGCGCTGATCCCCTCCAAGATCCTGTCCGACACCGCCAAGGCGCTCACCGGCGGCGACTGGGTCACCTTGGCGCTGTCCTCCGGCGATGCCGGGGAGGGCCTCATCGGCTTCGAGTCCGGTGACGGGGCATCGAGCGGCGGCAAGGGCTCGCGCCGGATGACCTCGCGGCTGCTGTCCGGCGAGTTCGTGAAGTACCGCTCGCTGTTCCCGAACGAGTACAACATCACCGCCACGGTCGAGACCGCGCCGTTCCTGGAGGCCGCCAAGCGCGTGTCCCTGGTGGCCGACCGCACCTCCCCGATCAAGCTCACCTTCACCCAGGGCGAGGTGACCCTGGAGGCCGGCGCGGGCGACGAGGCGCAGGCCTCCGAGGCCATGGACGCGGTCCTGGACGGCGAGGACATCGCCGTCTCGTTCAACCCCGCCTTCCTGCTCGACGGCCTGCAGGTGATCGACACCCAGTACGCGCAGCTGTCGTTCACCGTCGCCAGCAAGCCCGCGGTGCTCATGGGCCGCCCGGCCCTGGACGCCCCGCCGCAGGACGAATTCCGTTACCTGATGATGCCGCTGCGTGTTCCGGGCCAGTCCGCGGGCTGACCCGGACAGCACTCGCAACACAGTCGCCGTACTGTCGTAGACGACAACTCGATCAGGTGATGAAAGAAGGAAGACCCATGGAGATCGGTCTTGTCGGCCTGGGCAAGATGGGCGGCAACATGCGCGAGCGCATCCGCCGTGCCGGGCACACCGTCGTCGGCTACGACCGCGACCCCAAGCTGGCCGACGTCGGCTCCCTGAAGGAGCTCGTGGCGACCCTGGCGGCTCCGCGCGCGGTCTGGATCATGGTGCCCGCCGGCGAGCCCACCGACGCCACGGTGCGGGAACTGGCCGATCTGCTGTCCGCGGGCGATCTGGTGATAGACGGCGGCAACTCGCGCTGGACCGAGGACATCAAGCACGGTGAGCTGCTCAAGGCCCGGGGCATAGCGTTCGTCGACGCGGGCGTCTCCGGCGGTGTGTGGGGCCTGGAGAACGGCTACGCCCTGATGGTCGGCGGCGAGGAAGCCGATGTGGCCCGGGTGATGCCGGTCTTCGAGGCGCTCAAGCCCGAGGGCGACAGCGGGTTCGTGCACGCCGGCGCGGTCGGCGCGGGCCACTTCTCGAAGATGGTCCACAACGGTATCGAGTACGGCATGATGCAGTCCTTCGCCGAGGGCTGGGAGCTGCTGGAGTCCGCTCCGCAGGTGACCAACGTCCGCGAGGTCTTCCGGTCCTGGACCGAGGGCACCGTCATCCGCTCCTGGCTGCTGGACCTGCTGGTGCGGGCGCTGGACGAGGACGAGCACCTGTCCGGCATCCGCGGCTACGCCGACGACTCCGGCGAGGGCCGCTGGACCGTGGAGGCCGGTATCGACATGGCCGTGCCGACCCCGGCAATCACCGCCTCGCTGTACGCGCGCTTCACCTCCCGGCAGGAGGACTCGCCGCAGATGAAGGCGGTCGCGGCGCTGCGCAACCAGTTCGGCGGCCACGCCGTCCACAAGGACTAGCCGACCCGGCCCGACGACACCGGACTAGCGAAGGAAGGGCCGTGCTGGTCACACATCTGTCGCTGGCGGACTTCCGCTCGTATGCCTCCCTGGAGCTCCCGCTCGGGGGAGGCGTCACCGCGTTCGTCGGCCCCAACGGGCAGGGGAAGACCAACCTGGTCGAGGCGATCGGGTACATCGCCACCCTGGACAGCCACCGCGTGGCCACCGACCAGCCGCTGGTGCGCTTCGGGGCGCCGCGCGCCATTGTGCGCGCCAACGTCGAGCGCGAAGGCCGGACCCAGTTGGTGGAGATCGAGCTGAACCCCGGCGGCGCCAACCGGGCCCGGCTGAACCGCAACCCGGTCCCCCGGCCGCGGGAGATCCTCGGCGTCCTGCGCACCGTGCTGTTCGCCCCGGAGGACCTGTCGCTGGTGAAGGGCGATCCGGGCGAGCGGCGCCGGTTCCTGGACGACCTGCTCGTGGCGCGCTGGCCCCGGTTCGCGGGCGTGCGCGCCGATTATGACCGGGTACTGAAACAGCGGAACACGTTGCTGCGCACGGCCGCCATGGCCCGGCGTAACAAGGCTTCGGGCCCGAACATGACGACGCTCGACGCCTGGGACCATCACCTGGCGCTGGCCGGCGCGCAGCTCGTGGCCGCGCGGCTGGCGCTCATCACGGCGTTGTCCCCCCTTGTGGACAAGTGTTACGTCGAGATCGCCGAGGGCGGCGCGACGGACATCGGCTACCGGTCGACGATCGCGCCGGAACCGGACCCGGCCGTCGGCGCCCTAACGGAACAGTTCCTGGCGGCCCTGGCCGAGGCCCGCGGTAACGAATTGGAACGCGGCATCACGCTGGTCGGGCCGCACCGTGACGAAATGCTGCTGGAGCTGACGTCAGGTGCCGGCGAGAACATGCCGGCCCGCGGCTACGCCAGCCACGGCGAGTCGTGGTCCTACGCGCTGGCCCTGCGCCTGGCCTCGTACGACCTGCTGCGCTCGGACGGCTCCGCGGGCGGCGAGCCGGTCCTGATCCTCGACGACGTCTTCGCCGAACTCGACGCCAAGCGCCGCCGCCGGCTGGCCGAGCGCGTCTCCGGCGCCGACCAGGTGCTCATCACGGCCGCGGTGGACGCCGACGTCCCGCCGCAACTGGCCGGCCAGAAGTTCACGGTCGCGGCGGGGGAGGTGATCGCGGCGTGAATCCACAGCCTGTGGACGGAGCGGACGGCGCCGACGACTCCGGCGGTTCATCGGCCGAGGGCTCCGGCATCGACCTGGCCCGCGCGGTCCTGGCCGCGGCCCGGGCTCGCGGCCGCGACGGCGGAGCCGGCTGGACCGGCAACCGCCGCCGCGGCTCCACCCCCGGCCAGCGTTCGGGATCCGGTCCGGACGAACGTGACCCGCAGCTGCTGTCCGCCGCACTCCCCAGGATGATCGAGGACCGCGGCTGGGCCGTCCCGGCCGCCGTCGGCGGCGTCATGGGCCGCTGGGGCGAGATCGTCGGCAGCCACATCGCCGCCCACTGCACCCCCGTGGAGTTCAACGACGGAGTCCTGACAGTCCGCACCGACTCGGCGGCCTGGGCGACCGAACTCCGAATGCTGGCTCCTCAGCTCCTGGCAAAGCTCAACGCCGAACTCGGGACCTCCCGTTCAGCCCACGGCGGACGCGACACCGCCGGCGCGATCGCGAACCTGAAAGTCGTCGGCCCCGGTGGCCGCTGACCGCCACCACGGCTACCCGGCCGCCTCAGCGGCCCCGATCCGACTCGGGCACGGACATGATCGGCATCACAAAAGCGCCCGCATAGCGGTCTATACCTGTGACAATCACCACCTCGCATCCTCAGACCGTGTTCGACGGTCCCGTGAGCCGCTTGCAGACGCCTCCGTATAGGGGGCCTTCAAAGGCGGGCAAAAAATGTCTCTGAAGGCCGCGCAGGGGCCGTCGACGGCCACTTTCGTCGGTCCGGCAGGGTAGACTAGAGCTTGTAAGTCTTCCCCTTCGCGGCTCGCGTCGGGCCGCGACTGCCGGGCTGGTTCCTCCCCCGCGGCGCGCTCCGAGCGCCGGGCCGTGTTCTGAGAAAGGGCCAGCGCGCCGTGGCGGACGTAGAACCGACCGGGGGTAGCACCCCAAGCTCCGATGGCACCTACAACGCCGACTCCATCAGCGTCCTGGAAGGGCTGGAAGCCGTTCGCAAGCGGCCCGGCATGTACATCGGCTCCACCGGTGAGCGCGGGCTGCACCACCTGGTGTACGAGATCGTCGACAACTCCGTCGACGAGGCGATGGCCGGATTCGCCGACACCATCGAGGTGGCGCTGCTGGCCGACGGCGGGGTGAAGGTGGTCGACAACGGCCGCGGCATCCCGGTCGGCATCAACAGCAAGACCGGCAAGTCAGCGCTGGAAGTCGTGATGACGATCCTGCACGCCGGCGGCAAGTTCGGCGACGGCGGCTACAAGGTCTCCGGCGGCCTGCACGGCGTCGGCGTGTCGGTGGTGAACGCGCTGTCCAGCCGGGTCGAGGTCGAGGTCCACACCGACGGCTACGTGTGGTACCAGGCCTACAAGCACGGCGTGCCGGAGGCCGAGGTGCGCAAGGGCGGCCCGGTGGCGGACACCGGCACCACGACGGTCTTCTGGGCCGACCCCGACATCTTCGAGACCATCGCCTACTCCTTCGAGACGCTCTCGCGCCGCTTCCAGGAGATGGCTTTCCTCAACAAGGGCCTGACGATCTCGCTCACCGACGAGCGCCCGGACTTCCGGGACGAGAACGGCGAGCAGCGCTCGGTGAAGTACCACGCCGAGGGCGGCATCGCCGACTTCGTGCGGCACATCAACTCCCGCAAGGGCGAGCCGGTGCACCCGAACGTCATCGAGGTCGAGGCCGAGGACAAGGACAAGACCCTCGCCGCCGAGATCGCCCTGCAGTGGAACAGCCAGTACTCCGAATCCATCTACACCTTCGCCAACAACATCAACACCCACGGCGGCGGCACCCACGAAGAGGGCTTCCGCGCCGCGATGACCACGCTGATCAACAAGTACGCGCGTGATCAGAAGCTGTTGAAGGAGAAGGACGAGAACCTCGCCGGCGAGGACATCCGCGAGGGCCTGACCGCGATCATCTCGGTGAAGCTGGCCAACCCGCAGTTCGAGGGCCAGACCAAGGACAAGCTGGGCAACCCCGAGGCCAAGGCGTTCGTGCAGCGCATGACCTACGAGAAGCTCGGCGAATGGCTGGAGGAGAACCCGAACGAGGCCCGCGAGGTGGTCCGCAAGGCGGTCCAGGCCTCCACCGCGCGCATGGCCGCGCGCAAGGCCCGCGAGCTGACCCGTCGCAAGGGGCTGCTGGAGTCCACCTCGCTGCCGGGCAAGCTGTCCGACTGCCAGTCCAACGACCCGACGAAGACCGAGATCTTCATCGTCGAGGGCGACTCCGCCGGCGGTTCGGCGCGCAGCGGCCGGGACCCGATGACCCAGGCCATCCTGCCGATCCGCGGCAAGATCCTGAACGTGGAGAAGGCGCGCATCGACAAGGTGCTGCAGAACACCGAGGTGCAGGCACTGATCTCGGCCCTGGGCACCGGCGTGCACGACGACTTCGATATCAGCCGGCTGCGCTACCACAAGATCATCCTGATGGCGGACGCCGACGTCGACGGCGCGCACATCAATACCCTGCTGCTGACGCTGCTGTTCCGGTTCATGAAGCCGCTGGTCGAGGCCGGACACGTGTACCTGGCCGCGCCGCCGCTGTACAAGGTGAAGTGGTCGAACAACGACTTCCACTACGCGTACTCCGACCGCGAGCGCGACCTGCTCATCGAGGCGGGCGTCTCCGGCGGCAAGCGGATGAAGGACGAGACCGTCCAGCGTTTCAAGGGCCTGGGCGAGATGAACGCCGAGGAGCTGCGGATCACCACCATGGACCGCGAGCACCGCATCCTGCGGCAGGTGACGCTCGACGACGCGGCGCAGGCCGACGACCTGTTCTCGGTCCTGATGGGCGAGGACGTGGAGGCGCGCCGCAACTTCATCCAGCGCAACGCGAAGGACGTCAGGTTCCTGGACATCTAGTCCACACCTGTCTGGCGAGTAGACCTGACGAGAGCACCACCTCTCCTTTACAGCGAAGGAAAGCGATTTGAGCACGGAGACTGTGGACGAGATGCCGCAGGGCGACCGGATCGACCCGGTCGACCTCCAGACGGAGATGCAGCGCTCGTACCTCGACTACGCGATGAGCGTGATCGTCGGCCGCGCGCTGCCGGACGTCCGGGACGGCCTCAAGCCCGTGCACCGCCGTGTGCTGTACGCGATGTACGACGGCGGCTACCGCCCCGACCGCGGCTACTACAAGTGCGCGCGCGTCGTCGGCGAGGTCATGGGTATCTACCACCCGCACGGCGACTCCCCGATCTACGACACCCTGGTCCGCCTGGCCCAGCCGTGGTCGCTGCGGATGGTGCTGGTCGACGGCAACGGCAACTTCGGCTCCCCGGGCAACGACCCGGCCGCGGCCATGCGCTACACCGAGTGCAAGATGGCGCCGCTGGCCATGGAGATGGTGCGGGACATCGACGAGGAGACCGTCGACTTCCGCCCCAACTACGACGGCCGCTCCTCCGAGCCGGTGGTCCTGCCCGCGCGGTTCCCCAACCTGTTGGTGAACGGCTCCACCGGGATCGCGGTCGGTATGGCGACCAACATCCCGAGCCACAACCTGCGCGAGGTCAACGACGGCGTCCAGTGGTTCCTGCAGCACCCGGAAGCCACCAACGAGGAGCTGCTGGAAGCGCTGATCGAGCGCATCAAGGGCCCGGACTTCCCGACCGGCGCGCTGATCGTCGGCCGCCGCGGCATCGAGGAGGCCTACCGCACCGGCCGCGGCTCGATCACCATGCGCGCGGTGGTCAACACCGAGGAGATCAACGGCCGGATGTGCCTGGTGGTCACCGAGCTGCCCTACCAGGTGAACCCGGACAACCTGGCGCTGAAGATCGCCGAGCTGGTGAAGGACGGCAAGGTCGCCGGCATCGCCGACGTCCGCGACGAGTCCTCCTCGCGCACCGGCCAGCGCCTGGTGATCGTGCTCAAGCGCGACGCGGTCGCCAAGGTCGTGCTGAACAACCTGTACAAGCACACGCAGCTGCAGGACTCCTTCGGCGCCAACATGCTGGCGCTGGTCGACGAGGTGCCGCGCACGCTGTCCCTGGACGCCTTCATCCGGCACTGGGTGACGCATCAGATCGACGTGATCGTGCGCCGCACCCGCTTCCGGCTGCGCAAGGCACAGGAGCGCGCGCACATCCTGCAGGGCCTGCTCAAGGCGCTGGACGCGATCGACGAGGTGGTGGCCCTGATCCGGCGCTCGCCCACGGTCGACGAGGCCCGCGCCGGCCTGATCGGGCTGCTGACCATCGACGAGATCCAGGCCAACGCGATCCTGGAGATGCAGCTGCGCCGGCTGGCCGCCCTGGAGCGGCAGAAGATCGAGGCCGAGCACAACGAGCTGATGGCGAAGATCGCCGACTACAACTCGATCCTGGCCTCCGAGGTCCGGCAGCGGCAGATCGTGTCGGAGGAGCTGCAGGCGATCACCGACAAGTACGGCGACGACCGGCGCTCGCAGCTGGTGCCGTACGAGGGCGACATGTCCATCGAGGACCTGATCCCCGAGGAGGACGTGGTCGTCACGATCACCCGCGGCGGCTACACCCGGCGGACCAGGACCGACTTGTACCGCTCGCAGAAGCGCGGCGGCAAGGGCGTCAAGGGTGCGCAGCTGAAGCAGGACGACATCGTCGACCACTTCTTCGTCACCACCACCCATCACTGGCTGCTGTTCTTCACGAACAAGGGCCGGGTGTACCGGGCCAAGGCGCACGAGCTGCCGGACACCGCCCGGGACGCGCGCGGGCAGCACGTGGCGAACCTCTTGGCGTTCCTGCCCGACGAGAAGATCGCCCAGGTGCTGGACCTGCGCGACTACGAGCAGGCGCCGTATCTGGTCCTGGCCACGAAGAACGGCCTGATCAAGAAGACGCAGCTGTTGGACTACGACTCGCCGCGCACGGCCGGCGTCATCGCCATCAACCTGCGCGAGGACGACGAGCTGATCGCCGCCGAGCTGGTCTCCCCCGAGGACGACCTGCTGCTGGTCTCCAAGCAGGCGCAGGGCCTGCGGTTCACCGCGACCGACGAGGCGCTGCGGCCGATGGGCCGGGCCACCTCCGGCGTGATCGGCATGCGGTTCCGCGAGGACGACGAGCTGCTGTCGATGTCGAAGGTCCGGCCGGACACGTTCCTGTTCACCGCCACCTCCGGCGGCTATGGCAAGCGCACGCCGGTGGACATGTTCCCGCTGCGTGGCCGCGGCGGCCTGGGCGTCATCGCGGCCAAGACCGTCGACGAGCGCGGCGGCCTGGTCGGCGCCACGATCGTGGACGAGGGTGACGAGGTCATGGCGATCACGCTCGGCGGCGGCGTCATCCGGACCCGGGTCTCCGAGGTGCGGCCGACGTCCCGGGACACCATGGGCGTGCGGGTGATAAACCTCGGCAAGGGGGACACGGTGCTCGCGATCGCGCGGAACGCGGATCCGGGCGAGGTGGAGGAGCTGATCGAGGCAGCCGGGGAGGCCGGCGAGCCAGGCGAGACCGAGGAGCCGGTCGGCGAGGTGCTGACGGCCGAGGCCGCGGTGGCCGATGTTGACGGGGATTCCGACTCGGACGCCGAATCCGGATCCGAGTCCGAACAGGGCTGATCTCCGGGAAAAAAGAAAAATGAACAAGACGGCGGCATCGGTGCCGGACACCGGTGCCGCCGTGCTGTGCGCAGAATGGGTGACCCCCCTTTTGCCATCATTGGAAAGGGTTCCCCGAGCGCTTCGGTTCCGTTCTGTACCTGTACACGTGCGCAGCGCGAGGACGTGAGTCCGTCGAACATATGGACCCGTCTACGGAAAATGGCGGGGCTGGGGAGACCTAGAAGGAGTAGGACTGTAGCTTGGCCGAGTGAGTAGCGAGACGACGACCGATCCCGGCCTCGGAACCGATCCCGACGGCGCCGGCGGTGGAGCCCGCACTTACGGGCCCACACACGGCGCCGCTTCCGGTTCCGACGCCGTGCCGCCCGGCGCGCACCGTCAGGCCCCGCAGTACCCGCAAGGTCCGCAGGGTGCCGGTGCCGCGCGTGCGCCGCAGCCGCAGGGTGTTCCTCAGGGCGGCGTCGGCCGCGGCCCGGCGGGTCCCGGCGCGCCAGGCGCGCCCGCACCCGGCTACGGCCCGCAGTCGCCTCCCGGCGCCGCGGGTCCCGGTGCCGCCGCGTCCAACCCCGCCTCCTCCCTCGCGGCCGGACTGTCGGGTCTGGCCGGTCGGCTTTCCGGCGGCGGGGGCCGCCGTAACGCTGGGAAGCGTAAGGAAGCGCCTACCATGGGCACCGTGGCGTACCAGCAACCGGATTCCGCGCCCGGCCAGGCCGCCGCCCGCCCGCCGGCCGGTGGCTACGCCGCGCGCCCGGCCGGTCCCGGCGGAGCCCCGGCCGGCGCCCCCCGCTACCAGCCGGCCCCCGGCGCCGCGCCGCGCGGCCGTAAGGCCCGCCTGCGGGTGGCCAAGGTCGACCCCTGGTCGGTGATGAAGACGACCTTCGTGCTGTCGATCGCCTTCGCGGTGGTCTCCATCGTGGCGGCGGCGCTGTTGTGGTCGGCGCTGAACGCCCTGGGCGTCTTCGACTCCATCAACCGCACCCTGGCCTCGGTGGCGCCGGCGAACCAGCCCAACAGCGTCACCCTGAGCTCGGTCCTGTCCTTCGGCAAGGTGATGAGCTTCACCGCCCTGGTCAGCGTGGTCAACATCGTGCTGTTCACCGCCCTGGCCACCCTGGGCGCCTACCTGTACAACATGTGCTCCGCACTCGTCGGCGGCGTCGAGGTGACCCTGGCCGACGACACCGCTTCCTGACCGTTCCGGCCCTCTCCAGCACGGTCGAAAGCGGTTTTGGGGCACCGCCCCGGGTGGGGTAAGCTTCTCGAAGCCGACCGGGGCCTATGGCACAGTTGGTTAGCGCGCCGCCCTGATAAGGCGGAGGTCGGTGGTTCAAGTCCACCTAGGCCCACCCCGGAATCGAAGCCCCGGACCTTCACTGGTCCGGGGCTTTCGTGCTGTACTCCCCTCCGATCCCCGGCTCAGCTTGGGCGACGGCCGGGGTCGTATCCGCCTTGCGCTGTCGGCCACGCGTTCAGCGCCACGTCCGCGAGCCGCTCCAGTTCCTCGCGGGTGGCGCCGTCGACGGCCTGGGTCGACATGCCCTGGATGACGGCGGCGTAGAAGGTTCCCAGTGCCTCGGCATCGGTCCGCGGCGGCAGCAGGCCTTTGGTGATGTCGTCGGCGATCTTGTTGATGATGGCCCGTTTGGTGCCTTCACGGTAGGCGCGGAGTTCTTGCTTCACGTCTTCGGAAGCGACTGTGGTGTTGACCGCGCCGTGGATCACCAGACAGCCCGGAGGATGTGCGGGGTCGGTGTAGTCGACGGCGATGGTGCGCAGCATGTGCTCCACGGCTTCGCGCGCGGTGGGGAGTTCGAGGGCGTGGGTGCCGTAGCTGCCGTAGGACTCGGCGTAGCGGGAGACCGCTTCGGTGAAGAGCTTGCGCTTGTCGCCGAACGCCGCGTACAGGCTCGGCGGGTTGATGCCCATCGCCTTGGTGAGAGTGGCGACCGAGGTGGCTTCGTAGCCGTGGCGCCAGAACTCGAACAGAGCGGCGTCCAGGGCGGTGTCGCGGTCGAAGGCGCGCGGGCGGCCGCGGGACGGGGTCATGGCCCCATTCTATAGCGTTCGCTATCGAATGGAGTGACCCGGCGGGCGCCCCGGAGCCACCTTCCACCGGCGCCCGCCGGGCGAGCCGGCGGGAGGTCAGCTGGTCTGACCGCCCTCCAGCTTGGTGAGCAGGGTCTTGACCTGATTCACCGGGATGGAGAAGCCGAGGCCGACGCTCCCGCCCTGGCCGCCGAAGGCGCTGGTCGGGGAGTAGATGGCCGAGTTGATGCCGATCACCTGGCCCTGCGCGTTGAGCAGCGGGCCGCCGGAGTTGCCGGGGTTCAGGCTGGCGTCGGTCTGGATCGCCTTGTAGGTGACCTGGTTGCCGCCGGCGAAGCGGCTCTGGCCGCTGCTGACCGTCACCTGGCGGTTCAGCGCGCTCACGATGCCGGAGGTGACCGTGCTCTGCAGGCCGTCGGGGGAGCCGATGGCGATCACGGTGTCGCCGATCTGGACCTTGTCGCTGTCGCCGAGGGTGGCGGTGGGCAGGCCGCTGACGTTCTGCGCCTTGATCACCGCCAGGTCGCTGCCGCTGTCGGTGCCGACGATCGCGGCCTGGGCGGTCTTGCCGTCGTTGAAGGTGACGGTGATCTGGCCGTTGCCGTCGGCGGCGTCGGCGACCACGTGGTTGTTGGTGAGGATCTTGCCGTCGGGCGACAGGATGACGCCGGAGCCGACCGACTTGCCCTGGTAGGTCGTGACGGTCACCTGCACCACGGTCGGCAGTGCGGCCTTGGCGACCTGGCCGACGGTGGTGGTCGCGGTCCCGGTCTGGTTGCTGACCGGGGTGTTGACCGAGGTGCTGGACGCCGGGGCGCCGGAGGAGGCGGTCGTCGAGGAGCTGTGATGCGCTGCGACCGTGCCGGCCACGCCGCCGGCCACCGCCGAGGCCGCGATCGTCGCGGCCACCACGAGCGCCATGCCCGCTCGGCGCTTGCGCTTCGGGGGTCGGGCGAGTGGCGGCGGGGCGCCGAAGGCCGGTGTCGGGCTGAAGGGCGAACCGGGGCCGGGACTGATCGAGGTCTGATCCGGACCGAACACCGGCCCGGTAGTCGCGTGGCCGCCCCACGGCTGCGGGCTCCCGGCTGCGGGCCGCGGCGGCTGGTACGGGTCTTGCTCGAATCCGCTCATGACTCCACAGTGCTCCTCCACGATGAGAGTGCCTTGCCCGCACGATGAGAATCCGACAAGAAAGGTGTGAAGGGAGCCGAGGCGAATCCTTAGAAACCGGTTGTCGCATCTCGCGGCGGCGGTGGATGATCCCGGGATGGACCGCGATCCGATCCCTGATGCCCGTGCACTGGTTCGCGAACGCTACCCGCAGGCGCTGTGGGCCGTACTCGCCGGAAGCGTGTTGACCGCGCATCGCACGGCCGGTTCGGACCTGGACCTGGTCGTCGTGCTCCCGCTCGGCGATCCGCTGGCCCCGCGCCGCGAGTCGCTGGTCTTCCATGACTGGCCGGCCGAGCTGTTCGTCCACGATGAGCAGACCTTGGACCACTGGCTCGGCAAGGAGTTCGCGGCCCGCAAGCCCACCTTGCACCGTATGGTCGGCGCCGGCGTCGCCCTGACCGGCAACCCGGCCGAGCGGCAGGAATACTGCCGCAAGGTATTGGAGGCGGGCCCCGGCCCGCTTTCCAGCGCGCAGCGTGACCAGGCGCGCTACCGCCTCACCGAACTGCTCGACGACCTCGCCCACGCTCCCGACCCCGGCGAGCGGCAGGTCATCGCCGCGACCCTGTGGTCGGATACGGCATACCATGCCCTGGCCGCCGCGAACTGCTGGAGGGGCTACGGCAAATGGCTGCTGCGCGAGCTGCGTGCCCTCGACGCGGAACTGGCCGGCCGCTGGCTGCGTGCGCGCGACGACGAAGCCGCTGTCGCCGCCCTCGCCCGCGAAGTCCTGGACCGGCTCGGCGGGCCGCTGTTCGACGGCTACCACGCGGTGGCGCCCCGGCCGACGGTCACCGCGCTCGGGTGAGGGCTACGGCGCCTGCGTGACGGTGACCGGGAACGACGTGAGGGTGAACGAGGCCGCCGAGGGATTCGTCACGTCGACCAGCTCCACCGGCTCGGCCAACAAGTAGACGGCGTTCTTCGGCGGGAACGAGGTCAGATCGGTGTTCAGCAACGCGAACGCCGACTTGCTCGCGTACACGGCCGGCTGCCCGTTGTCGCACGGACTGTGATCCATGGCCACGGCCACGTCCTGGGCGAACGACTCGGCGGCCGGGAACGCCCGCCCGACGCCGGGCGCCACGAACTCCCCGGCCGCCGGTCCCCGCTCGGACACGGTCACCGTTCCGAGCTCGGCGTCGTAGCCGGTCAGCTGCTCGGACTCGGTGGTCACGACGGTGGTCGGCGTGTCCCCCGCGACCCGGTCGCCGACCAGGAGCTGCCCGGTGCCGTGCAGATCGAAGCGGTGCACGACGCCGTCGCACTCCATCACCATGTCGCCGTCCTCGATGAGCGAGAACGCGGTACCGGACGGCGGCAGCGCGCCGCCGGTCCCGGTCCCGGCCGCGGGCGCGACCGCACCGCCGCAGGCGAACAAGAAGGCTGAGCCGGCGACGGCCAGCGCGGGTTGGTTTCGCATGGATGGGCCTTTCGGGAGATTTGTCGCTTTGGCCGTCACCATCGTCTCGCACGCCACTGACAACCGGCGACCACACACCACGCGCTATCCGACTTCCTGGCTCTCGCTCTCGTTCTCGTGGCCGTGGTCGTTACCGCCGTCGTCACGCCGTAGCATCAGCGGATTCGGGAACGGCGGCCAGTACGGCAGCGGCCGCGGCCCGATCGTCTCGAGATAGGCGTGGTCGAGCAGGGCTCGCATGAACACGGCGCTGCGGGCGGCGCGGCGGTGCCGCTCGGCGAGCTTCGGGTCGTAGGGCACCCGGCCGGGCCACTGCGGCGCCGGGACGCGCGGCGCCGGCGGTTCGGCCGGTTCCACAGGTTCGGCAGGTTCGGCAGGTTCTGCCGGCGCCGGTTCGGCCGGCGTGTCCGCCGCGGCCTCCCGCTCGCCCTCCGGTCCGGGCGTGTCGCCGTCCGCCAGGCCGCCGTAGTCCTGATCCTCGTCGTCCTCGGCGGCCAGCGCGTCGGCCGCGGCCTCCAACGCGTCGAGCATGTTCCCCGACATCACGGACCGGACCGCGGTGCCGTTCTGCTCCGGATACGGGATCTCGGCCCACACCGCCCGCGCGTAATGGTCGCCCAGCACGCCCCACTTCCGCGAGACGGCGTTCACCATCGCCAGCCCCCGGCCGGCCTCGGCGCCCCAGTCCGTCTCGCCGCCCTCGCCGGTGTCGGCGACCACGATCCGCGGATCGGTCGGCGAGCCCTCGTCGTCGACCCGGACCTGCCAGCGGTCGGCGAAGGCGGCGAGATGCACCACGAACTGCCCGCCGGGCTCACCGCTGGCGGTGTGCACGATCGCGTTGCCGGCCAACTCGGAGACCGCCAGCACGACCAGATCCGAGCCCGGCACGTCGCCGAGCACCATCTGCGTGAACTGACGGACCTCGGCGAGGCACTCGGCCCGGCCGGGGAAGGAACGGGACCAATACGACACCTGGGGCACCTCCCGGACGGTGAGGAGGGGGCCCTTCCGCCCTCCCAGAAGTCAGGCTAGCCCCAGAGACGGCTGATTCTACGGCATTTCAAGGAAGTTCCCTTATTCGGATGATGATTCGTCATCCGCGTTTAGGGTCGGAAGGCGCGCCAGGTCCATTTCGACCCGGTTGATGAGCGCGATCGCCTCTTCACCGTACACAGCCGACTCCTCGAAACGGCGGAACTGCGCCACGTGTGTCGAGACCTTGTCAGGCTGCGCCATCAGCAGCTCGCCGGTGAACATCTCCACCGCCACCTCGCGGTCGTCGTAGACGGTGAAGGTGACCATGGGCAATCCGCGCATCGCCGCGCTCCACGGCAGGATGCCCAGCCGCACGCCGGGATGCATCGCCATCTGCCGCAGCCGGTCGAACTGCGCGGCCATCACCGTCAGCTCGCCGGGCCAGGTGCGCAGCACGCCCTCGGTGATCAGGAAGGTGAACTCGCGGCCGTCCTCGAACAGCACCGACTGCCGCTCGGTGTGCGTCAGCGCGGCCTTGCCGACCTCGCG
Organism: Catenulisporales bacterium; assembly: GCA_019510485.1. Lineage (GTDB taxonomy): Bacteria > Actinomycetota > Actinomycetes > Streptomycetales > Catenulisporaceae > Catenulispora. The sequence goes on from JAEKKI010000151.1 coordinate 38,404, forward strand.
CTCGGACAGCCACGGCGTGAGCCGGTTGGCGTCGCGGGCGTACTCGGCGGTCTGCAGCAGCCGCGGGATGATCGAGTTGGAGAACGTGGACACCGCCGAACAGGCGCGCTCGCGGTCGGCGATCTGGTTCAGCAGGGTCAGGCCCTTGCCGTACCCGCGGTTGCTGGCGGCGTCGGCGGCCGCCTGGCTGAGCAGGTCGAAAAGACTCTCCTGCTCCTCGGCCGGCAGGTTCAGCGCGCTGACGATCCGGGCCAGCACATCGCGGCTCGGGACCATCTTGCCGTGCTCGACCTTGGACACCGCGGACGAGGTGACGGCAGCGGCGGTCGCCAGATCGCCGCTGGACAGAGCCCGCTCGTTCCGGAACTGCCGGATCCGGCCGCCCAGCTTGGCCGCATAAGGACTTCGCACCGCACTCATACCCATTGGTTCTACACCACTTGTGAGGAATCGGTGACCGATCCGCGCAGGATCAATGGTCTGCGGTCACCTGTATGGATTGTGTTGGACTGGGCTGACGACTCGACCTGGACGGGCGGGGTACGCGGTCGGCGCGGCCGGGCGGCCCGGCCGCGCCGACTTGTCAGCCGGTACCTGCCCCCGCCGGGGCCGGGATAGACGCCGTCGGCCGCCTGTCACCCGTAAGGAGACCGGTGACGGTCTCCAACTCGTAGTTCGCGACGGCGGCGTACCCGTCGAGCACGGCCACGTGCGCCGCGATCTCGTCGGCCCGGGACAGCAGATGCTCGCCGGTGTACGTCTCGACCGCGACCGCGGCGTCGTCGTGCAGCGTGAAGCCGTACAGCGGGAACACCTCGTGCACCGCCGCGGCGTCCGGCACGATGCCGATCCGCACCCCGGGCAGCGCCGAGAGCACCCGCAGCCGGTCGGCCTGGGTGGCCGCGAGCGTCGGCGGGCCCGGACACAGCCGCAGCGCGCTCTCGGTCAGCAGGAACTCGAAGCTGCGGCCCTGCTCGAACAGCACGCCCTGGCGCTCCAGATGCAGCGCCGAGGCCCGGCCGAGTTCGCGCTCGGACATCCAGGGCGTCAGGCGCGCGGCGTAGCGGGCGTAGTCAGCGGTCTGCAACAGCGGCGGGATCATCGAGACGGAGAAGGAGCGCAGCACCCTGGTGTTGCGCTCACGTTCGGCGATGGCGTCGAGCAGGGCCAGGCCCCGGCCGTGCCGGCGGCGGTCGGCGGCGTCGTCGACGGCGCGCGACAGCAGGTCGCGCAGGTCGGCACGGTGCTCGTCCCCCAGGCCCAGGACGCCGAGCACCCGTTCCAACACCTCCGCCGAGGGCAGCATCATGCCGCGCTCGATCTTCGACACCGAGGGCTGGGTCACACCGGCGCGCGCGGCGACCTCCAGACCCGACAAGCCGAGGTCCAGTCGGTGCCGACGCAGACG
>JAEKKI010000259.1 GCA_019510485.1 Catenulisporales bacterium
GCCTCGTCGGCGAGGCGGACGTGCAGCGCGTCCCGGTCGGGGTCGGCGTAGACCGCCACCGAGCCGATCCCGGCGTCCCGGCACGCGCGGGCGATCCGGACGGCGATCTCACCACGATTAGCGATCAGAACCTTGCGCACGGCGGCAATCCCTTCCCACTGGGTCACAACCATTCGCAGTGTAGGGCCGCGCGCTCGAAGCGGCCTCATGAAGCGGAAGTGGTTTCTACCACTGTGTGCACACGGTCATTAGTACAGCGGCGCCAAGCGTCTCCGTGAGGGGCGGTGGTCGGGCGAGGGGTCGGCCCTTTCGGACGTTCCTTTTCTCCCTCTCAAGGTGGATGCGACCTCGAACACCGCGGGCTAGGCTTGACGTCCGGACGCGATACAACGCGACACAAGTTGGGGGACCGATGAGCGAAGAAGGCTCCTGGGACGGCCGCAGCGCCGAAGCCGTCTTGTACGAGGCGCGTAAAGCGCTGTACGTGATGGTCGGGTTCATCGCCCTCATCTGGGCCGCGCAGGTGGTGAACTCGGCGCTGGACTACCGGCTCTCCAACCACTTCGGCATCGTCCCGCGCAGCGTCGGCCATCTCGGCGACATCTTCTCCGCCCCGTTCCTGCACTACAGCTGGCAGCACATCGAGAGCAACAGCGGCCCGCTGTTCGTCTTCGGGTTCCTGGCCGCCTACCGCGGGGTCCGCAAGTTCCTGATGGTCACCCTGGTCATCGTCTGCAGCAGCGGCCTGATGGTCTGGTTCGCGCAGGGCAACTCCAACACCGTCGGCGCCTCCGGCCTGGTCTACGGTTATTTCTCCTACGTCGTGGTCAAGGGCCTGTTCGACCGGCACCTGGTGGACGTGCTGATCGGCTGCGTCATGGCGCTGTCCTACGCCTACCTGCTGACCGCCGCGCTGCCCGGCGTGCCGCACGTGTCCTGGCTCGGCCACCTCGGCGGCGCCATCGGCGGCGTGCTGGCCGGCTGGCTGCTGCGCGAGCGCGGGGCCGCCGCCGCCGGCTCCGGGTTCGGCCTCGGCCTCGGTCTCGGTGCCCGGGAAGACCGTGAGGTGACAGGCCCCGGGCGCCTCGGCGACACCGCGATCCTGCCGCCTACGCCGAGTGAGGGTGGCCGGAAAAAGTCCAAGGGCGGTAGTCTCCCGGGCAGCCCGCGCTCTGATCTCTTGAAGGAATTGGACGACCTCGGGCTGTAGATCTCCGACGAGGCGTGGGTGGGGTACGGATGCGGCACGGAGCACGGTCGATCGTCGCGGGTGTCGCCGGAGCCTGCGCCCTCGGCCTGGTGTGGGGCCTGATCGCGGCACCGCCGGCCGCGGCCGCGCGCGGCTCGGCCAACGTCAGCGTGTCGCCCAACCACGGCGGCCCGCAGGCCGTCTTCACCGCCACCTTGCACCTGACGACCAACACCCCGGGCGGCTGCCAGGGCGGGCAGGCCGACTTCGCGTTCGACAGCCAGCCGGTGGGCTCGGCCCCGCTGGACCAGTCCTGCTCGGCGACCGCCCAGATCCAGGTCCCGCTGGGCGCCGCGCCCGGTGCGCACAAGGTGCGCGGCACCGTGAACAGCCCGGCCGGCTCGGCCTCGGGGAGCGCCAACTTCACCGTGGACGCCACGCACACGACGTCCAGCCCGTCGTCGAGCACCGCCACGACGAGCACCAGCAGCACGTCGTCGCCTTCGTTCTCGACCCCGCCCCCGTCCTGGTCGAACTCCACGACCCCGGTGGCGCCGTGGACCGCGCCGCCCTTCAAGAGCCAGCCGATACCCACCTCGTTCGGGCCCTGCGACACCTCCGGCCCGCACGCCCCGGCCCCGGACAAGAGCTTCCTGATGGTCCCGGCCTACTCGGCCGGCGCGCACCCGGCGAACACCGGCTCCACGCTCATCACCGAGCCCTCGACCGGCGCGCTGCCCATCACCGCGGTCGGTCCGGCCGGCATGGTCCCGCCCTTGCTCGGCGACGGCCGGCACCCGTACCAGTACCTGGAAGTGCTCCAGCCGATCGACCCGAACGTCTCCCCGAAGCTGCGGCTGGCCGCGGCCGCCGGCGAGCCGTTCGCCTGCGTGCACGTGGAGTCCTTCGGCGGCCCGGGCAGCGGCTACGGCTACCTGTCGTACGCCCTGAAGGAAGCCCTGCTGATCAGCGTCCAGGACGCCAACCCGGACGGCACGCCCTTCCAGAGCCCGTCGCCCACCGCGGCACCCCCGACCCCGGCGCCCGCGACCTCCGCCAACGGCAAGCCGCCGGTCGCCCCGACTCCCGCCCCGGCCGCGCCGAAGGCGAAGTTCGAGAAGCTGGTGCTCGGCTACACCTCACTGACCTGGGAGTACCAGGAGGCGGCCGGCGCACAGGCCCCCGTGCACCGCGGCGCCGGAACCATCGTCCCGCCGCCGCCGTCCTCGCCGCTGTCGTACTCGAACCTGGTCTTCGCCTTCGGCGGCCTGGTCGCGGCGACGGTGGCGCTGATGTTCGCCTACCACTCGCGGCGCCGGGACCTGACCCGGCGGGCCCGAAGGCAGCGGGCCACGCACGCGTAGCGGCCCCGCGGCATCGGCATCAGTCGAAGCTGACCTCCTTGGTCTCCACGGTCCCCGCGGTACGCCCCGGCGCGCTCTGGTACTTCCAGTACAGATTCGTGTGCGCGACGACCAGGTCCGGGGTAGGAGCGCCGTAGGCCGAGAGGTCCTCGGTGGTGTGCGCGTCGCTGACCAGCACCGTGTCGTAGCCGCGGGTGAGGGCGCCGTGCAGCGTGGAGCGGACGCACGCGTCGGTCTGCGCGCCGGTCACGACCAGGCTGCCCACGCCGAGCCCGGCCAGCACCGACTCCAGCTTCGTGTCCTCGAAGGAGTCCCCGTACGCCTTCTGCACGTTCGGCTCGTCCTCGCGCGGGTCCAGCTCCGGCGCGATCTTCCACGCCTCCTCGCCGCTGACCAGCTCGTCGCTGTTGTGCTGGATCCAGACGACCGGGACTTCGGCCTCGCGGGCCCTGGCCACCACCGTGTTGATGTTGGCCAGGACCTCGTCACGCTTGTACCCGTCGGCCACGACGCCCTTCTGGACGTCGATGACCAGCACTGCGGTGCGAGTGCGGTTTTCGAGAGTAGTCATCTTCTCAAGCTAACGGCGCCCGCTGACAACCGTCTTGTCAGACCTCGGTGCCATGATCAGGAGGTGACGAAGATCGACGTGACGTGGGACCAGGCCAGTGCCCGCCGCCTGCTCCGGGCCGGTCTCGCGGCCCCGTTGACCGCGGATGTGGCGGAGACGGTCGCGGCGATGGCGGGTGCGCATGCGCAGGTGATGTCCGCGGCCGAGATCTCCGTGGGGATGCGGACCGCCAAAGCTATTGGCAGCGACGTCCCCGAGGCGTTGTGGGAGTCCCGAACGCTGGTCAAAACATACGGCCCGCGCGGGACGGTGCACCTGTTGCCGGCCACCGACTTCCCCGCGTGGCTCGGCGCGCTGTCGGCGCTGCCGGGGAACCCGAATCGGTTCCCCGACGGCATACGTCTCAGTGCCGAGCAGGAGGCGGCGGTTATCGACGCGGTCAGCGACGCCCTGCGCGGCGGCACCGCTCTCACCGCCGAGGAACTCGACGAGGCGGTGACCGAACGCTGCGGTGATTGGGCGGCCGATCCGGTCATCCCCGCCTTTCAGCCGCAGAATTTCTGGCCGCGCTGGCGCCAGGCGATCTCCGTGGCGGCACACCGGGGAGCGCTGTGCTTCGGGCCGAATCGCGGACGCAAGGTGACGTATATGAGTCCCGGCCTGTCGCCGTCGCCGACCGACGAGGGTCTCGCCTTCGTGGTGCGCGCCTACCTCACCGCCTACGGACCCGCGACGCCTGCGAACTTCGCGAAGTGGTTCGGCGCACCGCCGTCCTGGGCCACGAAGGTGTTCGCCGATCTCCGGGACTCGCTGACCGAGGTGGGTTTCGAAGGCACGACGGCCTACCTCGCCGCACACGACACGGAGTTCCCCGACGAACGACCACAGGGAGTACGACTCCTGCCCTACTTCGATGCCTACGGTGTGGCCGGCCAGCCGCGCGACCGCCTGTTCCCCGGCCCCGCTGCGGGGCGAGCCCTGAACCGCGGCCAGGCGGGCAACTTCCCGGTCCTGCTCCGCGACGGAATGGCCGCCGGAGTCTGGCATCTGAAGAAGAGCGGAAAGAAGGCCCAAGTCACCGTCGAAGCGCTCGCCGACCTCGACAGCGCCGGCCTCGCCGAGCTCCACGCTCAGGTCGACCGGATCGGCGCCATCCTCGACGTGAAGCCCGAATTGGTTCTGGACAAGGTCACCGTTGGACCGCACGCATAAGGAACAGAGCGCTACCTGAAGATCCCCGTGTGCCCCAGCGAATACCGCCCCGGCTGCGGATACACGCACAACCCATGCGGCCCCCGTCCCACGTGAATCCGCGCCAGCAGCTTCCCGTCGGTCGTCGAGATCGCGTAGACCTCCTCGTTGTAGCGCCCGGAGAGCCACAGCACCTTGCCGTCCGCCGAGACGCCGCCCATGTCCGGCGATCCGCCGCCCGGCAGCTGCCACTTGCCGCGCGCCTTGCCGCTGGCGAAGTCGAACAGCGTGATCGTGCCCTCGCCGCGGTTGGAGACGTACATCGTCGTCGAATCGCGCGAGACGTAGAGCCCGTGGGTGCCCTTCCCGGTGGGGATCAGTCCGGTCACCTTGAAGGCGTTGCCGTCGACGGTCCACAGGCCGTCGGCCGCCATGTCGGCGACGTAGAAGACCTTGCCGTCCGGAGAGATCTTCACGTCCTGGGGCATGGCGCCCTTCTGCGGCAGGTCGACCACGCCGAGCAGGGCCCGGTTCCTGGTGTCCACCTTCAGCAGCTGCCCCGAGAACTCGCAGGACACGATGAAGTACGAGCCGTCCGGTGCGAAGTCCGCGTGGTTCACTCCGGAACACGGGACCGGCAGCGTCTTCTGCACCGCCATGGTGTGCGGGTCGCGGAACACCAGCTGCATGTCCTTGCTGGCCATCACCACCGCCGAGGTGCCGTCCGGGGTGAAGTAGAGGTTGTACGGATCGTGCACCGCGACCGGCGCCCCCTGCTTGCCCGTGAACGGGTCGATGGGCGTCAGGGTGTTGCCGAGGTCGTTGTTGACCCAGAGTGTCTTCAGGTCCCACGACGGGACCACGTGCTGCGGCTGCCTTCCCACTTTCAGCGTCTCGATGACGTGGAAGTCCGCCGGATCGATCACCGTGACGGTGTTGCTTTCGGTGTTCGGCACGTAGATGCGCGGCAGGGCGGAGGCGATGACCGGCGACACCATGCCGGGGTGGTCGAAGGAGTACAGGTCGGCCGGGTCGTAGGGCGGCATGCCGGGAAGCGCGGCCGGCTGGAGCGAGCCGCCGCGGGCCGCGGCCTCCGGGGGACCGCCGCCGGCCGCCGACGCACCGGGGGTGCCCGAACTGTTCTCCGAGTTCATGTTCATACCCGGCATATCGCCGCCGGTGGCGTGGGCGCTCCCGGCACCCTTGGCAGCGGAGTCGGCATCTTCGTGCCAGATACTGCGATCCGTCGCCAGCCACACACCCGCGGCGATGGCACCGGTGGCGACGAGTGTCGCCGTCAGCCGTCGCTTCCGGATCCGCTGCGGCGAGGTCGTCCGCCGGCCGTGCGCGCCGTGGGATGAATGGCCGGGCGGGGACTCGTTGTCGGGGGTGGGCGTCACGAGAACAGCTCCGATGCTGTGACCGCGGCCAGGCCGCGGGTCTTCAGGCCGGCGAGGACCGTCGGCAGGGCGGCGACCGTGCCGCGGTGCCCCAGGTGCAGCGACACGACGGCTCCGGGACGGACCGCGGCCAACAGCCGGTCGGCGATCGCCGCGGCCGGCGGGTCCTGATAGTCCAGGGGGTCGATGCCGTATGACAGCACCGTGCGGTAGCCCGCCCGGTGCGCTTGCGCCACCAGCATAGGATCCGCGTGCTGGGTCTGCGACGGCCGGAACCACACGCCGGGCGATCCGGTGAGCTTGCGCAGCCGCTCGGCACAGGCCTGGATCTCGGCGAATGCCCCGGCGGGGGACAGGCGCGCGATGTCGACGTGGTTCTCGGTGTGGTTGCCGAGTTCGTGGCCGCCGTCCAGGACCCGGCGGGCCATCTCCGGGTGCTCGCCGAGCCAGCGTCCGACGGCCAGGACCGTGAGCCGTGCGCCATCTGCCTCGGCTTCCTTCAGCAGCGCCTCGGCGAGTTTCGGGTCGCCGTCGCCGTGGAACGTCAGCGCCACCTGCTGCCGGCCGCTCACGGCGTGGTCGACTTCGTCAGCGGGCGGACTCGCCGCACTGCGATTCGAGGACGGGGTGCTCGCGGCTTCAGGGGTCGACGACGCCGCCGCGGATGACGACGGTGATGGCGACGGCGATCCCGAAGCTGAGCTCTTGTCGGTCTCCGGCGTCCGGCCCGAGCACCCCGCGACCCCCGCCGACGCGACGGCCGCTCCCAGCGCGGCCAGCCCCGCCCGCAGCGCGGTCCGTCGGTCCGGGTCCGGTGCCATCACGGGCCACGATACTAGGTCGGCCATGAACCGTTTTTCGGCGATTGATCCACGCGCCGCCGTTAATGCGATCGCCGTGTCACCCGATCGGGAGGCGGCGCCCCCTTGAAGCGGCTGCTACCCGCCGGTAGGTTTCTGCCACATCGGCCGATGACGCCATTGGGAGCTGCCGTGGTACGCAATGCCGCAGGACGCAAGGTACTGATCTTCGCCGGTGCGCTGGCCCTGGCCGCGGAGGCGCTCGGCTCGCTGATCGTGGCGGCCGGCTTCTACGGCTTCGTGTCCTTCGGCAACGGCACCAGCTTCGGGCCCGCCTCCCCCGGCGTCCTCCAGGTGGGCGTGCTCGTCGTGATGATGGCCATCGCCGCCCTCCAGCTGTTCGTCACGATCGTGGTCACCGGATTGACCGGCTGGACGCAGCTGTTCCTGCTCGGCGGCGTGTTCGTCCTGCTGACCGCGGCGCTCGCGGTGGCGATGGTGACGCCGCCCGCGCCCAAGCCCGAGCCCGGTCCGGTCGAGCCCGCGCCGAATGGCGGGCCCGGCGCCGGGAACGGCGGCACGCCGAAGATCGCCTGAGACCGCATAGCTACTGTGCCGAATTTTACTAAGTGCACTCGAAAGCAGCTGGACAGCCTGGTCAGTGGCTAGGGAGGAGTCCAGCTACTTCCGAGCGCATTAGTAAGGTCGGGGTATGCCCGCGACTCCTGAACTGATCCTCGCCTCCGCTTCCCCAGCCCGCCTCGCCCTGTTGCGCGGCGCCGGTTTCGATCCGCGCGTCCTGGTCAGCGGCGTCGACGAGGACGCGATCGAGGCCGCGCTCGGCCCCGACGCCACGCCCGCGCAGGTCGCGCTGGCCCTGGCGCAGGCCAAGGCGCGCGCCGTGGCGGCGCTGCCGGAGACCGGCGGCGCCTTGGTGATCGGCTGTGACTCGGTGCTGGAATTCGCCGGCCGGCCGTTGGGCAAGCCGGACACCGCCGAAGAGGCCGTAGCGCGCTGGCACGCGATGCGCGGCCGTTCCGGCGTGCTGCTCACCGGCCACTGGCTGGTCGACCGCGGCACCGGCAAGGAGGCCGGCGAGGTGGCCGCGACCGTCGTGCACTTCGGCGAGCCGAGCGATGCTGAGGTACTGGCCTACGTCGCCACCGGCGAGCCGCTGCGGGTGGCCGGCGCGTTCACCATCGACGGCCTCGGCGGCGCCTTCGTGGACCGGCTGGACGGCGACCACTCGAACGTCGTCGGGCTGTCCAAGCCGTTGCTGCGCAAGCTGATGGCCGAACTCGGCGTCGACTACACCGCCTACTGGCGCTGAGGCCGGCCGGGACAAGACGAAGGCGCCGCGGGCCCGGTGTGGACCCGCGGCGCCTTCGCGCGTCTGGCTCGCCGGCCGGCCGCCGACCGGTCAGCTGTGCGACCCCAGCGCCCCGATCAGCTTCTTGACGTCGATGTTCGTCACGCCGTCGGGCGCGCTGACCTTCCCGGCGTCCTGGCTGAACTTCATGTCCAGCGGCAGCTTGCCGCCGCCGCTCTCGGTCTTGGGCATGAACTGCGCCAGGTCGATCTGCAGCTCGTTGATCTGGTTGCTCTTCAGCCACACCTCGAAGGTGACGGTCTCGCTGTCCGGGATCGAGTTCAGGCTCTCGCGGGCCTTGTCCAGGTCGGCCTTGCTCTGGCCCGGGACCGCGTTCAGCGCCGGGCCCACGGCCTGCAGGATGTCCTGGCCGATGACCTTGACCTTGCCGGTCACCTCCAGCTGGCCGCCGCCCTTGTCGCTGACGGTGGCGTCCTGGGTCAGCGCCTTGAGCAGCGAGGCCTCCATACCGGACAGCAGCGCGGGGTTCGTCCCCGGCGCCGTGGTGGAGCTCAGGTCGCCGCCGCCGAGGCTGGAGGCCATCTGCTCCAGGCCCTTGAGGTCCGCGGCGCTCACGCCGACCCACTTGCCGGCCAGCACGGCCTGCACCGGCGCCTGGAAGTCCGGCGGGATCTGGCCCAGCTGGCTGTTGAGGTCGCCGACGGACTTGCCGCCCAGCTGCGCGATCTGCGGCACGTTCGCCTTCAGGTACACCGCGCCGGCGACGCTGCGCACGTCGAGGTACTCGGTGCCGCCGGCGTTCGCGACGAACTCGACGTTCGGCGTCTCGCCGGGCTTGAGGTCCTTCAGCGGCTTGTCGGAGCTGAGGGCGAACTTCACGACGATGCCGCCGTTGCCGAACAGCGCCTTGGCGATGGTCGCGTCCTGCTTGCTGGAGTCCTTGTTCATCGCCGCGATCATCGCGTCGTCGGGCTTCAGCGAGAGCTGGAAGGCCTCGCCCTTGCCGCTGGAGATGTTGTGGACCGCGGCGGCGAGCGCCTCGGTCGGGGTCTTGCCGCCGCTGTTGTTCCCCCCGCTGCCGCCGCTGCCGGTCGAGCCGGAGGACGAGCACGCGGACAGGGCGAGCCCGGATACGGCGCCGACGGCGATCGTCATCGTCAGAGCACGGACCGAACGCTTTCCAGATATGGACGACTGTACGGGCATTGCTGGGAACCCCCCTGAAGCGGAGCTTTGGCTTTCGTTTCTTGTATCGCTGTCAACTGTACCCGGACGGCCTGACGGACCGGATGCGACTTTGGGGGGAAACTGTGAATCCCCAAATAGATGACGCGACGTCGACCGACTACTCCCTAGGGCGTACGGCTGGCGGGAAAGACCCTACCGAGCTTGGGGAAACGCCGAGGCGCGCCAACCGCCGGGGCCGGCACGCAGCGGGGCGCGCACACCGCGCTCGCGTGCGGTCCAGCCGCTTGGCGGCTTGTCACTTCGCTGATCGTTACCCGATCGTAACTGCGTGGCGGAGACCGCGGCCAGCACGGCGACCACAGCCGCCACCTCGTCAGGGGTCGGGTTCCCCTGCACCACGCGGATCTCGGGGCTCGCGGCGCTCACAGGGGGATGTTCCCATGCTTCTTCGGCGGCAGCGTCTCGCGCTTGTTCCGCAGCGCCCGCAGGGCCTTGATGACGTAGGCGCGGGTCTGCGACGGCTCGATCACCGAGTCGACGTAGCCGCGTTCAGCCGCCTGATAGGGGTTCAGGAGTTCGCCCTCGTACTCCTGGATCAGCCGTGCGCGCTCGGCCGCGGGATCTTCAGCCGCGGCGAGTTCCTTGCGGTACAGGATGTTGACGGCACCCTGCGCGCCCATCACCGCGATCTGCGCGGTCGGCCAGGCGACGTTCAGGTCGGCGCCGAGGTGCTTGGAGCCCATGACGTCGTAGGCGCCGCCGTAGGCCTTGCGGGTGATGATGGTCAGCAGCGGCACGGTGGCCTCGGCGTAGGCGTAGATGAGCTTGGCGCCGCGCCGGATGATGCCGTTCCACTCCTGGTCGGTGCCCGGCAGGAAGCCGGGGACGTCGACGAAGGTCAGGACCGGGACGTTGAAGGCGTCGCAGGTGCGCACGAAGCGCGCGGCCTTCTCCGAGGCGTCGATGTCCAGGCAGCCGGCCAGCTGCATCGGCTGGTTGGCGACGACGCCGACGCTGCGGCCCTCGACCCGGCCGAAGCCCACGACGATGTTCGGCGCGAACAGCGGCTGCACTTCGAGGAAGTCGGCGTCGTCCACGATGTGCTCGATGACGCGGTGCATGTCGTAGGGCTGGTTCGCCGAGTCCGGGATCAGGCTGTCGAGTTCCAGATCAGCGGCGGAGACCTCAAGGTCGGCCGCCACGTCGTAGACGGGAGCGTCGTCCAGGTTGTTGCTCGGCAGGAAGGACAGCAGGCCCTGGACGTAGTCGATGGCGTCCTTCTCGTCGGCGCCCATGTAGTGCGCGTTGCCGGACTTGGTGTTGTGCGTCCGCGCCCCGCCCAGGTCCTCCATGGAGACGTCCTCGCCGGTGACGGTCTTGATGACGTCCGGGCCGGTGATGAACATCTGCGAGGTCTGGTCGACCATCACCACGAAGTCGGTCAGCGCCGGGGAGTAGACGTGTCCGCCGGCCGCCGCGCCCATGATCAGCGAGATCTGCGGGATCACCCCGGAGGCCAGCACGTTGCGCCGGAAGATCTCGCCGTAGAGCCCGAGCGAGACCACGCCCTCCTGGATCCGCGCCCCGCCGCCCTCGTTGATGCCGACGATCGGGCAGCCCAGCTTCAGCGCCAGGTCCAGCACCTTGACGATCTTCTCGCCGTACACCTCGCCGAGCGCCCCGCCGAAGATGGTGACGTCCTGGGAGAACACGCACACCTGGCGCCCGTCGACGGTCCCGAACCCGGTGACCACGCCGTCGGTGTAGGGCCGGTTCCGCTCCATCCCGAACCGCGCCGACCGGTGCCGCGACAGCTCGTCCAGCTCCATGAAGGAGCCCTCGTCCAGCAGGTACTCGATCCGCTCGCGCGCGGTCATCTTCCCCTTGGCGTGCTGCTTCTCCACGGCCCGCTCGTTGCCGGCGTGGATCGCCGTGTCCAGGCGGCTGCGGAGTTCGGCGAGCTTGCTCTCTGTGGTGTGGGGAGCCTCAGTCACGTGGTCACTGTAATGCGTAGGAGGGGAATAGCCTCGGGGAGTGACTAGTGAATCGCCTTACACGAATCTCGACCGCCCGCCGCTGCGCGAGCTGGCGGTGAACAAGGCGGTGGTGCGCCCCGGCGGGCTGTGGCGGCGGATCGACGTGCGCGCCGAGACCGGCTCCACGAACGCCGACCTCGCCGAGGCGGCGCGCGCCGGGGCGGCCGAGGGACTGGTCGAGGTCGCCGAGGCGCAGAGTGCCGGGCGCGGGCGGCTGGGGCGGACCTGGACGGCGCCGGCCCGGTCCGGGCTGTTCTTCTCCGTGCTGCTCCGGCCGAGTGACGTGGCGCCGGCGCGGTGGGGCTGGCTGCCGCTGCTGGCCGGGACCGCGGTGCGGACGGCGGTGGACGCCGTGACCGGGGTGCCGGTGCGGTTGAAGTGGCCGAACGATCTGATCGTCGTCGACGACAGGGTCGATGACGGGGTAGACGGCGGGGTCGACGACACGGCCGGCGATGCGGGGGACGACGCCGGCTACGGCGCCGCCCGCAAGCTCGGCGGCATCCTCGTCGAGCGGGTGGAGACCCCGGCCGGCGCGGCCGCCGTCATCGGCGTGGGCCTCAACGTCTCGTTGCGCGCCGGCGAACTCCCCGCGCCGCACGCGACCTCGCTCGTCCTGGAAGAAGCCAAGGCCGCCGACCGCGACACGATCCTGCGCGCGGTCCTGCGCGAGCTGGAGCGCTGGTACTCCGACTGGTCCGTCACCGGCGGCGACCCCATGGCCAGCGGCCTGGCCAGCGCTTATGCCGCTTCCTGCGCCACCTTCGGCCGGCGGGTGCGGGTCGAGGTCCCCGGCGGCGCGGCGTTCGAGGGCGAAGCCGTGGGCCTGGACGGCGACGGCCGGCTGCTGGTGCGCGACGCCGACGGCGAGCGGGCGTTCGGCGCGGGCGATGTCGTCCATCTCAGGTAACAAGACCCTGTCACTGCCAACGGACACCGTTGTCTGCCAGTATGCGTGGCGACAGACACCTTCGCTTCCTCACAGGGGGGAGGCGCGGAGCTGAGGGAGTAGTGACGAAATGGGTTACCCCAAGCACCTTCTGGCGCCCGGCGAGCAGGTCGATCTCGCCCTGCGTCCGCACTGGAAGGCGCTGATCCTTCCGGTACTGAACCTGATCGTCGCGGTCGCCGCGTTCGGCGCCGCGGTCGGGTTCACCAGCGGCGACGCCCGCAAGTACGCGGCCATCGGCGTCGGCGCGGCGGCGCTGCTCGACATCTTCGTCTTCACGCTGCGGCCGTGGATCATCTGGCTGAACAAGAACTACATCGTCACCAACAAGCGGCTGATCATCCGCGAGGGCTTCATACAGCGGCACGGCCGCGACATGCCGCTGGTGAAGATCAACGACGTGTCGTTCCAGCACAACGGCCTGCTGGAGCGGATCCTGGGCTGTGGCACGCTGGTGGTGGAGTCGGCCGGCGAGCACGGCCAGGAGCAGCTGCAGGACATCCCGCACGTGGAGGCCACGCAGCGGGAGCTGACCACGCTGATCAGCAACGTCGGCGCGAACGGCGTCGCCGAGACCGAGGAGACCGACGCCGAGGAGCACCACCGCCGCCGGTGATGTTCGAGTTCATTTAAGGCGACCAGGGCTGGAGCACGGAGCACGATGGCGCGCAGGGAGTCGGGAGATGACGGGGCGGCGGAGCCGCGCGAGGCCGCCGAGTCCGCAGAGTCCTCCGAGACCCACGCCGTGACGGACGGGACCGCCCCCACGACGGTCCCCTCCGTCCCGCGCCGCGCGGGCCCCGGCTCCGGCTCTGCCCGCCGGGCCCGGGTCACCAGACCCGCCGGCCCCGCCGCCGGGCCCGCTCCCCGGCCCAAGGCCGGCGGCGACGAGCTGGAGTCGCTGCTGCTCGGCGGCGTCCCCCGGCACACCGCATACGAGGTCTGCAAGGCCGCCGGCATCCCCTACGACGAAGCCCGCCGCTACTGGCGCGCCATGGGCTTCGCCGACGTCGGCCAGGCCCGCGCCTTCACCGACGCCGACGTCGACGCGCTGCTCCGGCTCGGCGGCCTGTCCCGCAGCGGCCTGTTCAGCGAGGAGTTCGCCACCCAGGTCGCCCGCTCCATGGGCCAGACCACCGCGCGCCTGGCCGAATGGCAGGTCGACGCCTTGTTCGACGCCTTCGACACGGCCGGCGTGGGCCCCGCCGAGATGGCCGAGTTCGGCTACCGCATCGGCCGCCGCGTCATGCCGGAGCTGGAGGAGCTGCTGGTCTACGTCTGGCGCCGGCAGCTCGCCGCGGCCGCCGGCCGGGTGCGCCAGCAGATGCAGGAGCACGCCGAGGGTTTGCAGGCCGTCGGGTTCGCCGACCTGGTGTCGTTCACCCGCCTGTCGCGTCAGCTGTCCGAGGAGGAGCTGGCGGGCCTGGTGTCGGTGTTCGAGGCCAACGCCGCCGACACGGTGGCCTACGGCGGCGGCCGGCTGATCAAGACGCTGGGCGACGAGATCATGTTCGCCGCCGACTCCCCGGCGCGCGCCGCGCGGATCGCGCTGGACCTGCTGGCGCTGATGCGGCGCACCGAGGCCGTGCCGGAGCTGCGCATCGGCGTGGCGTACGGGCACGTGGTGCAGCGCAACGGCGACATCTACGGCACGACCGTGAACCTGGCCGCGCGGCTGACGGCGATGGCCGAGCCGGACCAGATCGTCGTCGACCCGGAGCTGGCCGCCGCGCTGGTCGGCGATGACGCGTTCGTGGTCATGCCGATCGGGCTGCGGATGGTGCGCGGGCTGGGAGAGATCGAGCCTTCGGTGCTCACGGCCGCGGAGTGAGACGCCTCTCACGTTCCACGTTGTGAGACACCGCTGCTAGCGTCATAAGCATGACTGATCTGCCGACAGCGCTGTCGCTCCGAGAAGTCGGGCCGCGCGACGGCCTCCAGAACGAGGACCCGGTCTCCACCGAGACCAAGATCGAGCTGATCGACCGCCTGTCCGCCACCGGCGTGTCGCGCATCGAGGCGGTCTCGTTCGTTCACCCGAAGGCGATCCCGCAGATGGCTGACGCCGCCGAGGTCGCCGCGCAGATGACGCGTTCCTCAGGCGTTCGCTACTCGGCGCTGGTGCCGAACCTCAAGGGCGCCGAGCGAGCGCTGGACGCCGGCTTCCAGGAGATCGAGGTCGTGGTCTCCGCCTCGGACACGCACAACAAGAAGAATCTCAACCGCGGCACCGCCGAGTCGCTCGACGACATCGCCGCGATCATCGACTTGGCCCATGGCCGTGACGCCACAGTGCAGGTCATCGTCTCCACCGCCTGGGGCTGCCCCTACGAGGGCGATGTTCCGACCGAGCGCGTCCTGTGGGTAGCCGGCACAGCCGTGGCGCATGGCGCCGATTCCTTGTCCTATGGCGACACCACTGGTATGGCGACTCCCACGCGCGTCACCCGACTGATCGGTGAGACCCGCTCAGCGCACCCTGAACTGCCGCTGAACCTGCACTTCCACAACACGCGCGGCACCGGCCTGGCCAACGTCTTGGCCGCGCTGCAATTGGGCGTCACCGACTTCGACGCCTCGGTCGGCGGCCTCGGCGGCTGTCCCTATGCGCCGGGTGCGTCCGGCAACATCGCCACCGAGGAACTGGTCCACATGGTCGAGGACATGGGCATCGACACCGGCGTGGATCTGGAGGCGCTGCTGGAGACGGCGGCGTACGCGGAGCGGGCCGTGGGGCGGACGCTGCCTTCTCAGGTGCTGCGGGCCGGGCCCCGGACGCGGCTGACCGAGGCGTAGCGGCCCTCCCCATACTTCGACGGCGGGGGCGTGGGTGAACGGGCTCCGGTCACGTCGGGCCACGGTACCGACACCGGGCGTCGATCCGGTGGGCCGTCCCCCGGACGGGTGAAAGTGGCACAGCCGGGGAGGATCACCTAGCGTGGTCCCGTGCTTGCTAACGGGGACCGTGGCAATGGGTGATCAACCATCGATCCGGCTGCGCGCGCTGACGGACCTGGCTCGGGCCCTCGCGCAGGTGCACGGCTTCTCAGAAGTCCTCACCGTCGCGGCCGAGGAATCGCGCAAGGCGCTGGACGCGCGCGTGGTGTCGCTGTCGGAGTACGTGCGCGCCACCGGGCAGCTGCGGGTGCTGATCAACCACGGCGACCTGCTGCCCTTCGAGGAACGGTTCCCGGACGAGGAGTGGTACGCGCCCTCGGACTTCCCGCGGATCGTCACCGAGGAGGAGTACCCGCGTCCCTGGACGCTGCGCAGCGACGACACCGATGCCGATCCCCGGCGCACCGCGTCGCTGCAACTGCGCCGGCGGCACAGTGCGCTGATAGCCCCGATATTCTTCGCCGGCCAGGTCTGGGGCGAGCTGCACGCGGCGCGCGCCGCCGATCAGGAGCCCTACACCGACGCCGACCTCGACTTCGCCGCCACCCTCGGCGCGCTGGTCAGCGCCGGTCTCGCGCAGGCCGACCGGCAGGAGTACCTGGAGCGGCTGGCCTACACCGACGAGCTCACCGGCCTGGCCAACCGCCGCGCCATCGAGGTCGGCCTCGACGAGGCGATGGAGCTGCACCGCCTGACGGCACTGCCCGTGGGATTGATCATCTGCGATGTCAACGGCCTCAAACAGGTCAACGACACCTCCGGCCACGACACCGGCGACGCCGTCCTGGAGCAGCTCGCCGGCCACCTGTCGGCGGTGGCGGGCGCCGTGGACGGCGCGCTGGCCGCGCGTATCGGCGGCGACGAGTTCAGCGTCCTGGTGGTGGGTCAGGGCTCGGCCACCGTGACCCGGCTCGCCGAGGAGCTCGCGGCCCGCGCCGCCAAGGTGGACGGCATCGACGGCGCCGCGGTCGGCCACGCCGCGACCGACGGCCCGGCCGGACCGGTCCACGACCGGGATCTGCTGTTCCGGCTCGCCGACGCCGCGCAGTACGAGGCCAAGCGCGAAGGCCGGCAGCAGCCGCTGGAAGCCGGGCCCCGGCACCGGAAACTCGTCGCGGCCGCCGCGCCCGGCGGTCCGCGCGATCGGCGGCGGATACGGCGCAGACGATGAGTTAACCAGCCACCCGCTCCGCACCGCAGTACACGTTCGCCGTCCGCCCGCGCAGGAACCCGACCAGCGTCAGCCCCGAATCCACCGCCAGGCTCACCGCCAGCGACGACGGCGCCGACACCGCCGCCAGGACCGGGATCCCGCCGGCGACCGCCTTCTGCACCAGTTCGAACGAAGCCCGGC
>JAEKKI010000294.1 GCA_019510485.1 Catenulisporales bacterium
ACGTTCCAGCCGCGGGTCGTCGTGGGGCCGGCGAAGCCGAAGCCGGGAATCGAGGGGATGACGAGGTCGAAGCCGGCGGCGGTCAGCGGTTCGATGACGTCCAGGTACTCGGCCTGGGAGCCCGGCCAGCCGTGGGTGAGGAGCAGGGCGGTGCCGTTGGGCGCGGCGGACTTCACGTGCAGGAAGTGGATGTCCTGGCCGTCGATCTCGGTCAGGAACTGCGGGTACGCGTTCAGCCGTGCTTCGAAGGCCCGCCAGTCGAAGCCGTTCCGCCAGTACTCGGCCAACTGCTGCACGCGGGACAGCGGGGTGCCGTACTCGCCGTCGGTGCCCTCGATCACGGACGTCCAGCGGGCCCGGTCCAGGCGGCGGTTGAGGTCGTCGATGTCGGCCTGCGGGATCTCGACGCGGTACGGGCGGATCGCGGTGGTCTGCATGGTCGCGGCGGTCATGGCGGTTCTCCTTTGGAACGGAATCGCTCGTTCCGTTCTGCGTCCACTGTAGCGGAACAAAGCATTCCGTTCAAGTGCTACCCTGAGGGCATGCCGAATCCCCAGAGCACCTCGCGGACCGGACCGCTCTCCGGCCGCAAAGCCCAGGCCAACCGCAACGACGAGGCGATCCTGCACGCTGCGCGCCAGGTCTTCATCGCCGATCCGGCCGCGCCGATCTCCGCCGTCGCCAAGGAGGCCGGTGTCGGAATCAGCGCGCTGTACCGGCGTTATGAGAGCAAGGAGGTGCTGCTGCAGACGCTGTGCGCGGACGGCTTGGCGACGTATATCGCCTGCGCCGAGGCGGCGTTGGCCTCCGACGCCGGGCCGTGGGAGAGGTTCACGTCCTTCGTCCGCGCGGTGATCGACGCCGACGTGCACGCGCTGACCGTGAGCCTGGCCGGCACCTTCACGCCGACCGAGGAGATGTTCCGCCAAACGGCGCTGGCGGTGGACGTCGCCGGCCGGATCTTCCAGGAAGCGCACGAAGCCGGCGTGGTGCGCTCCGACTTCGCGTTCAGCGACATCGCCATGCTGCTGGAGCAGTTGACCGCGGTCAGCGGGCCGAACCCGGAGCGAACCAGGGAGCTGCGGCACCGGTATCTGGCGATGCACTTCGACGCGCTGCGTCCGGAGGCGGCTCGCGGTGAGATGCCCGGTCCGCCGCCGAGCGACGAGGAGTTGGGGGCGCGGTGGATTCCGCGCGGGTGAGGTTCCGGTCCGCCCCCCGCTGGACCGGAACCTTGATCTCCGTCAGTCCTGCGCGCCGCCGGACAAGTCCCACGGCCGGGCGGCCGCGCCAAGCCGGTTCCACAGGTTGATGATGCCGATCTGCCATACCAGCTCGGCCAGTTCCTGCTCGGTGAAGTGCGCGGCGGCCTCGTTCCAGACCGTATCGGGCACCTCGCGGTCGGCCAGCCGGGTCACGGCCTCGGTCAGGGCCAGCGCGGCGCGCTCGCGAGCGGTGAAATACGGCGCTTCGCGCCAGACCGCCACCAGGTTCATGCGGCGCCACGTGTCGCCGCCGGCCACCGCGTCGCGGCTGTGCATGTCGACGCAGTACACACAACCGTTGATCTGCGAGGCGCGGAGCTTGATCAGTTCGCGTAGCGGCTCTTCCAGGCTGCCGGCGCGGGCGGCGCCCTCCAGGCCGTTCATCGCCTCGGCGATCTTCGGGGCGAGGTCGTCCACGGCGAGGCGGGCGGTGGGCTTCACGTATTCGATGGTCTCGGCGTTCGTTGTCATGGTGATGACGGTAGCGAGGATGTGGACCGCTGTTAGGATCCAATATCATGGCTGAATATTGGTCCACTTTGGATGTCGACCTGCACCTGGCGGTGGATCCGGCCTCGGGACGGCGGGTCGGGTTGGAGCGGGAGGCGATCCGGGACGGGCGGCTGGCCGCCGGGGTGCGGCTGCCGTCGACGCGGACGCTGGCTGTCGAGCTCGGGATGGCGCGGGGGACGGTGTCGTCGGCGTATGAGCAGCTGGTCGCCGAAGGGCATTTGGTGGCGGTGCGGGGGTCGGGGACGCGGGTTGCCGCGTTGGCGGGGGAGACGGTGCCGAGCCGGTCGAGCTCATCGAAGCCGCCGACGGCATCGGCGGCATCGGCGACCCCGGCGACATCGGCGCGGCAGCTCACCCACAACCTGCGGCCGGGCTCACCGGACCTGTCGCGTTTTCCCCGCGCCGCGTGGCTGCGTGCTTCGCGCCGGGCCCTGACCGCGGCGCCGTCCGATGTGTTCGGGTACGGCGACCCGCGCGGCCGGATCGAGTTGCGCCGGGCGCTGGCCGGGTATCTGGGCCGGACCCGCGGCGTGCTGGCCGATCCGGAGCGGATCGTCATCGTCTCCGGCGCGGTGCAGGGCCTGGCGCTGCTCGGGCAGGTGCTCGGCGGCGCGGTGGCGATGGAGGATCCGTACATCCCGCTGTTCCACCAGGTCGTGCGCGGCACCGGCGCCTCGGTCGTGCCGCTGCCGGTGGATGACGACGGGGCGCGGGTCGAGCTGTTGTCCGGACCCGGTCACCGCGACGTCGGGGCGGTGGTGGTGACTCCGAGCCATCAGTATCCGGTCGGCTCGACGCTCCATCCGGCGCGGCGGCAGGCGCTGGTCGAGTGGGCATGCCGGGATGGCGGGCGGATCGTCGTCGAGGACGACTACGACGGCGAGTTCCGCTATGACCGGCAGCCGGTCGGAGCGCTTCAGGGCGTGCTGCCCGAGCACACTGTTTATCTGGGCACGGCTTCCAAGACTCTGGGTCCGGGAGTCCGCTTGGCCTGGATGGTGTTGCCTGAAAGGCTGCTCGTTCCGGTCACGGAGGCCAAGCGGCACGCCGATCACCAGTCTGAGGCGTTGGGACAGTTGACGCTCGCGGAGTTCATCACCTCGCACGACTACGATCGGCACATCCGGGCGTGCCGTCTGCGCTACCGCCGACGGCGGGACCTGCTCGCCGAGCGGCTGCGGCCCAAGGCAGGACGACCGGCGGCGGGCTTCGCGCTCGGCGGGATCGCCGCCGGCTTGCACGCGCTGGTTCGGCTAGAGCCGGCCGGGATGAGCGAAGCCGAAGTGCTCGCCCGGGCTGCCGAGTTCGATCTAGAGTTGGAAGGGCTTGCCGGGCTGTGGGACGCCGTCGCCTCCGCCTCCGATACCTCTGACCGGCCGCAAGGCATCGTGGTCGGCTTCGGCTCGCCCGGCGAGGCGGCCTACCCGCGAGCGCTGGATGCGCTGGTACGGACGCTTTCGTGGAGTTGACGACTCATACGGTCTAATGGATATCGCACGATAGCCGGACCCGGCGTGCTGCGCAGGCGCTCCCTGCGTCACACTGGTTGCGGAACAGCACTGCCATAAAGAGGAGAAACCCGTGGACGACGTACTGCGCCGTACGCCCCTCTTCGCCACGCTCGACCAGGACGCCGCGGCCTCGCTGCGCGCCTCCATGAACGAGATCGAGCTGGCCCGAGGTGAAGTCCTGTTCCAGGAGGGCGACCCCGGGGACTCGCTGTACGTGGTGCTGCGCGGAAAGATCAA
The DNA here is from genome assembly GCA_019510485.1 of Catenulisporales bacterium. Lineage (GTDB taxonomy): Bacteria > Actinomycetota > Actinomycetes > Streptomycetales > Catenulisporaceae > Catenulispora. Next base: position 3,527 of record JAEKKI010000294.1, read on the forward strand.
GCTCGGCCGCACCAGCGGCGACGGCCGCGAGAACCTGGTCGCGGTCCTCGGCCCCGGCGAGATGTTCGGCGAGCTGTCGCTGTTCGACCCCGGCCCCCGTTCAGCAGGGGCCACCGCCCTGGTCGACTCCACACTGCTCGGCCTGAGCTCGGACGAGCTGACCCCGTGGCTGGCCTCCCGCCCCGACGTGGCCCGAGCGCTGCTGCGGGCGATCGCGCGGCGGCTGCGGCGCACCAACGACTCGATGTCCGACCTGGTGTTCTCCGACGTACCCGGCCGCGTGGCCAAGGCGCTGCTGGATCTGTCGGCCCGCTTCGGTACGCCGGCTGAGGACGGAATCCACGTCGCGCACGACATGACTCAGGAGGAGCTGGCCCAGCTGGTCGGCGCTTCTCGCGAGACGGTGAACAAGGCGCTGGCGGACTTCGCGGGGCGCGGATGGCTGCGGCTGGAGGCTCGGGCTGTGGTGCTGACTAATGTGGAGCGGCTTAGCCAGCGGTCGCGGTAGAGCTGGGGTCGCGGTCAGGGCCACCCACCCAGAAGGGGGCCACCATCCAACAAGGAAAGCACGCGCCAGCAATGCCCGCCCAGGATCGGCGACACACGCCACCGCAGCCAAGGCCCTGACGCCGAATCGCCACCGAAATCGCGCCGAACGAGGGCGTGGCGCCAAAGCGCTCAACCAGCCAACAAGCCCCCGGCCACCCGCAGCCCATCCAGATCATGAATGTCCCCGGGCTGCGCCGGAATCTCAGCCACCGCCACCCCCGGATGCGAAGCCGTAAAGCGCTCAGCAAGCCGTTGCTCGCGCGCAGCCAACCGAACGCGCTCGGCGTGCA
>JAEKKI010000152.1 GCA_019510485.1 Catenulisporales bacterium
CCTGGCTCTGGTCATGGACCTGGTCCGCGGCTCGGACCTGCGCCACCTGCTGGAGAACGAGCGGGTGCTGCGCCCGCAGCTGGCCGTGCTCCTGGTCGCAGGCACCGCCGAGGGCCTGGCGGCCGCGCACGCGCAGGGGATCATCCACCGCGACGTCAAACCCGAGAACATCCTGCTGGACCATTCCGGCGGCGCCCTGGTGCCGCGGCTGGCCGACTTCGGCATCGCCCGCCTCGTCGACGGCCCGCGCCGGACCCGCGCCACCCGGATCATCGGCACCCCGGACTACCTGGCGCCGGAGGTCATCGAGGGCTTGCAGCCCGGGCCCGCGGTGGACATGTACGCGCTGGGCACCGTGCTGTTCGAGCTGCTCACCGGCTGGACGCCGTTCGGCGGCGGCCACCCCGGCGCGGTGCTGCGCCGGCACGTCACCGACAAGATCCCGGCGCTGCCCGGCGTGCCCGGACCGCTGGCCGCCCTCGTCGCCTCCTGTCTGGCCAAGGGGCCGGCCGCGCGCCTGACCGCCTTGGAGTTCGGCGCCCGGCTGCGCGACCTGGTGCCGATGCTGGAGGACATGCCGCCGCTGGACATCCCCGATCCGCGCGAGGGCGGCTGGGACGTGCGGTCCTCGGCGCGGGCCAGTCTGCACGGCGGGCGCAACCCCACGATCGACCCGATTCCGATGCGGCACAGCGGGATCGTGCCGTTGGTGCCCAGTGGTGAGCTGAAGGACGACGACGCAGATACCCACCTGAACCTGATGCGGCCGATCCGGGAGCGGGATCAGGGGGATGTGCGACGGCGCTCCGGGTCCTCTTCTCTGCCGCAGTCCGTTGAGCGCACTGGCGGCTCTGACGGGACCACTAAGCGTCCGCGCTGGATCGCCGCTACCGCCGCGGCGCTGTTGGTCGGCGGAGCGGCCGCCGCAGTGGCGATGAGCATGTCCGGCGGCGACGACTCCGCGAAGGACAACAAGGCGCATTCGCAGGGACCGGCGGGCTCTACTACGTCTTCCACCTCCGTGTCCTCACCTGCCGGGACTACTACGCGGTCCACCGCAGCGGGACTGAGCTTTCTGAGTCCCAGGGATCTACCGCAGGCACCGGTGGCGGTTCAGGGCGCGCCGCGGGCCGCGGTCCTCAAGGACGCGTCGGGGGGCTCCACGCTGTTCGTGTTCGTCACAGGCACCGACGGGAGTATGTGGTACCTCCCCGGGGAGACCAGTCATTCCTGGATGCCGCTGCGCGGGCTGAAGACCGATGCCGAGCCCGCGGTGGTCGCGACCGGTGCCGGGCGCCTGGAGCTGTTCGCCGTACGCGAGAGCGACGGAGTCGTCCACCAGCGCAGCTACGCAGAGGGCAGCTGGTCGCAGAAGTGGACGCCGGTGGGCTCCGCGAAGCTGCACGGCGCGCCGGGGGCGTTGGCCAACGTCGACGGGTCGGTGATTGTCGCGGCTGTGGGGAGCGGCAAGACACTGATGACTACTACGGGGAGTCCTTCGGGCGGCTCTAGTACGTACTCCTGGAGCGAGTGGCAGCCTGTGCCCGGCGTCGGGGATGCAACTGGTGGGGTCGCGCTGACCGCCACTCCGGCGACGTCTGGCTACAACGCATATGTAGAGCGCGCCTCTGATCAAGGGATCATCGCGATCACATATGCGAACAAACTGTGGGGCGCTCCTGTGCAGACACCACTGTCGGGTCTTCCCGCAGCGGCGACTTCCGGCGACGGCACTCCGTATGTGTTCGCCCGTTCCTCCGGCGGCGCCGTCAAGGCGATGAACGGCAACGGCCAGGCCGGTGCCGGGGGACTGGACTCCGCGCTGCCGCCCGGCGCCGCCCAGACCCCCGACGGCAAGGTCGTGGTGGTCACCGCCGCCTCGTCCACGAAGCTCCGGGTGGTCTACTCCGGATAGTCTTGTCACGTGGCTACAGATCCTTCCGAAGAGCTCAAGAACCTCCGCACGACCATGGGGTCCATCGAGGCCGTGCTCGACCTCGACAGGCTGCGCAAGCAGATCGCGGATCTGGAGGAGCAGGCTTCGGCCCCGGACCTGTGGAACGACCAGGTGAAGGCGCAGGCCGTGACCTCCAAGCTGTCCGGTCTGCAGGCCGAGCTGAACCGGTTCAACACGCTGAACCGGCGCCTGGAGGACATCGAGACGCTCTTCGAGCTCAGCCTGTCCGAGGGCGACGCCGACGCGCTGGCCGAGGTGCAGGGCGAGCTGATCGACGTCTCCAAGACCGTCGGCGAGCTGGAGGTGCGCACGCTGCTGTCCGGCGAGTACGACTCCCGGGAGGCGCTGGTGACGCTGCGCGCCGAGGCCGGCGGCGTGGACGCCGCGGACTTCGCCGAGATGCTCCTGCGGATGTACACGCGCTGGGCGGAGCGGCACGGATATCAGTACGAGGTCTACGACACCTCGTATGCGGAAGAGGCGGGGATCAAGTCCGCGACGTTCTCCGTGAAGGCTCCCTACGCCTACGGAACGTTGTCCGTGGAGCAGGGGACGCACCGCCTGGTGCGCATCTCCCCGTTCGACAACCAGGGCCGCCGCCAGACGTCGTTCGCCGGCGTCGAGGTGGTGCCGGTGGTCGAGCAGACCGACCACATCGACGTGCCCGAGGACGAGCTGCGGGTCGACGTCTACCGCTCCTCCGGCCCCGGCGGCCAGGGCGTGAACACCACGGACTCCGCGGTGCGCATCACGCACCTGCCGAGCGGGATCGTGGTGTCCTGCCAGAACGAGCGCTCCCAGGTCCAGAACCGGGCCTCGGCCATGGCGGTGCTCCAGGCCAAGCTGCTGCAGCGGCGGCGCGAGGAGGAGCAGGCGCGGGTGGACGCGCTGAAGGACGACTCCTCCGGCTCCTGGGGCAACCAGATGCGCAGCTACGTGCTGCACCCGTACCAGCTGGTCAAGGATCTGCGTACGAACCACGAGACCGGCAACACCTCGGCGGTGCTGGACGGGGACATCGACGAGTTCATCGAGGCGGGGATCCGCTGGCGCAAGCAGCGCGAGAACGCGTAACAGTCAGCAACAGTCGGATGACAGACGGCTGACAGGCGGCTGACGGACGACTATCGGATGGTCGTGGTGAGGAACGCCACAGCGACGAACAGTGTGAGAAGCACCGCGACCATCATCGAGAACGACGTACCGCCCTGGTGGTGCATCTGATCCCGGCGGCCGCGACACAGGCTGCACCTGCCCTCGGACACCGGCCCGGCGCAGTTCGCGCAAACCAGGTGCTCACAGCACATGCCGGCTCACCTCCTGTGTTCCGCACCCGCTGAAAGCCTGTGCGAATCGTGGTTCCCGGCCGAAGGGGCCGTGAACCCCCACTTCCGGCGTGTACTGTCATCTCTACTGTGACACTACGACCGAGCGTACGCATAAGTGCCCGCGGAGGCTTGTTGACCACTGCGGTTATTACGGTGGTGATGCCTGCATGATCAGATTCGACCAGGTCTCCAAGACCTACCCGAACCAGAACCGGCCCGCGCTGCGGGACATCTCGCTGGAGATCGAGCGCGGCGAGTTCGTCTTCGTCATCGGCTCCTCCGGTTCCGGCAAGTCGACCTTCATGCGCCTGATCCTGCGCGAGGAGCGGCCGAGCGTCGGCCGGGTGTACGTGGCCGGCAAGGACCTGTCCAAGCTGTCCAACTGGAAGATCCCGCAGCTGCGCCGGCAGATCGGCACCGTGTTCCAGGACTTCCGGCTGCTGCCGAACAAGACCGTCGAGCAGAACGTGGCCTTCGCCCTGGAGGTCATCGGCAAGTCCCGGCCGACCATCGCCAAAGCCGTTCCCGAAGTGCTGGACCTGGTGGGCCTCGGCGGCAAGGGCGGCCGATTCCCGAACGAGCTGTCCGGCGGCGAGCAGCAGCGCGTTGCCATCGCGCGGGCGTTCGTGAACCGGCCGATGGTGCTGATCGCCGACGAGCCCACCGGAAACCTGGACCCGGAGACCTCGGTCGGCATCATGAAGCTGCTGGACCGGATCAACCGGGCCGGCACCACCGTGGTCATGGTGACCCACGACCAGGCCATCGTGAACCAGATGCGCCGGCGCGTGCTGGAACTCGACGGCGGCAACCTGGTGCGCGACCAGTCCCGCGGCGTGTACGGGTACGTCCGCTAGCGCGGGCCCCTTCCCTCGCCCGCTCGTCCGCGGCCGTCCGTCCGCAGCCAGGAAGCAATTCAGCAGAACTCAAGTAGGAGCCCCGCCGACCATGCGAGCCCAATTCGTCTTCTCCGAGATCTTCATCGGCCTGCGCCGCAACCTGACCATGACCATCGCGGTCATCGTCTCGGCCGCGGTGGCCCTCGGAATGCTCGGCGTCGCGCTGCTGATGCTGTTCCAGACCAGCCACATGAAGACCTACTGGTACGACAAGGTCGAGGTGTCGGTCTTCCTGTGCACCAAGGAGGACCCGGGCAGGCACCCGACGACGTGCGCGTCCGGGCAGTCCACACAGAGCCAGATGGACGCGCTGGTGGCCGACATGAAGTCCAACCCCCTGGTCCAGACGGTCTACACCGAGACCCAGGCCGAGGCGTACGCGCGCTACAGGGGGCAGGGCAAGGACGCGGCGATGGTCGACTACGTGACCGCGGACCAGCTGCCGGCCTCGGTGCGGGTGAAGCTGAAGGACCCCAGCACCCAGAACATCGAGGCCATCCGCAGCACCTACCAGGGCCAGCAGGGCGTCGAGGCGGTTTCGGACCAGAAGACCATCCTGCAGCCGCTGTTCAAGCTCTTCAACGGCCTGACCGTCTCCGCGACCACGGTCGCGGTCGTGATGGTGGGCCTGGCGCTGATGCTGATCGTGAACACGGTCCGCCTGTCGGCCTTCAGCCGCCGCCGCGAGACCGGCATCATGCGCCTGGTCGGAGCGTCGAACTTCTACATCCGCCTGCCCTTCCTGATGGAGGGCGCGGTCGCGGGCCTGGGCGGCGTCGCGGTGGCGGGCCTGGGCGTGGCCAGCTTCAAGTTCTTCCTCATCGACCGCGTCCTGGCCCCGAGCTTCTCCTTCACCTCCTTCATCGGCTGGGACAAGGTCCTGCTCACGATCGCCATCCTGATCCCCATCGGCCTGGTGATGGCCGTCGGCGCCAGCGCCATGTCGCTGCGGAAATACCTGAAGGTCTAGCGCCGTTCATCGGGGATAATGAACCCCATGCCCAAGGAACAAGGCCAGAAGGTCATCGCCCGCAACAAGAAGGCGCGCCACGAGTACACCATCGAGGCCACCTACGAGGCGGGCATCTCCCTGACCGGCACCGAGGTCAAGTCCCTGCGCGCGGGCCGCGCCAGCCTCGTCGACGGCTACGCGGTCATCAAGGACGCCGAGGTCTGGCTCCAGGGCGTCCACATCGCGGAGTACGCCGAGGGCACGTGGACCAACCACTCGCCGCGCCGCAACCGCAAACTGCTCCTGCACCGCGCCGAGATCAACAAGCTGATCGGCAAGACCAAGGAGACCGGCCTGACCCTGATCCCCTTGGAGCTGTACTTCAAGGACGGCAAGGTCAAGGTCGAGATCGGGCTGGCGCGCGGCAAGAAGACGTACGACAAGCGCCAGACCCTGATGGAGCGCCAGAACAAGCGCGAGGCGGAGCGCGCGATGGCCGCGGCCTTCAAGCGCAACAACCGCCGCCCCTGACGCGCTGTTCGCCCACGGCGAATCGGCTGGAGTCCGCCGCCCCGACCCGGTAGCATTGGATCACGGCGCCGGGAAACCAGCGCCGACAGTTTGACAACTGAACAGAGACGACTAAGCGTCAGAAACAACGTTTCCGACCAAAAGTCGTCCGACAAGGGGCCGAACGGTTTCGACATCGGACGTTTTGGCAGGGGAAGCGGGCCGAGGAAGCAGCGATGATCTCGTTAACCACACGCTGCACAAAAAATAACTGCCAACAAGACGCAGCTGAAGTCGCAGGCCGCTTACGGCCTCGCCGCCTGATCCTCTGATCAGGTAATGACTTCTGTCGACCCGGGAGCGCCTCCGGCCCGGTAAGACATCATTAGGAGGATCCACCGTCGAGCACGGCCACAGGGCCCGACGGGACACTCATGTGGCTGGGCCTGTCAGCAGCGTGCCTGTGGGACTGCTGGGGCCGAGAAAAGCGAACACAGGCTGCGCCCGGAGAAGCCCTGACATGCCGCCGATGGACGCGGGTTCAATTCCCGCCGGCTCCACTGCATCATGCCGCCTGACTTTTGTCAGGCGGCATTTTTGCATTTCAGGGCCTTGCCGCCCAGGCTAGACGGAATTTTTGAGCCAGCCGGTCACGGCCTCCTGGGAACGGACCAGGACCCCTTCCGCGCGGGCGTGTCGTCGGCAGCGCAATCTTGAAGAAGACAAGTGCCGATCCGATGTACGACGGTGACACTGCCCAGCACCCTGTCTGGGGCATCGGGTTCGAGGGGATTCGGCATGTCACAGGTTCGTGGCGAGCATGCGATCGTTTTGGGCGCGAGCATGGCCGGGTTGCTGGCGGCTCGGGTTCTCCGCGAGTCGTTCGAACGGGTCACGGTCATCGAGCGGGATGTGCTCCCCACGGATGCCGAGCATCGGCGCGGTGTTCCTCAGTCTTGGCATCTGCACATCTTGCTGGCGCGGGGTACGTCGATATTGGAGGAGTTGTTCCCCGGGTTGATCTCGGAGGCCGTGGAGGCGGGGGCTCCGCTCTCGGATGCCTTGGGCCGGGTGCGTGTGATGCTGTCCGGGCATCGGTTGATGCAGACCGATGTCGGACTGCAGTCTCTCCTGTGTGGGCGGCCGCTGCTGGAGGGCATCGTCCGGTCCCGGGTCCGGGCGCTGGCCGGGGTTCGGTTCCGGGAGGGCTGCGACATTGTCGGTCTGAACGCGACGGCGGATGGCCGGCGGGTGACCGGTGCGCGGATCCGTTCCGGCGACGGCGGGGAGGAAACCGTCGAGGCCGATGTGGTGGTGGACACGACCGGGCGGGGGTCGCGGGCGGCCCTGTGGCTGGAGCGGTTGGGGCACGGCCGGCCGGAGGTCGAGAAGGTGGAGGTCGGGCTGGCCTATGCCTCGCGGGCCTACCGGTTGCCGGAAGGGGCGATGGGCAAGGACCAGGTGATGCTGGTCAACGCGGCTTCCGGGGGTCAGCGTGCCGCTGTTCTGGCGGAGCAGGAGAACGGTCTGGTCCGTCTGACTCTGGCGGGCATGCTGGGGGACCGGCCGCCCACGGACCCGAAGGGTTTCGACGAGTTCGCGGCCAGCCTCGGTCTTCCCGACATCTTCGAGGCGGTCCGCGATGGTGAGCCGGTGCACGACCCGGTCGCGTTCCAGTACCCGGCGAACGTCCGGCACCGGTTCGAGCGGATGCGCAGCTTCCCCGACGGGTTCCTCGTCCTGGGGGACGCGGTCTGCGCCTTCAACCCCGTCTACGGCCAGGGAATGACGTCCGCCGCCATGCAGGCCGAGGCGATGCGCTCCGTGTTGGCCGACGACAGGCCGTTGACGTGGCGACGCCACTTCCGGGCGATCTCGAAGGCGGTCGACGCGCCGTGGCAGATCTCTGCGGGCGGGGACCTGGCTTTTCCGGACGTGACCGGACACCGGACCATCAGCATCCGGATGATCAACGCCTACCTGCCTCGGGTGCACGCGGCCGCGGCTCGGGACGCGGAGTTGGCTGCCGCCTTCATCCGGGTGGCCGCACTGGTGGACCCTCCCAAGGCTCTGTTGCGGCCCGGCGTCGTCTTCCGGGTGTTCGTGCCGCGGCGGAAGGCGATCGGCTGACCCCTGTGGCACCCTGCCAAGGCGTGATCCTTATCCGCCTATGCCGTCATAGATGACAGGCCGCTCCAGGCCGCACCCGGGCAGCAGGGTCTCCGGCGGCTACCGCGTTTCACCAATGTTCGGCGGCCCGTGACCAGCCCGATCCTCGCGCGTTACGAGGCGGGCAATACCGTCGCGGCCATGAACCACGCGCATGAAGATCCCCACTGCCGGTGCCCTCGCACCGCCGAGCTTGACTCCGCGGGTCCGGCCGCCACCGGTCGCCGGGGTTTCCTGCGCACCGCGGGACTGCTCGGTGCCGGAGCGACAGCCCTGGCCTCCGGCGTCACCGTGTTCGGGCCCGCCTCGGCGACCGCGGCGGACGCCGGCGACCCGGCTGCGAGCCCCTACGACGTCACCGCGATCCGCACCGACGAGCCCGGCGCGAAGTGGAGCCCGGACCCGGACAATCCGGTGTTCACCCTGGTCGTGATGCCGGACACGCAGTACCTGTTCGACGAGGATCGCATCCACCCCGCGCCGCTGGAGGCATCGTTCCGGCACATCCTGCGCGGCGACGTCCACGACAACGTGGTGTTCCTGGCGCACCTCGGCGACATCACGCAGAACGGGCAGGCCCGCGAGTTCGCCGCGGCCGGCGCCGTGTTCGAGATGCTGGACCGCAAGCAGGCCGCCTACAGTGTGCTGGCCGGGAACCACGACGTCGGCTCCGGAAACACCGACCAGCGCGGGTCCACGCCGTATCTCAGCACCTTCACCGCGGCGCGGGCCGCACGGTCGACGACGTTCGGCGGCGCGAGCCCCGACGGCTACAACACCTTCCATATCTTCCGTGCCGCCGGCCGCCAGTGGCTGCTGCTGGCGCTGGACTGGCGGCTGTCGGCAGCCGGTTTCGCCTGGGCGAACAAGGTGATCGCGGATCATCCGACGCTGCCGGTGATCGTGACCACGCACGAGCTGGCGTGGGCGGACGACGCCGGGACCGCGCACCTGTCGGACTACGGGCAGCAGCTGTGGGACGGCTTGATCAAGAAGAACGACCAGGTGTTCCTGACCCTGAACGGCCACTACTGGCCGCCGGGGTCGACGACGCTGGCCAACGCCGCCGGCCACGACGTGCACGTGCACATCACCAACTATCAGGACCGCTACTACGGCGGCGCGGCGATGATCCGGGCCTACCGCTTCGACACCCGGCGCGGCACCATCGACGTGTCCACGTTCTCGCCGTGGATCAGCGCCATGGCCGCCGACCGGGTGAACGAGCTCGCCGGGCAGGAGGTGGAGCTGACCTCGCCGGTGGACCGCTTCAGCGTGCCGATCGACTTCGACCAGCGCTTCGCCGGGTTCGCCCCGGTCCCGCCGCGTCCGGCGCGGCCCGCGGAGCAGATGACGATCCGCGGCACGGTGGCGTACTGGCGGTTCGACCAGGGCGGCGCGGTCGGCGGCGCGGTCGGTGACCGGCAGGTCATCAGGGATCTGACGGGCAAGGGCAACGATCTGGTGAAGGAGACCGCCTCCGGTACCCCGGGCACTCCGCCGGCCTGGTCCGCCGAGCACCACCCGAACCAGCCCGGCCACGGCAGCCTGCGCTTCACCGGCCAGGGGAACCCGACCCGCGGGGCGTGGCTGCAGACCGTGCCCGGAGCCCCGCTGAACGCGGCGACGTTCGAGCACGGATACACCTTCGAGGCGTTCTTCAAACTGCCCGCGGACTGGGACTCCTCGCAGAACGCGTGGAGCGCGCTGCTCAGCCGCTGGGGCATGAGCGGGGAGGCGGGCAAGTCCGGCGGCAACGCCGATCCGCAGGAACCGATCGCGACGCTGAGCCTGTCCGGCGGGCGCGAGTTGCAGTGGTGCGTCTACCCGCTGAACCAGGCCGGGTCGTCGACGAACTGGGGACACGAGCTGCCGCTGGACAAGTGGTGGCACGTGGCGGTGGTCAACGACGGCCGGCTGACGCGGATGTATGTCGACGGCTGCGAGCTGGCACGCAACCCCTCGACCCCGGCGATCGGACTGACGACGTTGGACCATTCGTGGTTGCTCGGCGGTTACGAGTACGCCGGCACGATCAACCAGGTGCACAACGGGTGGATCGGGGACGTGCGGATCGCGGATCGGGCTTTGAAGGTAAGCGAGTTCATGAACGCCTAGGGGCGGGCGCGGGCGCGGGGGCGGGGGCGCATCTGGGCGGCGCCGTCCGTGCCGCGGCTCACGGGGATTTTGCATCTGCTGGACTCGCGATCCGGTCAGCGTCGCCATCTCGGCCATGGCGATCCGTCCTGCTCGGGGGTGCCAGCCCAACCGGGCACCGCCGTCTGGTCGGCGGCCGAGAAGGAGAGACTGGCATGGTGGCGGGTGCGGAGCCGTGGCTGGACCGGTGGCTTGCTTCTGTCAAGCCGTGGAGCCGTAGGCGCTCGATCGCGTGGTGGCTCGCGGCGGCAGCGGTCGTGTTCGGTGTCGGGCTGATCGCCGGCAAAGGCGGCGATCCGCTCATCGACCTGAAGGTGTACCGTGCCGGCGGGCAATCCTGGCTTCAGGGGCTGCCGCTTTACGCCGCGCGGTTCCCCAGCCCGCTGAAGGGCCCTGATCTGCCCTTCACATACCCGCCGTTCGCGGCGATCGTCTTCAGTGTGTTCGGTGTGGTCGGGTACTACGCCGCCGCCGCGATGCTGGTCGTGATCGGGCTCAGTGCCCTGACGTGGGTCATCCTCCTGGTCTGGCGGGAGCGGCACCAGGCGGCGGACCTGCCGGCCCCCACGCCGCGCCTGGTGGTGACGACGACCCTGGCCGCGCTGGTCGTCGAGCCGATCAGCAGCACTTTTCTGCACGGTCAGATCAACTTGCTGCTGATGGGATTGGTCGCCACCGACACGCTCTGTCCCCGGACCCGGATCCCGCGTGGTGTGCTGACCGGCGTCGCAGCCGCCATCAAGCTGACGCCGGCCGTGTTCCTGCTGTACTTCGCCGCACGCCGGCAGTGGCGTGCCGCGGTGACGGCGGCCTGCGCGTTCGCCGGTGCGACGCTGCTCAGCTTCGTGTTCGCGAGGCAGGACAGCGAGACCTACTGGACGCGGACGGTCTTCGACCCGACACGCATCGGAGACCTCGGCTACGCCGCCAACCAGTCGATCCGCGGTGCCGTTCACCGACTCGGAATGGGTGTGAGGACCGAGGAGTACGCATGGTTCCTCGTCTCCGCGCTCGTCATCTGCCTCGCCTACCGCGGCGCGCGGCGCTGCGTGGCGCACGAGGACTTGTCCTGCGCGGTGGCCGTGGTGGCCGCCTGCCAACTGCTCATCTCGCCCGTCTCCTGGTCGCACCACTGGGTTTGGGTCGCACCGATTCTGCTTGTGCTCGCCGCTCAGGTGACGCGGACCGGGTCGCGCCGCAAAATCGCGGGAGCCGCGGCGCTGATCGCGGTGTTCCTCATGGGACCGCTCCTGCTGTTCCCGGTCAACGGCGGCCGTGAGATGCGGTGGTTCTGGTGGCAGAACCTCATAGGCGACGCTTACATGCTCGTCACGCTGTCGTTCATAGCCTGGGCCGCGCTGTTCCGGCGGTCCGCGGTGACAGCGGAACCGCCGGTGGCCTCGGCGCCTTCGACAGCCGCCCGGCGGGTGCTGGTCCGGTCGGTGTCGTAGCTGCTGATTCTGTCCCTACCGCAGGCGTGAGGCGGAGTACTCGCTCCAGGCCCGCTCCAGGTCCCGGTCCTGGGTGTCCGAGGAACCGGTGAGCCAGGGGCGCGGCCCGGACTGCCGGCGCTCGTTGCGCTCCAGGCCCCAGACGACGGCGGCGATGATCAGGATGATGAGTGCTGTGGTTGCCATGTCTTCAACTATGCGGTGCACAAGTTCCTGCCAACAGTGGCTCTTCTGACGTTGTGGCACAAGAAACTGCCAAGTAGTCTGACGTCATGCTGAGGACCGTCTGTGTGGTGGTGATCGACGATTTCGCGCCGTTCGAGTTCGGCGTGATCTGCGAGGTGTTCGGGATCGACCGCACCGAGGACGGGGTGCCCCCGTTCGAGTTCCGGGTGTGCGGCGAACAGGCCGGTCGGCCGCTGCCGATGGGCGTCGGCGGGCAGTTGGTCCCCGAGTACGGGCTTGAAGCCCTGCGCGATGCCGACCTGGTGGCCGTCACCGCGGCGCGGATCCGCCAGGACTATCCGGCCGCGGTGCTGCGCGCGCTGGTCGACGCCCACGCGCGCGGCGCCACCATGTTGTCCGTGTGCTCGGGGGCGTTCCTCCTCGGCGCCGCGGGGCTGTTGGACGGCCGGCGGTGCACCTCGCACTGGCGGTACGCCGAGCAGATGGCGGCCCGCTTCCCGCAGGCCAGGATCGACCCCGACGTGCTCTTCGTGGACGAGGGGGACATCATCACCAGCGCCGGGACCGCTGCCGGCATCGACACCTGTCTGCACCTGGTCCGCCGGGAGTTCGGGTCGGCGGCGGCCACGGCGATAGCGCGGCGCATGGTCGTGGCGCCGCAGCGGGAGGGCGGCCAGCGGCAGTTCGTCGCCGCGCCGGTTCCCGAGCAGACCGCCGACAGCCTGCAGCCGCTGCTGACCTGGATGCTCGCGAACCTCGACGCCGACCACACCGTGGCCTCGCTCGCCGAGCGCGCCCGCGTCTCCGAGCGCACCTTCGCGCGGCGCTTCCTCGCCGAGACCGGCACCACCCCGCACCGCTGGCTGTCCGCCCAGCGGGTCCTGCACGCCCGCACGCTGCTGGAGCAGACCGACCTCGGCATCGAGCACATCGCCCGGGTCTGCGGCTTCGGCGCCGCGGCGCTGCTGCGGCACCACTTCCGCCAGGTCGTCGGCGTCACTCCCGCCGACTACCGCCGAGCGTTCTCGCAACGCGGTCCGGACGGCGAGGCGCGGCAGGCCACCGACGCGGAGGTAGTGGCGGTCGCCGCCGGCCGCGAACGCTGAGCGGCGCCGTCCTTCAGGGAACGGCCGGCGATGTCGACCCGCGGACGTCAGCCGAATGGCGCGGCCCACATGATCGCGCCGACGAAGCCCGACCTAAACTGACAAACTTTCGCATCGGGGTCACAATGGATTATCGGGTGCAAACACGGCGTGCCGTCGGCGACACGTCCGACGTGAGGAGGAGGTGGTCCAGGTGTCGACGGAGCTTCCGGCGAGCATGGAACACCACCCGGACATCATCGAGATGCGCGAGCGGGCGGAGCGGGCCGCGGCCACCCCCCTCGCGCAGGCGGTCGAGGCCATGGCGGTCGGTGCGGGCCTCTTCCTGGCGATCTCCCCGTGGGTGGTCGGCTTCAACGCCAGCTTCTCCAGGCTGGCAGTGTGCAACCTGATCCTCGGCCTCGCCTACACGGGGATGATGGCCGGATTCGGTTCGGCCTACGAGCGCATCCACGCCCGGGCCTGGGCCGCGACGCTGATCGGCCTGTTCACGATCGTCGCCCCCTGGGTCCTGAACGGCGGGGCGCACGTGCGCCGGACCATTCTGACCAACACGATCACCGGCGGGGCGATGACGTGCCTCGCGCTGGCCGCGATCGCGGGGACGGTGACGGTGACGGTGGCGCGGAGGGCCGCGCGGAGGTAGTCGAACTGTTCCACCAGTTGAGAAGTGCGGTGTGGCGTGGAAGCGCGCCATACCGCACTTTTCGCCTGTAACCGCATGACGAAAGACCGCGGAACCCGCCTGACCGGTACGATCGGCGTCGCCACAGGAGCCGCTGATTCGGCGTGACCGTCACCGGGAGGCAGCGATCGACACGTCCGTGCAGCGCGTGTCCGCGTCGGACGACGACGCGCTGCGGCAACCCGGTCGGGACGCGCGCAAGACGTTGCGCGCGGGCAAGGCGTTCACCCGCGACTGCGACGCGCTGCTCGAAGCCGTCGAGAAGGCCCGCGCCAAGGTCGTCGCCGAGTACGAGGCGGCGGCCGCGGCGGCGCGGCGGGGACGGTTCGCCGAACTGGCGGTCGATCGGCTGCGGGACCCTTACGGGGCGCGGTTTCCGCTGACGGCCCTGCAACGCGCCGGGTACAGCTCCGCCGCGCAGGTCTTGAACGCCCCCACCCAGCGGCTGGCGCAGGCCAAGGGGATCAGCCACGAGACCGCCGTCAAGCTGCACCGGGCCGCGGTCGTGCTGCGGGGCGATATGGAAGCGACGTCCACGGTGCGGCTGGAGCCGGGACGGGCCGACAAACTCGTTCTGGCGCTCCACGAATACGACCGCGTCGCGCGGCTCGCCTCGCCGGTCCGGGCGGCGGCCGAGCACCACCGGGAGGAGGCCAGCCGCCTGGGCGACACCGCGAAACCGCTGCGGGGAAAGCTCCGCTGGCTGTTCACCGGCAAGGGGCGCAAAGCAGAAGCCGTAGAAGCGCTGGGAACGCTGACCGAGAAGCTGGCGGCTCCTGAGACCAGCGACTTCACCGCCGACCTGCGGCAGGCTCGGACGCGCCTCGCCGAGGACGACAAAACGTCGCTCGCGGCCATCTGGCGGGACTTCGACAAGCGTTCCGCCGCCTACTACGCGGCCCTGGACGCGGCGCTCGGCGGCAAAGTGGACGCCACGACCGGCGGCGGCAAGCAGGTCGAGCTGCCGCCGGAGGTCGTCGCGGCGGTGGAGGCGCAGCCGCTGGACACCAGCCTGCTGACCGCGACGCTGCGCGGCTACCAGCACTTCGGCGCGCGGTACGCGCTGGCGCAGAAGGCGGTCGTGCTCGGCGACGAGATGGGGCTGGGCAAGACCGTGCAGGCCATCGCCGCGCTGGCGCACCTGACGGCGGCCGGGCGCCGCCACTTCTTCGTGGTGTGCCCGGCGAGCGTGATGGCCAACTGGGAGCGGGAGATCGCGAACCTCAGTGCCCTGAGTTCGTGGCGGGTGCACGGCAACGGGGAACGCGATCGGATGCTGGCGCGCTGGACCCGGCAGGGCGGTGTCGCGATCACGACCTACGACACGCTGAGGGTGCTCACGGTGCCGCGGACCCCGCTGGGCATGGTGGTCGTGGACGAGGCGCACTACATCAAGAACCCTGAGACGGCCCGCGCCAAGAACGTCCGTTCCCTGATGAACCGCGCCGAGCACACGATGCTGCTGTCCGGCACGCCCATGGAGAACCGCGTCGCGGAGTTCGCCGGACTGATCGGTTATCTGCGCCCTGATCTCGCCGGCGCGTTGGAGCGCAGCGACGAGCACGACGACTCGCACGCCTTCCGGCGCATAGCCGCTCCGGCGTACCTGCGCCGCAACCAGAAGGACGTCCTGAAGGAGCTGCCCGAGCTCGTCGCGGTCGACGAATGGGTGGAGTTCACCAACGCCGACGACCGCGAGTACCGGGACGCCGTCCTCGCCGGTCACATCATGCACGTCCGCCAGGCCGCCTACCGTGCGGGCGCGGCGTCGGCGAAGGCGCAGCGTCTGGTGGAGCTGGTCGACGAGGCGCGCGAGAACGGCCTCAAAGTCCTGATCTTCTCGTACTTCCGGGAAGTGCTGACCATGGTGGCGCAGGCGCTGGGCGATCGCGTGGTGGGCCAGGTGACCGGCGACACGCCGCCCGCCACCCGGCAGGAACTCGTGGACCGGTTAAGCGCCATAGACGGACACGCGGTGCTGCTCGCCCAGATCGACGCCGGCGGCACCGGCCTGAACGTGCAGGCCGCCTCGGTGGTCATCCTGTGCGAGCCGCAGTTCAAACCGTCGACCGAGGACCAGGCCATCGCGCGGGCGCACCGCATGGGGCAGAACCGCGTCGTGCGCGTCTATCGGCTGCTCGCCAAGGACAGTGTCGACGACGCGTTGCTGGCCCGGCTCGGTGCGAAGGCGCGCTTGTTCGACCGTTATGCGCGGCGCAGTATCGTCGCCGACTCATCGCCGTCGGCTATCGACGGTGAGCGGGCGGAGCTGTCCGAGGCGGTGTTGGCACGCGATCTGCTCGCCGGCGAGCAGGCGCGGATCAAATCCCGGTGATCCGACCCCTGATTCAGCTCATCCCGCGGAGAGCGCCCGTACCGCATCGATCGTGTCGGCGTCCTGCGGCCGCTTGTCGTCCCGATACCGCACCACCCGGGCGAACCGCAGCGTCACGCCGCCGGGATACCGCGTGCTGCGCTGGACGCCGTCGAATGCGATCTCGACGACCAGCTCCGGGCGGACGCGCACCGTCCAGTCGTCGGCGCTGATCTGGAGTTCGCGCAATCGCTCGGTCTGCCAGGCCAGGAGTTCGTCGGTCATACCCTTGAACGTCTTGCCCAGCATGACGTAGCCGCCGGTGGCGGGGTCGCGAGCGGCGAGGTGGAGGTTGCTCAGCCGGCCCCGGCGGCGGCCGTGGCCCCATTCGGCGGCGATGACGACGAGGTCGAGGGTGTGGACGGGTTTGACCTTCAGCCAGGAGGCGCCGCGGCGGCCGGCGGCGTAGAGGGCGTCGAGGGATTTGACGACCACGCCTTCGTGCCCGGCGGCGAGGGCGTCCTTCGCGAACGCCTCGGCGGCTTCGGGGTCGTCGGTGACGAGGCGGGGTGCCAGCGCGTCCGGCGGCGCGATCGAGGCGAGCAGTGCCGAGCGTTCCCGCGAGGGGACGTCGAATAGGTCGCGGCCGTCGAGATGCAGGAGGTCGAAGAGGAAGACGGTCAACGGGATCTGTTCGCGCAGACCGGCCGCGTCGCGGCGGCTCCCGGTGCGGCTCGCGGTCTCCTGGAACGGACGCGGGCGGCCGCCGGGGGCCAGGGCGAGGGCTTCGCCGTCCAGCACGACGGACGTGACGGGGAGCGCGCGGGCGAGTTCGACGGCTTCGGGCAGCCGGTCGGTGATGTCGTCCAGGCCGCGGGTGAACACCTGGATCCGGTCGCCGTCACGGTGGATCTGAACCCTGATTCCGTCGAGTTTCCACTCCAGTGCCGCCGGGGCGACCTTCGCGAGCGCTGCTTCGACACTGTCGGCCGTGCCGGCCAGCATGGGCTGGATCGGCCGCCCGACCCGCAGGCTGATCGCCCGCAGCCCCGGCACGCCGTCCCGCAGCGCCGTCTGCGCGGCCGCCGCCAGATCGCCGCCGAACATCGCCGCGCGCCGCACCTCCGCGGCCGGGACCTGTGCCGCCTTGGCCACCGCGTCGGCCATGACGCCGTCCAGCGCCCCCTGCCGCAGCTCGCCGGTGAGCAGACCGCGCAGGAACGCCTGCTCCCCGGCGGTGGCGCGGGCGAACAACCCGGCCAGCAACTCGCGCCGGAGCGCCTGCGATCCGGCGCCGGACGTCGTACCGACCTCGGCCAGGATCCGGTCGACCTCGGCTAGCTCCAACTCGGCGGCGAGCGCCGGCGCCGGCAGTTCCCGCAGCGCGGCCCAACCGACGCCGATCTGCCGTTGCGGCAGCTCGCCGGAGAGGTAGTGGACCGCGATCGCCACTTCTTCCGGCGTGGCCGTGCGCAGGCGCTCGGCGAGCAGGCCGATCTTGGCCGTGCGGGCGGAAGCCGCGGCGACCGCTACGGAGGTGTCTGCCAGTTCCGACAAGCGCATGAGGAAATCGTCCGGCACGGCACTGACAGTGGCGACTTCGGTGACCCATATGGCGCAGGCTCTACGGCAACCTTTCCACCATGCGCGGCAGTGGATTCCGGTGCTCGCCTCGTGTACTAGGGCGAGGAGGGACATGGACATCGAAGATGAACGGCAGTTCCGCGAGTTCGTGGGCGCCAGATCGAAGGCACTGCTCCAGACCGCCTATCTCTTGACGGGGGACTGGGAAAACGCTCGCGATCTGGTGCAGGGAGCGCTGGCGGCCGTTGCGCGGCGCTGGAATCAGCTGTCTGATCCCGAACGCGCCGAGGCGTACGTCCGCAAGGCGATCTACCACGCGCACGTGGACCGGACGCGGCTGCTGTCGTGGCGGCGGGAGCGGTCGACGGCGGAGGTGCCGGACTCCGCGGCCCGGAACTCGGACCCGGCGGACGCCGTGGCGGCGCGGCAGGACGTCATGGAAGCGCTGCGGCAGCTGCCACGTGGGCAGCGCGCCGTGATGGTGCTGCGGTACTTCGAAGACCGCAGCGATCGGGAGATCGCCGAGGTGCTGGGGATCTCGACCGGCACTGTGCGCAGCCAGCATCACAAGGCTCTGAAAGCGCTGCGGGTGAGCATCGACATCAATGAGGAGGCGGCATGTTGACGACGGATGACCTGCGGGACGCGATGGCGGACGCCGTCGACGATCCGGCGGCGGAGGCTTACACGATCGGGTTGTCGGACCGGGCGCTCGCGGACGCGGGCGGACAGCGCGCGGCGCGGCGCTGGATGCGGCCGGTTCCGGCGATCGCGGTGGGGACGGCGTTCGTGGTCGCGGGCACGTTCGGGGTGCTGGCGCTCGGAGGGAGCGGGAGCGGGAACGGCAAGCGGGTGACCGAGATGAACGCGCCGGGTACGGTGACGGACCCGAAGGCGCAGTCGGCTCTGTTGGATTTCGAGGTGGAGTGTCTGGACGGGCGCGGGCCGAAGATGGCGATGGACTGGGTGTGGGATCCGGAGACGCAGCAGTACCGCGCCGTGGACAGCAGCATTTACACCTCGTTCACGCCGTCGCCGGATGGGAAGCGGGCACTGGTGATTAAGGGGATTGATTCCGAAGCGTGGGGGGTGGCCGATTGGGCCGACGCGGTGGCGGGTCGGGTCGCCCTTCACCCGATCAGCGATCGGATCGGTGTCCGCTGGACGACTGACGGCAAGGAGTTGACCAGTGTGACGACGTGGGATGCCAAGTCTCAGGACCC
Organism: Catenulisporales bacterium; assembly: GCA_019510485.1. Taxonomy (GTDB): domain Bacteria; phylum Actinomycetota; class Actinomycetes; order Streptomycetales; family Catenulisporaceae; genus Catenulispora. Next base: position 18,522 of record JAEKKI010000152.1, read on the forward strand.
CGATGCCGCCACGTTGGTGAACAAGACAGCTGATTTCTACGACCCGGCAACGGGCAGCAAGCGCTCTGTTCCCATCCCGCAGGCTGTGTGGGATCTGATCGCCAGCCGCCAGTGGCGGCCGGTGCAATGGCAGGGCGGCCACGACTCGATCGTCTTCCCGATGGTGAGCACTGCGGGTGACCGCGTGGAGTGGTTGAACGCTCAAGGCCACGTGATTCGAACCCTGACACTAAAGGACGGTTTGCCCGCGGGCGGCGGTCCCGGATCGCCCTACTTGTCGATCTGGTTCTCGCCCGACGGCCGCTATCTCGCGGAAAGCAACGCGACGCTGTTCGCGACGTTCGATCTGAACGCCGGCGGCCGCCGAATCGGTCAGACGCGTGTCGACCGCGACGGCATCTTCATCAGGGTCGACTCCTCCCCGTGGTCCGGGGACCACGACATCGTGCTGACGATCGACCCGGCGACGAAGGATCTCGGCAAGCCCGGCGCGAAGGAATCGAAGACCGGTCACAGCCCCGTCTATCGGGTTCTGAGTCCCGAACTGAAAGTGGTGGAGGAATCGAAGTTCGTCCTGCCGGACGACCCGCTGGGGTACTGCGCCTCGTGGCCGATCACCTGGGCGCCGAAAACCCGGTTCCCGGGTGCCTTTGTCCCCTGACATGCTGGCCGGATGCCGTTCGACACCTCGTACCACGGCGAACTGGGCGACCACTTCGTCCTGCTGAGCAGCCGGCATCCCACCAACGTGTACATCGACCGGCCGGCGATGCTCGCCCTCATCGGCGACGTCGCCGGCCTCGATGTGCTGGACGTCGGCTGCGGCGCCGGCTTCTACAGCGCGGCGATGGCCGGGCGCGGGGCCAGGGTGACCGGGATCGACGGCAGCGAGGCGCTGCTGCGGCACGCCGAGGAAGCTGCGAATCCGGGAACTGACCAGGCCGCCGAGAACCCGGCCACCTTCCTCCACCACGACCTGGAACAGCCGCTGCCCTTCGCGGATGCCTCGTTCGACCTGGCGGTGATGGCGCTGGTCTACCACCACCTCTACAACCGCCGCCAGCTGCTCGCCGAGTTGCGGCGGGTGCTGCGGCCGGGGGCGCGGCTGCTGGTGTCGACGACGCATCCGGCGGGGGAGCAGCGGTGGCTGGGCGGCTCGTACTACGAAGGGGGCCGGGTGGACGCGCCGGTGGGGGAGCGGTTCCGGATCAACTTCGAGCGGATGACGGTCGAGCGGTTCGTCAACGAGCTGCTGGACGGCGGCTTCGTCCTGGAGCGGCTGCTGGAGCCACGGCCGGATGAGGCGCTGCGGGCGGTCGATCCGGTGGAGTTCGAGCGGCTCGATGGCCGGGCTAATGTGCTGACGGTCGCGATGCGTAGCCCGGCATCAGAAAGCTGAGGTTCCGTCGGTATCGCGCCGCATCCCGATGTTCCCGGCTACCAGTCTGATAGCTGACGATTCCCGGTTGCCCTCCACGGTGACTGCTATATGGAGCACGTAAAAAGTACCCTCCGGCGTTGTCACGCTGTCGCCTGATTGGCCTAGAGTGACTCGATGACCAGGCAGTCTGCAAACGGTCGCGTCCCGCCGCCCGACGTCAGGAGCCCGAAATTCTCCCGGCGCCACGCGGCACCACGAAATACCCAGCCGCAAGTCCAAATCCCGCCGCCACCTCATGCCCGATAGTCGCGAAGTTCGGCAGCAGTCCGAACCACTGCGCGCTGACAAATGGATACGCGAATACCAGCGCGGCCCAGATCAGCCGCCACCCGCGCGGCACCATCGGCGTCACCGCCGCGGCCATGGCCAGCACACCGTAGCTGATCCCGTAGTCGTAGCCGTTCCACCACTGCGCCGGATAGCGGCCGGAGTGGATCGCGGCGGCGGCGATGGCGGTGGCTATCGCGGTGGCGAATGTGTTGGCGAGTATGAATATTGCGATTGTCCGGACCGCGCCGATGCGGCGTTCCAGGCTCGCCATGCAGATACCGACGCCGCCGCCGATGACCACAACGTGCGAGAGTAACCCGCTGTCGGTGGCGGCGAACAGAGGACTGGCCGCCAAGACTGTCAGTGGACGATGTGCCATGTTATGGGGGTTGGTACTGATGGCGATCTTGATCTGATCCGCGGTGGGTCCGGGAAGCAACCGGCCGAGCACGAGGAGTCCCGCGCAGACCAGCACCAGGTAGGTGAACGTCACCGGGTTGCGGCGCGGATAGCTCCACAGCACGCGCGGCAGGGCCCGCGCCAGGTCGCTCGCCGCCTGGCGCGCGGCGGCCCTGCCGCGCGCAGTGGAGTGGATCGCCATGAGCCGAGCTTGGCAGAAACCCCCGGCACACGCGCCGAACGGCACCTGCGACAACGAGCCCTGATCTTCGCGGTACGGCGCGCTCACCCGCCAGCCAGCCGCACCCCGAGCCCCAGCACGTCCACGATCCCGCTACATACGCATCTCAAGCCCCAACGGCTCTTTAAGCCCCCGGCCCGATCTGCTTACGCGCCTCAGAATCCGCGATCTCGTTCCGCAACCGCGCCATCTCGTTCTCCACACCCGGCCCCGCCGACAGCGCCTCCAACTCGCGCGTGATGTCGTCCTTGCCGTAGCCGGTGGGATCGTCCAGGACCCCGGCGGCGGTCAGCTCCTCAAGAGCTGCGCCGCGCGCCTGAAGCTGGGCGGTCTTCTCCTCGGCCCGCTCGATGGCCAGATTGACGTCCGACATCTCCTCCGAGATCCCGCTGAACGCCTCGCCGATCTGGGTGGTGGCCTGGGCCGCGGCGTAGGTGGCCTTGATGGTCTCCTTCTTGGTGCGGAACGCGTCCACTCGCTGCTGAAGGTTCTGAGAAGCGCGCACCAGACGCTCCTCGTCGGCCTGCAAGGCCTGGTACTGCGCGGTCATGTCATCGATCTGCTGCTGGATCGGCGCACGGCGCAGCAGCGCTTCGCGGGCCAGGTCCTCGCGGCCGATCTCCAACGCGCGGCGGGCTTGCGTGGAGCGCGTGTCGGCCTCGGCGCGGAGCTTGTTCATCTGCAGTTCCAGGCGCTTGCGACTGGTGGCGACCTCCGCCACCCCGCGCCTGACCTGCTGCAACAGCTCCCGCTGCTTCTCGTACGACAGGTCGAGCATCTCGACCGGATTCTCACGGCGTTCCAGGGCCGCGTTCGCCTTCGCCTGCGCGACCAGCTTCATCCGCTTCATGACGCCGCTCATGGACGCTCCTGCCCCCTTGTGTGCTCCCGCGTTACGGGATCAACGCTTCCGCATGATGCGTGGTTCCCACAATAGAGGCCGTCGATTCCGGTTCCGCGCCGTGATCTGCGTCAGACGCCCGCGAAGCGAATGACGATGTCGTCGCGACGCGTGCGGGCGTAGACCTCGACCTGGTCTGTGGAGTCAGCGGACGCGTCCTGTGCAGACACAGAGTCGCGCACTGAGCCCTTCCTACTCTCAGCGTCCACCGCGGTCGCGCTGTTCTCGGCGACGACGACCTCGATGCCCCCGGAGGCGTTCATCAGCTGCGCGCGGCCACGCGTCATCCGCCCGATCCGGATCGGACAGTCGGCCGCCTCGGCGACGACATCGCCCTCGGCACGGTCGATGTCGAAGCTGCCGTTGGCTCCGCGGAAATCGACGTCGGACAAGGCATGCCCGATCCAGACCCGCCCGCTCGAACCCTGATAGCGGACGACGCCCTCGACCTCGCCCATCCGTACGCCGCCCGTCGCGCCCTCGATGTCGACGGGCCCGGCGACGCGTCCGACCGCGACCGAACCGGCCGCCATCCGCCCTCGCAGCGCGGCGACCTGGTCCAGCCGGACCTGCCCCGAGGCCATCTCCAGCTCGCAATCGCCGAGCCGGCCGTCGACGGCCACCTCCGACCAGGCCAGGTTCAGGTTCAGCCGGGAGCCCACCGGCAGTTCGACCGTGATGGCGACCGAACCGTTCTTGTCCCCGGCCTTGTTCGTCCGGATGGACAGTTCGCCGTCGGAGAACTCGACCTCCGTCTTCTCGGCGACCTTCACGTCCGTCTTGTCGGCGCTGTTGATCGGCTCGACCCGCACCACCGTGTCGGTCCGCTCACCGGCGACGACTTGTACCCGCGCGCCCGCGGTGGTCAACGCGGCGGTGATCGGCTTCGGCGTGGCGAAAGTGACCATGGTGTCTCTCCTTCGAACTGCTGCTGTTCTTGACGACACCAACCATGGCGGCCCGGGCTGCCACGCCTCTGACACGTCCCTGACATGGCCGCTGACACGACGGCAAGGGCGGCGCTACTCCCGCCCCAACGACCGCACCGCATCAGCGAAGGCCTCCGGCGCCTCCTGCGGCACGTTGTGTCCGATGCCCGGCAGCCGCCGGAACTCGAAACGTTCGGTGAACAGCTCCCGCTCCCCGGCGTCCTCGAACGTCGGTCCGCCGATGCCGTCCGCGCCCGGCTCCAGCACCACGGTCGGCACGGCGATCACCGGAGTCGCGGCCAGCTGGTCTTCGATCCCCTGATAGCGCGGGTCGCCCTCGGCCAGACCGAAGCGGTGCCGGTAGGAGTGGATCACCACATCCACGAACGCGGGATTGTGCAGGCTCACCGCGCTGGCCCGGAACTCCGCCGCCGCGTCCGCCCACTCCGGAGACCACGTCCGCCACAGGAACTCGCACAGCTCCTCGCGGTTCTGCTCCAGGCCGCGCCGTCCGCGCTCACTGTGGAAGTAGTACTGGTACCAGTACGTCGCTTCCCACTCCGGCTTGGACGGATGTAGTGAGGAGTGCGCGATGTCCTGGATGTTGTAGCCGTCAACGGATACCAGGCCGCGGACCCGCTCCGGCCACAGTGCGGAGACGGCGCACGCCGCGCGCCCGCCCCAGTCGTAACCGGCGACGATCGGCCGGTCCAGGCCGAGGGCGTCGATGAAGTCGAGCAGGTCCTGGGCGAGGGCGCCCTGTTGCCCGGAGCGGGGATCGGAGCCGGAGACGAAGTGAGTGCCGCCGTAGCCTCGAAGGTAAGGCACGTATACGGAGTACCCACCACTGGCCGCCAATGAGTTCGCGACTCCCTCATACGCGCGGACGTCGTAGGGGAAGCCGTGTAGTAGCACCACGGGGATCCCCCGAGGATCGCCGTAGTGCTTATACGTGATGGCCAGAACCGGCGTCGCTATGTGATCGGTACGACCGGGCTGCGCGATGTCCATTCGGTTAGTAACTCACAGCCAACGGCCGTGCGCTGCCCGGAAGGCATTTGAAAGCCATCTTCCGCTCTTGTTGGATGGCTCCGGCGCCCCTACCATGAGGTTCCCCAGGAACGTGAAGATGCCTCACATCTCTGTTCCTCCCGCCTCCCCGGAGCCCCCTTTGCCCGTCGACACCTCGCACGACCCCGGCACCGTGCCGTCGGCCCTCGACGCCGAGCCCACGACCCGGGTCCGCGCGCCCTGGATCACCGGGTTCGTGTTCGCCGGGCTCGGGTGGCAGGTGGCGAGCCAGGTGCCGACCACGTTCACGGTGCCGCAGCAGATCAAGGACATCGACCCCGGCGGCCACGTCGCCGACTTCGCCTGGGTGAACTCGATCGGGACGCTGTCGATCCTGTTCCTCGGACCGCTGTTCGGAATGCTGTCGGACCGGACGGTGTCGCGGTTCGGCCGGCGGCGCCCGTGGATCGCGTTCGGCGGCCTGGCCGCGGCGGCCGCGTTGCTGTTCAGCGGGACCCAGAACTCGGTGTGGGGCGTGGGGCTGGGCTACCTGTTGCAGGCCGCGTCCGTGGCGGCGCTGGCGGCCGGCATGGTGACGATCGTGCCGGACCGGGTGCCGGTCGGGCAGCGCGGCGTGGTGCTCGGCTGGGGCGGCGTGCCGCAGGCCGCGGCGCTGATCGTCGGCGGCGTGCTGGTGTCGCTGTCGAAGGGATACGTCGGGCAGTACGCGGCCCTGGCTTCGCTGATGGTCTTCGTGGTGCTGTTCGCGTGGCGGGTCGGGGATCGGCCGCTGCCGCGCTCGCGGCGAGAACCGTTCAGCTTCCAGGCGTATCTGGCCGACTACCGAGTCCAGGTGCGGCAGTACCCGGACTTCGGCTGGGCTTTGGCGACGCGCTTCCTGATGGTGCTCGGCTACGGGCTCGGGACGCTCTACACGCCGTACTTCCTGGACGACGTCCTGGGCTTCGAGAACACGCCGAACGACAAGAGCAACGACAGCCACCTGCTGATCGTGGTCGCGGTGAACAGCGTCTCGACGGTCGCGCTGGTCGTGCTGGCCGGCTGGCTGTCGGACCGGTGGGGCCGGCGCAAGCCCCTGGTCTGCGCGGGTTCGGCGGTGATGGCCGTCGCGGCGGTGATGCTGGCCGTGCATCAGAGCTGGGGGACGATGCTGGCCGCCGGGGCAGTTCTCGGCCTGGGGTACGGCGTCTATCTGAGCGTGGACGGCGCGTTGGTGACGCAGACCCTGCCTTCGGGCGCGGACCGGGGCCGGGACATGGGGTTCGCGAACCTGATGACCATCATCCCGTTCGCGCTGGTGCCGCCGATCGCGGCGCTGCTCATCAAGTTCGCGGGCGGATACGCCGCGTTGTTCTGGGCTTCGGCTGCCGCGTCGGTCGCCGGTGCCGTGTGCATCTACAAGATCCGCGGCGTTCGGTAGGGCGACTCCTTTGGCTCCACAGAACGGGCACGGCGGCGAGAGCGACGTGGAGCGCACGGCGTGGATCGCGGCGTGCGGGCCGGGGATCGCGGCCGGGTCCGAGATGGGGACGCTGCGGCACGTGGATGTCGCAGCGCACGTCTACGAGGCCGTTGGACTTGCGGAGGAGATGGCGGCGCATCCCTTGGAGGGGAAGGCATTCGCCGCTGTTGCTTGATGCGGCTTCTTCTCCGCACTTCCTTCGCGCGGCGGTAGCCGGCAGCTCATCGTGTTGTGGGCTGTCGGCTACCGGCGTTTCGGGAACGGGATGCGCGCCAGGTCTTCGGCGAGGTGGATCGGACCGTCGAACTCGGCGGCGGCCTCGGCCAGGTAGCGCGCCGGAGCCTCATCGATCGGATAGCGCTGCGAGAAGTGCGTCAGGACCAGTTCGCGGACTCCGGCGTCGGCGGCGAGGCGAGCGGCCTGGCGCGCGGTGAGGTGGCCGTAGGAGTCGGCGAGATCGGCTTCGGCGTCGAGGAACGTGGCTTCCACGACCAGCAGGTCCACGCCGGCCGCGAGGCGTTCGGCGCCCGCGCAGCGGCGGGTGTCCATGAGGAAGGCGAAGCTCTGGCCCGGTCTGCGGACGCTGACATCGGCCAGGGTCACGCCGCCGAGTCCGCCTTCGCGCCGCAACCGGGAGATGTCGGGGCCACTGACGCCGGCGGCGGCGAGCTTGTCCGGCAGCATGCGCACGCCGTCGGCCTCGTCGATGCGGTAGCCCTGGCAGGGCATGCCGTGGTCGAGCGGCGCGACGGTGAGCGTCAGATCGGGTCCGAGGGCGTAGCGGCGCTCGCCGCTCGCCGGGTGCGTCACGATCTTCGCGCGTGCGTAGTACGGCGTGGCGAAGCGGAGGCGCTCGAAGTAGTCCTCGTGCTCGGCGGGGAAGTGGCAGTCCACTTCGTGCGGGACGTCGTCCAGCGACATGCGCTGCAGGACGCCGGGCAGGCCGAGCGCGTGGTCGCCGTGGAAGTGGGTGACGCAGATGCGGGTGACGTCCGTGGCCGACAGACCGGCGAACTGCATCTGGCGCTGCGTGCCCTCGCCCGGGTCGAACAGGAGGCCGTGCTCGTCGAAGCGGAGGAAGTAGCCGTTGTGGTTGCGGTAGCGGGTCGGGACTTGGGAAGCGGTGCCCAGGATCACCAGTTCGCGCATCATCGGCTCGCCTCCTGCTCGACACCGGCGCGGATGCGCTTCCAGGACCAGCCTTCGGCTCGCAGATGGCTGATCAGGCCCGCGTCGAGCAGGGCCAGGACCGTGTAGGCGCGGAACTCCGGATCGTCGGCGTCGGCTTGGGTGAACAGCATCGTCAGGTGCGTTTTCCAGAACTGGTAGACCCCGAGGCGGTAGCGCGCGCCCGGCGCCGCGGTCTCCGACGTGAGCAGCAGGTCCAGGTGCGCGCGCAGGTAGTCCAGGTAGGCGCGGACGAACGCCACGCGGCGCTCGGCGTGGCTCGCGTCCGGCCCCAGCGGCGCCGGCCCGGAGATCATCGCGAGTTGGAGCCGCTTCTCCTTGTCGTCCAACAACGCCGCCACCAGCCCGCTCTTGTCCCGGAAGCGCCGGTAGACGGTGCCCTTGCCGACCCCGGCCTCCTGCGCGACCGCATCGGTGGTCAACGCCTCGACGCCGCCGTGGTTGTAGAGCCGCCACGCGGCCTGCAGGACCAGGGCCCGGTTTCGGGCGGCGTCGGCTCGTTCCCTGGGCGGCTCGTCGAGCAGCGGCAAATCGTCCATGAAGTCAGTGTAGACAAACGGACCCCGGTCCGCCTATCCTCGAACCAGGTAACCGGACTGCGGTCCGGATGGATGGAATCATCGATCAGGAGGCACGACCATGACCACACTCATCACCCGCGCCGAACTCCAGGCGGCGATCGAGGACGGCTCGGCCACGGTTCTGGACGCCCTGGCCGGCGCCTACTGGGAGCGGCAGCACCTGCCCGGTGCGATACCGGTGCACGCCGAGGACGTGGAGAAGGTCCACGCGGAGCTGCTTCCCGACCGCGACGCGCTGATCGTGACGTACTGCAGCAATCCGGCGTGCGGCAACAGTCAGGACGTCGCGACGAAGCTGGAGCGCCTCGGCTACACGAACGTGCGCAAGTACCGCGAGGGGATCGAGGATTGGGCTGCTGCCGGGCTGCCGCTGGAGTCGGGGAGGTTGGCTTCGGCGGGGGGCTGATCGGCGCCAGGGATCTAGGGCGTTTCTTTTTGCGAGCGAGATCCCAACGCCTTGTCGCAGAGGTCGGACTCGTTCTATGATCGCACGTCCGGTGTGGACGCCGCGCCCTGCTAGCACCGCGGGCGACCGCCGAAGCCGACACAAGACTCGGGGGCCTTGTGAGTGATCTCGCGCTGAACAGCCAAGCTCTGAGCGGCTTCGCCAGTACGCTGCACCGCCTGGTCGGGGACTTCGCGCAGCCGGTCTACTTCTCGCCGGTGTGTTCGGACGTCCTCAACGACGACCTGTCGATGCTGGCCGGCACCGACAAGGCCTGCGGCGACGGTTTGCACTCCTACCTCACCACGCTGGCGTCGCTCGCCGACGCCGCGGCGAAGGCCGCCGAACAGCTGGACCAGCAGCTCGCGAAGGAAGCACGCGGTCACCACGGCCGAGTGTTCGCCGAATGACGAAGGACGCACCGGGCGGCGGCGCCCCGGACCCGCTGCCCACCTACAGCCCCTGGCCCGGCGACCCGTCGGAGTACGATGCCGTGGCCGCCCGGCTGGCCGACCGCGAGACGCAGAGCAACAGTGTGCGGTCCGGCATCATCGGCATGCTCGGCGACCCGAACCTCGGCGCCTGGCTTGGCACGAGCGCAGACGCGTTCAAGAAGACCCTGGAACCGCTGCCGAACCTCCTCGGCGCGCTGGTCTACGCGTACGGCACGGCCGCGCAGGCGGTGCGGACGTACGCGCAGCAGGTGCGCGCCGGTCAGGCCGACTTCGCCAAGGAACAGAACGCGATCCACGCCCACGCCCGGGCGCACCCCGAGTCCGTCGACGGGATCGGCGGCTTCGGGCGCTACGGCGGCGTCGGCAGCGACCGCTGGCGCCTGGAGGCCGCGAACGACGCGGCCTCCTCCCAGCACGACAAGGCGATGAAGACCTGTGCGCACGCGGTGGCCGCGGCCGAACAGGACCTGCGCCAGGTGAAGGCGGCCCTGGCCGGCCCGGAGTTCCGCGACTTCAACGCCACCTTCACCGGCAACGGCGGCACCCTGTCCGACCTCGCCGGCATGGAGTACATGGGCGACGACGTGCTGCCCAGCCCGGTCGACCCGCAGAAGATCCTCGACACCATCGACTTCATGCGACGGACCCTCGGGGACGGCCGCAACGCCATGTTCCCCGGACTCGCCGGCGCGGTGATCCTGCAGCGCCTCAGTACCATGACACCGGCGGAGGTGGACGCGCTGCTGGCGATGATGACGCCGGAGGACCGCGCGGCGCTGAACCGGGCGATAGGGCAGGGGAACAAGGACTCGAAGATCGCCTGGTCGAACCTGTTGCTCACGGACGTGAGCGCGGAGACGCTGACGCTGGTGCAGTCGGACCTGGGGAACCTGCAGCCGAACTGGAAGACCGACTACGAGAAGGACCTGCACTGGGGCGACGCGGCGAACATCCCGCTGTTCGGGCCGAACGGCGTCGACATCGAGCAGGACCTCCAGCAGGGCAACGACGGCGACTGCTGGTTCCTGTCCTCGGCCGCCGCGATCGCCGAGCGCAACGCGGACTTCGTGCCGGCCCACATGCACCAGAACGCCAACGGCACCTACACCGTCACGTTCTACAAGGACGGCAAGCCGGTCGACATCACGGTCGACGGCCGGCTGCCGACCCGGGCCGACGGCAGCATCGCGTACGCGAAGACCACGCCGAACTCCCAGTGGGTCGCGATCTACGAGAAGGCGTACGCCCAGTACCAGGGCGGGTACGGCGCGATCGACGGCGGGGGCGGCGGCCGGGGCCTGCACGACCTCACCGGCCAGCACGCCGACAGCCCGGACCCCGGCGACCACTCGCTCAAGGATGTCGCGCAGTGGATCCACGACGGCCGCGCCGTCACCGCCGGCAGCCACAAGGACCGGGGCTTCCTGTGGTGGGACGGCGACGGTGAGTACGTCGACGGCGGGAAGATCGTGACCGCGCACGAGTACTCGGTGGAGAGCGTCGACCTGAACGCGCACCCGCCGACCATCACGCTGCTGAACCCGTGGGGCGTCAACTCCACCAACGACCACGGCCAGACGATCGGCAAGATCACCCTGACCGAGAGCGAGTGGCACAAGTACTTCGACGAGATGGGCGTGACGAGGGTGAAGCCGTGACCGGGTCGCCGGAACTGACACTGGGCCAGCGCGCGCAGTACGTCGCCAACGACATCGCGGTCGGGATCGTGTCGATCAACCCGGACCCGTCGAAGCCCGCGGTGCGCCTGGTGCTGCGCGACTTCTCCGGCCCCGGCGGCCGGCCGGAGACCCAGGTGACGGCGCGCCCCGGTGACGTGCTGGACTGGGGCGCGCGCCGCCTGACGCTGACCGCGGTGGTCAGCGCGAGCGCCGCGGGTGCCCGCCGGGACGCCGACGGCCGCCCGGTCGGGTACATCACGTTCCACGACGATCCGATTCCGAGGACGGCACAGTGAAGCAGCGTACGAAGTCGCTGGTGGCGGGCGTGCTCCTGCTGGGCACCGCCACGGTGGTGTCAGGGTGCGCTTCGTCGGGGTCGGTCGGGGCGGGCGGGTCCTCCTCCGGCGGCGGGTCGGGTGCGCCCGGCCCCGCTCCGACGGCGGCCGGCCAGTACCGGGTGCTGCCGCCGGCCGGGTGGTCGTCCTGCGACGGGTCCTGCAACGTGCCGCCGGAGCCGCAGGTCACGGTGAAGGACGCCGCGGGGCGCCTGGTCGGGCTGGTGATCCTGCCGGCCGCGCGGGAGGACACGCCGAAGCGCATGCAGCTGCGGGTATGCCAGTACCGCAAGGTAGGGGACGCGTGGAACTACGACCCGGGCGCCTGCCAGCAGCAGTTGGTCGCTGAAGGGTCCGACTACTCGGCCTACGGGGTGGGGATTCACGTGCTGCGCCTGTGGTGGACCGGGGACGAGAAGAGCGACGCGCTCGACGTCTCCGTGACCGCGAACTAGGGCATTTCTCTCGGATCATCGGTCCGACCAGATGAGGATGCCTGCGACATGGAGCGCGGCAATGTAGACCGTCGCGCTCTTGTCGTATCTGGTGGCGATCCCGCGCCACTGCTTATCCGGGTATACATGCCCTTCCATGAACCGAACTGCTCGGGCATGTCGGTCCACGGCAACCCAGTCCGGTACTTCCACGCCACCGCGTCGATCACCTCACGGCGATCCCGCCAACGACCGCCACGCCGCGGCGAGCGGTCCGGCAGTAACGGCTCGATCCGCGCCCCCTGCGCATCACTCAACCCCACTCCCGAACCAGCGCTTCACCGATCCGAAAGAAGCGCCCTAGACCGGTCGCGTCGAAGGCTGATCGGCGATCGGTGGATTCGCGCTACTCGCGCGGTACAGCGGCGCCGCTGTGACTAGGACGAATAGGCCGAACAGGGTGATCGGTAGCAGCCCGACGGGCACGAGGTAGTGAAGGGGGTGGCGCATCACGTCGCCGGCTAGGACCCACCAATTCGCCAGGAGGTCGGCGACCATCACGGCGGCTGCCAGCGGTGGGCCCAGCGGGCTGGCCCGGATGATGAGAACTGCGACCAACGCGTCGAAGATCAGCAATGAGTGCAACAACGTTTGGATAGCGATAGGGGCGCCCCTGTAGGCGTGCACTCCTCCGGTCGCCAGATAGTACGCGTGCACGCAGCAGCCCTCGGCGAAGCCTGCGACGTACCCGGCGGCGATCCAGCGTGCGCGACGGGGAAGGTTCCCCCACATCATGTAACGCACTTTACGTGAGGGCGGCCCACGTGCTCGGCGGCCAGTCGCACGGGCTACCGAGCGACGTGGTCGGGAGCGTTTCTGGCGGGAGTGGTCTACGCCGGGCTCGGGGCTCGGCGTAGACCCGGGGGATCGATCAGTTCACGGTGTCGATCCGATGCGTCGCCGACCCAGTCGTCGGCGGCCCGCCGCACGGCCTCGGCACCCCGGCGGGAGACGGATCGCGTCAGGAAATGGAGAAGTCGTCCGCGAACACGTCGCCCTGGCTGTACCAGCCGTGCACGAACACGGTCACGCTCCCGTTCGGGCCGGTCGTGAACGGTATCGTCAGCTGGGTCCATCCGGACGCCGAAGTCCACGTGCTGGCGCTGGCGCCGCCGCTGACACCGACGAATGCGTAGTTGCCCTGCACCCACGCCTTCAGCGTGTAACTGTGGTTCGGACCCAGCGCCACCGCCTGGTCGCATTCGCCCGTCGCGCCGGCGGTCGGCGAGACCCGTGCGGCGTGCGAACCGCTGTGCGCGGGACTGGAGACGACCGCGTCAGTGCTCTGGCACGTCCACGGGCTGAACGAACCGCTCTCGAAGCCGCCGTTG
>JAEKKI010000153.1 GCA_019510485.1 Catenulisporales bacterium
GGTGGTGACGGCGGGCTCGCCGTGCAGGACCACGGCCACGTCGGTGGAGGTGCCGCCGCCGTCGAGGGTCAGGATGCGGTCGAAGCCGGCGTGCGCGCAGATCAGGGCGGCGCCGAGCGCGCCCGCGGCCGGGCCGGACAGCACGGTCGTGACCGGCTGGCGGACGACCTCCTCGGCGGAGAGCACGCCGCCGTTGGACTTCATGACGTAGAAGGGGATGCGGCGGCGGTGTTCGGTGAGCGTGTCGAGGCGTTCGCGGATGCGGCTCACGTAGCGGGAAACCGTGGGCTTCACGGCGGCGTCGACGAGGGTGGTCATCGAGCGCTCGTATTCGCGGTACTCGGGGAGGACATCGCAGGACAGCGATACCGCGGCCTCGGGGAACTCGGCTTCCAGGACGGCGCGCATGGCTAGTTCGTGTTCCGGGTTGGCGTAGGAGTGCAGGAACGAGACGCCGATCGAGCGCACATCGGCGGCTTTGAGCAGGCGTGCGGCCTCCTTGGCGCCGACTTCGTCGAAGGGGCGCACCTCCGCGCCGGACGCGTCGAGGCGGCCGCCCACGCCGCGGACCAGGTCGGCCGGGACGATGCGGGGCGGCTTCACCCAGAAGTAGCTGTTGCCATAGCCGTCCGGGACCGACTGACGCGCGATTTCCAGCAAGTGTTCGAAGCCTGCTGTGGTGATGAAGCCGAGGCGTTCGACCTTGCCCTGCAACAGCTGGTTGGTGGCGACGGTGGTGCCGTGGCTGACGACGGCGATGGCGTCGGGGGTCGCGTCGAGCATCGTCAGGGCTTTGCGGACGGCGGCGATGAGCCCCTCGGACGGATCGGCCGGGGTCGAGGGAACCTTGCCGGCGGCGAACCGGCCGTCGGCTTCGTCAACCGCGACGACGTCGGTGAATGTCCCGCCGGTGTCGATACCGATCCGGATCATGGGCGGTCCCCGAGCGGGAACGGGGTGGTGGCCGCGCTGCTCAGCTCCTGCTGATAGGCGCTCAGGAGCTTGAGGTTGCGTCCGGCGAGATGGTCGAAGGTCTGGGCCCGGTCGGATCCGGGTGTCAGGGTCCGCATCGCGGTGGCCGGGTCCAGGCGGGCACTGGCCCAGCCCTCGTGCGAGGCGGCGCGGGCGACGACCTCGGCGACGGGGGTGACGATCAGCGAGTTGCCGAAGTAGTGGACGCCCGCCGGGTCGGTGCCGGTGGCGTTCGCACCGATGATGAAGACGTGGTTGTCATAGGCGCGGGCGCGGTTCGTCAGCTCCCAGATATCGGCGGAGCGCAGCAGCGCTGAGGGGCGGCAGATGATCTCGGCACCGAGTACGGCCTGGATGCGGAACAGTTCGGGGAAGTCGCCGTCGAAGCAGACGGTCAGACCGATACGCCCGAGTTCGGTGTCGACGACGGTGACCGAATCGCCGGGAGTCACCCATTGCGTCTCGCCGGGGAAGAGGTGGGTCTTGCGATAGACGCCTAGGACGTCGCCGCCAGGGCCGATCAGCACGGCCGAGTTGTAGACGACGCCGCGCTCGGCTCCACGCTCATAGGTGCAGTGGACGACGTGGACGCCGAGGCGGCGTGCGGCTTCCTGGACGGGCTCGGTGGCGGGGCCGGGGATCGGACTCATCAGGTCCCAGAGATCCTCGGTGGCGATGCCCGGGGTGAAGCCGGTGGTGACGGCCTCGGGCAGGACGAGCAGGTCGGCGCCGGTCGCACTGACGCACCGTTCCATGAGCTCGACGGCGCGATTGAGGTTCTCGGCCACGCTGTTCGCGGTGAGCGGGCCGGGGTGGGGCGCCAGTTGGAGGGCCGCTGCGGTCATCGGGCGCATGGCACGCTCCAGCACTGTGACCCACAGGATCGCCCGGCATCGGTCATCGACCGGGTTTCGCTCCAGCGGCCGAACCCGGTCGTCGCAGCTGGCATTCGGCCTTCGCGTGCGGCGCCGAGGCCTCGGCCGGCTGACGAAGTCGCGGCCCTCATCGCGACCCCCGCCGACCGCGCGAGCGCCCCATCGTCCAGCCGAGCACCACCCCGCCCAGGGCCGCGGCCGCGCCGGCCAGTGTCGCCGACGTGATCGCGGCGGTTCCAGGCGCGGGCGCTCCGGCGGCTCCGGCCGGCACATACCGCGCCGCTTCCGGTGCCGCGGCTTCGACGGGCCGGGCCTGCGCCGACGCGGGCGCCTCCTCCCCCACCAGCACCCCGTCCATCCCGGAGAAGAACTGCCCCGCGAGCTTGCGCGCCACCCCGCCGAGCATCCGCTGCCCGACCCCGCCGACCACGCCGCCGACCACCGCGTCGGCGTCGTACTCGACGCGGGTGTGGCCGTCGGCCTCGTCGACCAGCAGCATGCGGCACTCCGCCGAGACCGTGCCCGGGGCGCCGGCACCCGAGGCGCGCAGGGTGAAGGACCTCGGTGCCGCGCGGTCGGCCAGCTCCACGCGTCCCTTGTACGTGCCCTTGATCGAACCGACGCCGACCGTGACGACCATGTCGTAGACGTCTGGCTCGACCAGTTCCAGCCGTTCACAGCCGGGGATCGCGGCGGCGAGCGTCGCCGGATCCGTCAGGGCCTCGTAGACCCGTCCCACGTCGGCTCTCAGAACCGCGTTGCCGGAAACCTTCACGCGTGTACCCGACCTTTCCGCAACTCGTACAGTTCGCTCGGCGAGATCGGCATCCGCCGGATGGTCAGCCGCTCAGCGTCTTCGATGGCTGATGCGATCGCCGCCGAGGTGGGGATGACGCCCGCCTCTCCCGCGCCTTTCAAACCCAGGGGGTTCAGTCCCGAGGCCGTCACCATGTGCGCCGTCGTGATCTGCGGCACCTCAGTGGCGAACGGGATCAGGAAGTCCATATAAGAGGCGTTCACCAGCTGCCCTGCCTCGTCGTAGACGATCCGCTCGTACAGCGCTCCCCCGACGCCCTGCGCCACGCCGCCGTGTACTTGTCCCTCCACGATGCGCGGGTTCACGACCACACCGCAGTCGTGCACGACGCAGTACCGCAGGATCCGGATATCGGCGGTCTCCGGATCGGTCTCCACGACGACCCCGTGCGCTCCGGCGGCGAATGTCGACCGCTCCGGCATGTAGTAACCGGTCGCCTCCAGGCCCGGCTCCTCCCCGGAGCTGGAAACGGAGGCGAACTGCGTCGCCGCCTTGGCCGCCTCGTCGAAGGCGTAGCGCAGCGGATTCGACAGCACCGCGACAGTGCGCAGGTCGATGGAGACCGTGTGGTCGTCCCGGTGCCGTACCAGCCCGTCGACGAGCTCCAGTTCCCCGGGCTCGACGCCGCCGCCGAGGGCCGCCGCCGCGACCCGTTTGGCCTTCTCCGCGACCTTGCCGGCGGCCACCGCCACCGCGTTGCCGCTGGTCACGATCGCCCGCGAGGCGAACGTGCCGACCGCGTACTTGAACCGCCGGGTGTCGCCGGTGACGACCGTGACGTCGGCGACCGCCACGCCGAGCTGGTCCGCCGCGATCTGCGCCAACGTCGTGTAGTGCCCCTGTCCCTGCGTGGTCAGCCCGGCGGAGACCACGACTTCGCCGGTCGTCTCCACCTTCACATGAGCACCCTCATACGGCCCCATGCCGGTGCCTTCGACGTAGGCCGCGACTCCGATCCCGATCCGGCGTCCCTCGGCGGCCGCGGCCTCGCGCTCGGCTTCGAAGCCGTCCCAGCCGACCAGCTCGCGGATCATCCGCAGCATCTTCGGATAGTCGCCCGAGTCGTAGATCAGGGGGCGGCCGTCCTGGAACACCAGGCCTTGGTCGTACGGCATCTCCTCGGGCTGGATCAGGTTGGCCTCGCGCACGGCCAGCCGGTCCAGCCCCAGGTATTCGGCGATCGCGTCCATGGTCCGCTCCATCGCGAACACGCCCTGCGGACGCCCGGCGCCGCGATACGGCGTCACCATCACAGTGTTCGTATACAGCGAGGTGAACTCGACCCGGTACGCGCCGACCTTGTACGGTCCCAGCAGCTGCGTCGACGACACGATCGGCACGATGATCCCGTACGGCGTATACGCGCCGTTGTCGTGCCAGATCTCGACGCTGAGCCCGTGCAGGCGCCCGGAGCCGTCGAAGCCGACCTCGATCCGCTGCTGCTGGCCGCGCTCGTGCGCGCTGGAGATGAAGTGCTCGCGCCGGTCCTCGGCCCACTTCACGTCCCGCCCGAGCGTCATCGCCGCCCAGGGCACCAGGATCTCCTCGGGCCAGGGATGCACGATCTTCACACCGAAGCCGCCGCCGACGTCGGGGGTGACCACCTCGACCCGGTCCGGCGGCAGCCCGAGCTTGGCCGCCACCGCCAGGCGGACGCTGGTCGAGGTCTGCGTCGAGGAGTGGACCCGCAGGGTCTTGTCGTCTGCGTCCCAGCGCGCCAGGACCCCCTTGCCCTCCATCGGCATCGAGGCGCTGCGCTCGATCTCCAGGTCCAGCGTGAGGCGGTGCGGGGCGGCGGCGATCGCCTGGTGCGCGTCGCCTTTGCCGTTGACCTGCACGCTGCGCGCGGCCACGTTGCCCGGGACGTCCTCGTGCACCAGCCGCTCGGCGGCGCGCGCCGCTCCGATGCCGACCACCGGCGGGAGTTGCTCGTACGTCACCACGATGCGCTCGGCGGCGTCCTCGGCGAGGTAGCGGTCGGTCGCGACCACCATCACCACGGCTTCGCCGACGTGGTTGACCTCGCCGTTCGCCAGGCAGTGCGGAGTGCGGGGGTGGGTCAGGTCGGGGTGCGGGATCAGCAGCGGGAGCGGTTCGGCGATGCGGTCCGGGAGGTCCTCGTGGGTGTAGACGGCGACCAGGCCGTCGACGTCGAGGGCGTCGCTGACATCGATGTCGAGGATGCGCGCGTGTGCCACCGGGCTGCGGACGAACGCCGCCGCCAGGGCGTCATGGCCCAGGTCGTCGAGATAGCGGCCGTCACCTCTCAGGAGTCTGGGATCCTCTTTGCGCACCAGCGGCTGGCCGAGGTATTTGTCGCTCACGGTGTCGCCTCCCGCTCCCGCTTGAGCTCTGCCGCCCGCAGGACGGCGGCGACGATGTTCTGATAGCCGGTGCAGCGGCAGAGGTTGCCGCCGATCGCTTCGCGCGCTTCTTCCTCGGTGGGCTTGGGGTTCTCCTCCAGGTAGGCGGTGATGGTGGTGATGAAGCCGGGGGTGCAGAAGCCGCATTGCAGGCCGTGGCATTCGTGGAAGGCTTGCTGGACCGGTCCCAACTCGCCCGCCGGTTCGCAGCATCCTTCGACGGTCGTCACCGCGTGGCCGTCGACCGAGACCGCGAAGATCAGACAGGAGCGGACCGGTACGCCGTCGAGCAGCACGGTGCAGGCTCCGCAGACCCCGTGTTCGCATCCCAGGTGCGTACCGGTCAGGCGCAGGTCCATGCGCAGGAAGTCCGCGAGCAGGCGCCGGGCCGGAACCTCGGCGCGCCGGGTCACGCCGTTGACCGTCACGGTGACCTGGTGCCGTTGTTCGCTCATGGCGCCACCGCCTCGTACGCGGCCTGCAGAGAGCGCGCCGTGAGGACACGTGCCAGGTGTCTGCGATAGTCGGCGCCGGCGTGGATGTCGTCCTCGGGTTCCAGCCGGTCGGCCGCGATCTGGCCGGCCGCCGCCCAGGCGACGCCGCTGGCGATGTCGGCGCCGGCCACCGCCTCGGTCACGTCCACCACCTGCGGCACCGGTCCCATCGCGATGTACACGGCCGTGGCGCCGACCACCGCGCCGACCTCGTCGACGCGTACCAGCGTGCCGACGCCGCACAGCGCGTAGTCGCCGTTGCGTCTGGACACCTCGCGCCAGTCGCTTCCGGTGCGGCCGCGCGGTCTCGGGAAGTAGGCCTCCACGGCGATCTCGTCCTCGCGGCAGGCGGACTCCATCGGCCCGACGAAGAAGTCCCGCGCGGCGACGATTCGTTCGCCGTCGCGTTCCGAGCGCAGCGTCACCTCGCCGTCGAGCAGGGCCAGCACCGCCGGCATCTCGCCGCAGGGGTCGGCGTGCACGAGGCTGCCGACGGTCGTGCCGCGGTTGCGGATGGTCGGATGCGCGACGGTGCGCACGGCCTGGCGCAGCAGCGGGATCGCTTCGAAGGCATGAGTGGCCCGCTCGACGTCGGCGTGCCGGGCCAGGGCGCCGACGCGGACGCCGTGCAGGTCGGTGCGCACGTAGGCGAGCTCGTCCAGCCGGTTCACGTCGACCAGCCGCGCGGGGGCGGTCAGCCGCATGTTCAGCATCGGCACCAGGCTCTGGCCGCCGGCCAGCACCTTGGCCTCGGCGCCGTGCTCGGCCAGCAGGCGCACGGCCTCGGCGACCGTGTCCGGGCCGTGGTACACCACCGGCGGGGGCTTCATGTCGGCATCCTCTTCTCGCCCAAAGGGCCGCGGCGACGTCGACATGTGCCGAACGCCGCCGCGATCGCTGGCTTAACTTGCCCAAGCACTGATCTTCATCCGGCTCGTTTCACAGCCCTGTACCCGCCTCGGCGACCGGCGACTCTTCCCGCGTCATACCACCCGGTCGTTTCAGATACTCCGGCGCTATCAGCCGGGCGCCGTGGTAGGCCACGATGGTGACGATGGTGCCGAGCGCGATGCCGGACAGCGAGAAGTCGTCGGTGAACTTCAAACTGGTGTTCCCGATCCCGATGATGACGCCGGCGGCGATCGGGACCAGGTTCAGCGGGTTGCCGAAGTCGACCCGGTTCTCGGTCCATATCTTGACCCCGAGCAGGCCGATCATGCCGTAGAGGACGACCGTGATGCCGCCGAGCACGCCGCCGGGGGTGGCCGCGACCAGGGCGCCGAACTTGGGTGAGAGGCCGAACAGGATCGCCACGAGCGCTGCGACGTAGTAGGCGGCCGTGGAGTAGACGCGGGTGGCGGCCATGACGCCGATGTTCTCGGCGTAGGTGGTGGTCGGGGAGCCGCCGAAGGTGCTGGCCAGGGCCGTGCCGAGGCCGTCGGCGGCGATGGCGCGGCCCATGGACGGATCGAGGTCGTTGCCGGTCATCTCGGCGACCGCCTTGACGTGGCCGGTGTTCTCGGCGACCAGGGCGATCACGGCCGGCAGGACCAAAAGGATGAAGGCCCACTTGAATTCCGGGAAATGCCAGCCGGCGAGCTGGTGCGCGCCGCTGCCGGTGGTCTTGTCCGGGAACCCGATCCACTTGGCCGACTTGACCGCGTCGAAGCTCGCCCGCCAGTGCGTGGTGTCGTGGCCGGCGCCGGCGTCGTAGGCGGTGATCTTGCCGAAGACCCGGTCGGCGAGCCAGGACAGCACATAGCCGAACACCAGCGCGACGAAGATCGCTATCCGGCCGAGGAAGCCGCGGACGCCGACCATGATGCCGATCGCGACCAGCATGGTGATCAGCGCTATCCACTGGTCCTGGGGCCAGTAGACGTTCGCCACGACCGGCGCCAGGTTGAAGCCGATCAGCAGCACCACGGCGCCGGTGACGGCCGGTGGCAGGACGGCGTGGATCACCTGGGATCCGAGGAAGTGGACCAGGACACCGACGGCCAGCAGGACGACTCCGGCGATCAGGATGGCGCCGGTGACGTGCTGGTCGTCGCCGCCCTGGGCGCGGATCGCGGCCACACCGCCGACGAAGCTCGCCGAGGTGCCCAGGTAGCTGGGGACCTTGTTCTTGACGATCAGCAGGAAGCAGATCGTGGCGACGCCGCTCATCATGATGGCCAGTTGTGGGTTCAGGCCCATGACCAGCGGGAAGACGAAGGTGGCGCCGAACATGGCGACCACGTGCTGCGCGCCCAGGCCCACGGTGCGGGGCCAGGACAGGCGTTCGTCGGGACGGACGACCGAGCCCGGTGGTGGTGTCTTGCCTTCGTATACGACCCGCCAGCCCAATGTCATGGGCGGGACTGTAGCCATGCTGTGACGCCCGTCACAAGTACTGCGGGGTAACGGAATTCGCAGGTGGCGCGGGTGGGGGTCCGCTTCGCGGGACGGCTGTCACAGACCTCGCATGTGCAGGATCCTGAGCGCGACGGACAGGTCCAGGCGCAGGTCGGGGCGCTCCATGAACGGGCCGACCAGGCGTTCGATCTTGCCTATGCGGTAGCGGAGGGTGTTGTAGTGGAAGTGGAGGCGGCGGGCGGCTTCGGCGACGTTCAGGTTGGTGTCGAGGAGGACCTCCAGGGTGGTGCGCAGGTCTTCGGCGTCGGGATCGCCGTCGACGGCCAGGCCCTTGAGCGTCTGGCGGGCGAAGTCGCGCAGCTCGGCCGGGTCGGGGACCAGGGAGAGCAGGCGGTAGACGCCGAGGGCGTCGAAGTGGACGACCGAGCCGGGGCCGTTGAGGCGGCGGCCCATGCGCACGGCGCGGCGGGCTTCCTCGTAGGCGGCGGGGAGGTCGGCGATGGCCGTGACGGCGCGGGACACGCCGGTGGAGAAGGTGCGGCGGCCGCCTCCGCCGGTGCCGGAGACCTCGGCGATCATGCTTCTGACCAGGGGGTCGGGGTTGTCGCCGGTTTTCAGTACCACGACGACTTCCTGGTTGAAGCCGGCCACCGGCGTGCTGCGGTCGCGGGCGGTGACGACGGTCTGCCAGGCGGCGGCGAAGCGTTCGCGGGCGGGGCGCAGGGCGTGTTGGGAGGCGGGGAGGACGGACTGGCCGGGGTCTAGCTCGGCTACGAGGACGATGAGGTTGCGTGGGGGGCGGCGTTGGGGTGAGGAGGAAGTCGGCGCGGTATTTGTCCTCCACGGCGGATACCGCGAGTTGCTTCACCACGGCCAGGGCGGCGACCGTGGCGGCGCGCTCCAGGGCGGCGATGTCGGCGGCGTCGAAGGGGCGCTGGTCGGCGAAGGCGACGAGGCGGCCGTGGTCGACGCGGCCGGCGACGATGGGGATGACGGCGTGTTGGACGCCGTGGTGGGTGGTCAGGCCGGGGGGTTCGGTTTCGGTGCGGAGGCGGTGGGTGGGTTCGGTGGTGTGCTGCGTATCGAAAGCCGGGTCGAAGTCCGTGTCGAAGTCCGTGTCGAAACATGGGAAGTCGCGGACTTCGGCCGCGTCGTGCTCCGCGACGATGCGGCCGTCCGGGGACGTCACCAGCACCGGGCCGCCGAGGAGGCGGGCGAGCTCGGCGGTCAGCTCGGCCAGGCCGCCGCCTTCCAGGACGATCTGGGCCAGGGCCCGGTGCACGCGGTCGGCGCGGGCCAGGACGGCGGCTTGACGGTCGAGGACGTCGGACAGGACGTCGGTGAGGATTTCATCGAAGGCCACGCCCTCGGGGAGTTCGATGACCGGGAAGCCCAGGGCGTCGGCGGCGCGGAGCAGGTCCGCGGGGAGGTCGCCGAGGTAGCGGTGGGGTTTGATCGCGATCGCGGACAGGCCGGCGCGGTCCAGGTCGGCTATGAGGTCGGTGAGCGGCGAGGGCGAGTGGCGCAGGGGGTAGCCGGTGGTGAGGAGGAGTTCCTTGGGTTTGACCCAGGGAAGGATGTCGGGGACCTCCATCACGTTGACGCGTTCGACGACGCGGTGGCGGCCGGCGTGGCCCGCGACGATGCGGGCGCCGGCCAGGGCGGGGAGGTTGAGGGTCTGCTCGACGGTGAGGGCGACGGGGGCTGCGAGGGATGCCGCCACCGCCGCTGCCGCCGCTGCTGCAGTTGCGGGGCTAGACGCCGGCCTCTCGACCCGAGTCGATCTTGCCGGGGACACGCCGGCTCCACCCGAGCCCTCCACCCCTTTCTCGGCACTTTCTTTCACCGGTGATGTCGACATTCGCGAAGCTTCGGCGTCTTCCTTGGCAGAATTGCCCATGCCGGGACAGTAGTCCTGCGGTCTAGCGTCGCGACAGGTTCTCGTCGACGGGTTTCTCGCGGAAAGGATCGATGCCGGTGGTGGCGTCCGAGGGACGACAAGCGCTGTCGCACCAATCGCACCTATCGCACCAATCGCACCTGGAGGTGCGGCGCGGGGAGTATCACGATTCCGTCACGCTCATGCTCGCCGCGCGGGCGGTCGCGGGGGTCGCCGGAGTCGAGCGCGTGCTGGTGGCGATGGGGACGGAGCTGAACATCGAGCTGCTGACCGCGCTCGGCTACCCGCCGCCGCGGCCGACGGCCGGCCCCGCCGACCTGATGATCGCCTTCACCTGCCCGGACGAGGCCACCGAGGCCACGGCCCTGACCACCCTGACCGCATCGCTGACGCCCGGCGGCCCCATCACAGCCTCCGGACATCAACCCCCTGACCGGCCCCTCCCCCGCACCACCGGCAGCGCACTAGGCCGAACGAGTGCACCTTTGACCCTGATCTCCACCCCGGGCCTTGCCTCCGTCCCCGAAGCCATGGAATCATTACAACACGGCGCATCAGTGGTCATCTTCAGCGATAACATCCCCATTCACCACGAGATCCGCCTCAAGGAAGAAGCTAGACGACGCAGCCTGCTGGTCATGGGCCCGGACTGCGGCACCGTCGTCCTCCAAGGAATCGGCCTCGGCTTCGCGAACGCCACCCGCCCCGGCCCGATCAGCCTGGTAGCGGCCTCCGGCACCGGAGCCCAACAGTTGATGTCTCTCCTCGACGCGGCAGGCACCGGCATCCGCCACTGCCTCGGCGTAGGCGGCCGCGACCTCACCGAACCAGTCGCCGGCCGCTCCACCCACGCAGCCCTGGACATCCTCGCCGAAGACGAGGAAACAACCCTCATCGTTCTCATCTCCAAACCACCGCATCCCGCAGTGGCGCGAAGCATCGAAGAACACGCATCCCGCCTCCCCAAGCCGGTGATCCTCGCCTTCATCGGCCCCGACCAGCCCACCCTCACCACCACCGCCGAAAGGATCCTCGCCACCCTCCACCACACCCCCACGCCCACCTGGCCGCACTGGGCCCCGTCCGGTGACGACGACGCGCGCGCCGTCAGCGATGGCAGCGGCCAGGCGGCGCGGGAGTCCGACCCCGGCCGGGCTGCCGCGCCGGACGCCGACCCCGGCCGGCCTCCACGGACGGCCGACCCCGACCGGACTGGTCCCGGCCAGGCTGCGCAGGAGGCCGATCCCGGCCGAACCATCCGCGGTCTCTTCAGCGGCGGCACCCTGTGCGCCGAGGCTGAAGTGGTGCTGACGCGGGTGCTTGCAGAACAGTTGGGTGGGTGGGGGGAGGGGGAAAGCAGAAAACTGAAGAAGACCACACCACAGGCGCCGCCCGAACCGCACGCCCCCTTCACCCCCCACCTCACCGACTTCGGTGACGACACCTACACCCGCGGCCGTCCGCACCCGATGATCGACAACACGTTGCGGCTACGGGCGATCGCGGAAGCGGCGGCGGATCCACGGGTGGGCGTGCTGCTGCTCGACGTCGTGCTGGGGCGGGGGGCGCATCCGGATCCGGCGGGTGAGCTGGTGCCGGCGGTGGTCGCGGCGCGCGCCGAGCGCAGGCTGCCGGTGGTCGTGTCGTTGTGCGGGACCGCCGGGGATCCGCAGGGGTTGGAGCGGCAGGCGCGGGCCTTCGCCGACGCCGGGGCGTGGGTGTACCTGTCGAATGCGGAGGCTGCGACGGCCGCGGCGCGTTTGGTGCCGCGAGGACGCAGCGGTGGTGGTGACGAGTGACAACTCCGTGCGGTGTCGCGGCGCGTTCGGTCCGCAGCAGGGCAGCGGCGACGAACAGTGATGACCGCGTGCGGCGGCCGCGGCGCGTTTGGTGCTGCGGCGGCGCGACGGCCGCGGTGGTAAGTGATGAGTGCTTCAGCGGCGACTGGGGAGTCTGCGATGTCTGATCTTCTGAAACCGATGCCGCACATCGTCACGACGGGCATCGCAACGTTTGCCGACGACCTGGTCGAGCAGGGCCTGCCCGTGACCCGGGTCGACTGGCGTCCGCCCCCGCCCGGGACCGAAGGTGATCTCGCCGACGTCGCGCTGGATGCGCGGCGGGTGGATGCCAACGAGATGGCGGTGCGGCGGATGCTCGCGGCCGGTGCCGAGTTGGTGGACGTGCGGCCGGCGCGGGAAGTGCTCGGGTTGGAGGTGGGGCAGTTTCTGCATGCCGGGCCGCCGATCGGGTGGGAGCGTGCGTCGGGGCCGTTGCGGGGGGCGCTGATCGGGGCCGTGCTGTTCGAGGGGATCGCCGAGACGCCGGACGCCGCAGAGTCGTGGCTCGGCGCAGGCGCAGGCACAGGCACAGGCACGAGTACAGGCGCGCCGAGCGAACCAAGCCCCCTCCGCCACGCCCACTCCCCCGAACTCGCCCCCTGCCACAGCCGCGGCGGCGTGGGGCCGATGGCCGGCGTCGTCTCCCCGAGCATGTGGCTGTTCGAGCTTCGCGATCCGAACAGCGGCCGCACCTCGTGGTGCAGCCTCAACGAGGGTCTCGGCAAGGTCCTGCGGTACGGCGCCTACGGTCCCGACGTGATCACCCGCCTCCGGTGGATGGCCGAGGTGCTCGGGCCGGTGTTGCAGCGGGCCGTGCGGCGGAGTGGGCCGGTCGACGTCAAGGCGATCATCGCGCAAATGCTGCACATGGGTGACGAGGGGCACAACCGCAATCGGGCCGGGACGTTGATGCTCCTGCGCGAGTTGCTGCCCGCGCTGATCGAGAACGGGGAGGATGCCAAGGCGCTGGCTGATGTCGTGCGCTTCGTGTCGGGGAACGACCACTTCTTCCTCAACCTGGTCATGCCCGCGTGCAAGTTGGCGGCCGGGGCGGCGGCGGGGGTGGCGGGCAGCAGTGTCGTGACCGTGATGGCGCGCAACGGCACCGACTTCGGGATCCAGACCGCCGGGACCGGCGATCGGTGGTTCACCGCGCCGGCGCATACGCCCGAGGGCCTGTTCCTGGCCGGGTACGGCCCCGAGGACGCCAATCCCGACATCGGCGACTCCGCGATCACCGAGACGGCCGGGGTGGGCGGCTTCGCCATGGCCGCCGCGCCCGCGATCGCGCGGCTGGTCGGCGGGACGGCGGCCGGCGCCGTGGCCGCCACCGGGCTGATGTACGAGATCACGCTCGCCGAGAACCCGGCTCTCACCATCCCGGCGCTCGACTTCCGCGGCACGCCGACCGGCATCGACGTCACCCGCGTCGTGCGCACCGGCGTCCTGCCGCAGATCAACACCGGGATGGCGGGACGCGTCGCGGGGACCGGGCAGGTCGGCGCCGGGCTCGTGACGCCGCCGGCCGAGTGCTTCACGCAGGCGCTGACGGCGCTGGCGGAACTCGCCCGGGACGCCGCCGGGCCGCAGGACGGGGATGACCTGCGCTGACAGCGGAGCGGAATCGGCCGACGGGCGGCACGACCCGATGCAAGGCCACCCTTGTGTCGAAGGCGACCGCTGAAGCGCCGGCTGTCTCCTGCACACGATCCGCCTCCCTCTGGTGTGGTTCCGGTCTATCCCCCGAATCGTTGCCCGCTGCCCTCGACGGACGCTGCTATATCGAGCACGTAAAAAGTACCCTCCGGCGTTGTCAGGGCCTTCACCCAAATGGCCGCCGACATCACCTCACGCCGGCCACGTCTCCCGCACCCAAGCGTGCCGCAGGTCGTCGCTGAACACCGTCGGCACGGCTCGATCTATGTCCCCGAATACGTCCCCCACACCGCCTTGGCCGCAACGCGGCCCTCCCGCGTCGATGACCGGCGTGGAGACGATCGCCGCCCCTCCGAAGCGACGGAACCGCACGCCGCCGGGCCGCGTCGAAGCGTCATGGGAAACAGGGCACGCACGTTTCGCGGTCTCGGCGGGGTCGCGCTCGCGATAAGCCTCACGGGCCTCGCACTGACTGGTTGCTCGCACAGCACCGGTCACCCCACCGGGAAGGTGGCCAAAACGCACATCTTAGGCGACAGCACCCAAACCGAGTCGGTCGCGGTCCCGCTGAAGCGCTACGCCTCCTGCGAGGAAGCCCTCGCCACGCTCCGCCTCGCGCAGGCAGCCGCCAACGCCCACAACCCGCGGCATCCGACGTCCGAGTTCGGAGGCGCACCGGACTCGGCTCGAAACGCGGCCCCGGCTGCCCCCGGAGGAGCACCCGGCGCAGGCACCAACGGGGACGAGAAGCAGCCCTCCACCACCTCCGCCCACTCCACCACCAACACCGCCGAACCCGGCGTCGACGAACCCGACACCGTCAAAACCGACGGCAAAATCATCGTCACCGTCCACCGCGGCACCGTCTCCGTCGTGAGCACATCCGACAAGCGCATCGAAGGCAGCATCGGCCTCGAAGACGCCATCGCCCCGCAGGAAGGCGCCTACTACAGCGCCGACGACTCCGCCGACCAACTCCTGCTGGCCGGCGACCGGGTCCTGGCGATCAGCCGCAAACCCGCCACCGGCATGCTCCCCTACGCCGAGAGCGGTCCCGCTTCGGACGACGCACCGCAGAACCGCCCCCAAAACCGCGGGTCGCAGACCACCTTCACCCTCATCGACATCAGCGACCCGGCCCACCCGCGGACCGTCAGCACCCTGCATCTCGACGGCGACTTCATCGACGCCCGCATGATGGGCACCACAGTCCGCGCCGTCACCCGCACCAACCCGGTCGTTCCCCAAAGCGGCAACAGCACCGGAACCGACTGGCTCCCCCACTACAGCCTCGAATCGCACCTCTCCGGCACCGGCGGAATCGGCGGAATCGGCGGCACCGGCACCCGCAGCATCTCCGAAGGCAGCGTCGACTGCGCATCCGTCATCCACCCGGACACCTACAGCGGCACCGCACTGCTGTCCCTGGAAACCTTCGACCTGGCCGCCCCCGCCAACCGCTACAGCCTCGGCACCGGCAACGCCGTGTCCGTCGTGGCCGACGGCGACACCGTCTACGCGACTGGTTCCAGCCTCTACGTTGCCAACGATCTGCAGGCCTGGCGCGGCGTTCCGCTGATCCGCCCCGGCTTCGCGGTCGAAGGAAGCTCCGCGGCCAAAACCCACGCCGATCCCTACACCCTGCCGTCCTCCCGCACCGAGGTCTTCAAGTTCGACGTCTCCGGGACCGCCGCACCACGGCCCGTCGCCTCCGGAACCGTCCCGGGCTGGCTCCTGAATCAGTACTCACTGTCGGAATACCAAGGCAACCTCCGCATAGCCACCACCGACAGCGCCGCCGGCGACGCGGGCGGCGCCGGCCGGGACATCGCCACGGCCGCCACCAGCAGCGCCGTCTACGTCCTCGCGCCCCGCGGCGACACCCTCGCGCGCATCGGCGCCGTCACTGGTTTGGGTGAAGGCGAGAAGATCTACTCCGTCCGGTTCGCGGGGCCCGTCGGCTACGTCGTCACCTTCCGGCAGATGGATCCACTGTTCGTCATCGACCTGCGCGACCCGAGCCGCCCCAAAGCCGTGGGAAAGCTGGATCTCACCGGCTACTCGTCGTATCTGCACCCCGTCGACGACAAGACTCTCATCGGCCTCGGACAAGCGTCCTCGGGCACCGGTCGCAGGCAAGGTACCCAAGTGTCCCTGTTCGACGTCTCCGACCCCTCAGCGCCCCGTCTGACGGCCCGCTACGAGCTTCCCGGCGCGTCCTCCACCGCTGAGGGCGACCCGCACGCGTTCCTGTATTGGGCGCCGACCGGAATGCTCGTTGTGCCCCTTTCGCAAGACTCGGATGGTTTGGGAGGCTCTGCGAGCGGAGCTCTCGTACTGCGTGTCGGGAACGGGGGAATCACCGAGGAGGGGTTCGTGAAACACGCCGGGCGATCGGCGGGTGGCTCGTTCGGATCAATCCCCGGTGTGGAGCGGATCACCCGATCATTGGTCACCAATGACACGCTTTGGACGGTTTCGGACGCCGGTTTGCTAGGCTCGAAGGGTCTCACCTTGGAAGACATGGGGTGGATCCCCTACCCCTGAGCTGTGATCTGTCGCCTGGATCCGCCATGATGGGCACGGCTCCGGCGCCGTCGCGGGCCCTGACCGTACTAGGCAAGGAGAAGTTTCATGGCTCTTCCGACACTGACCCCCGAGCAGCGCGCGGCCGCTCTGGCCAAGGCAGGGGAGGTGCGCCGGGCCCGTTCGGAGATGCTGGCCGACGTCAAGGCCGGGAAGCTGTCCCTGAAGGCGGTGCTCGACCGGGCGGCCAAGGGCGAGGAGATGGTCAAGAAGACGAAGGTGACCGCCCTCATCAAGGCGCTGCCGGGCTACGGCCCGGCCAAGGCGGCCAAGCTGATGGCGGACGCGGAGATCGACGAGAACCGCCGCATCGGCGGCCTCGGCGACCGCCAGCGTCAGGCGCTGCTCGCCGCCACCGCCTGATCGAGGCGCTCTCCAGGCGCTCTCACTCGTAAACGGCGCACGCCGGCCGTCCCCCGGGACGGCCGGCACGAGGCGTTGCCGGCGCGGCTCCCCGGGACTGCCGCGGCTGAACTACCGTGGGACCCATGGCCAGTGACCAGTCCGGGCTGCGGGCGTCGCACGAGGACCGGGATCGGGCGGTGGAGACGCTGCGGGTGGCCGCCGGCGACGGCCGGCTGACCGCCGAGGAGCTCGACACCCGCGTGGAGGCCGCGCTTTCGGCGCGCACGCTGGGCGAACTCGCGGAGCTCACCGCCGATCTGCCCGACGCCGCGGTGGCCGGCCTTCCGGCGCCGAAGGACCTGCTGGTCATCGAGCAGAAGGGCGGCGGACAGCACGTCCGCACCGGGCCGTGGGCGGTACCCGGGCGCATCGAACTGCGGACGAAGACATGCGACGTCACCCTCGACTTCACCGACGCGGTCCTGACCCGGGATTCGCTGCACATCGACGTCGACATGCGGCTCGGCAAGCTGATCATCATCGCCGATCCCGGGATCGTGATCGATTTCGACGACCTGGCCCTGGCCTTCTCGAAGCTCAAATCGCTCGGTGAGAGCGCGGCGGATACCCGGCCGCGACTGCGGATCCGGCTGACCGGCACGCTCAGACACGGCAAGCTCATCGAGCGGCGGCCTCGGAGACGGCGCTCCGGCAGGTAGCAGGGCACTCGCCGAACCCTAGAACCGCAGATCCGCCTCGATCGGCCGGTGCGCCTGCTTGGCCCCCACCGCCGGCAGCACCACGCTGCGGACCGGCTTCAGGCCGCGGGTGAGCACGTCGTCCAGCCGCATCATCGGGAAGCTCGCCGGCCACGTGAAGCCGAAGCCGGCCCCGGCCTTCGCCTGTACGGACACCAGGCGGGTCGCGGAGTTCAGCAGCGAGGCCATCCCGCGGTCGGTCTGGGCCAGGTCCAGGTCGCCGACCACGACCAGGTTCGGCTCCGGCTCGGCTTTGACGGCCGCCACCAGCTGCTCCAGCGCCCCGGCGCGGGCGACGCCGAAGCCGTCGTGGGACAGGGACGGCTGCGGCAGATGGACGGCGTAGACGGTGGCCACGCGGTTCGGGTCCAGCTGCACGGTGAACCGCAGCAGCCCGCCGAACTGCCCGGAGGTGGCGTCGGCCATCTGCGAGGGCTGGTTCGGGTCGGACGCGTGCGCGGCCAGGTCCATCGGCTGGCTGCCGTGCACCAGGGGGAAGCGCGACCAGACGACGAACTCGTACATCGCCAGATGGAACGGGTAGCGGGCCGGGACCGACTGGTCGGCTGCCAGCACGTCGCCGGACGAAAGGCCCTGCAGCACCACGATGTCGGCCTGCCGCTGCTCGGCCAGCCGGGCGATGTCGGTCAGATCGGGGGCGGGCGAGGAAACGTTCTGGCTGAGGATCCTGAGATCGGCCGGCCCCGAACCCCCGCTGCGCGCCAATTCCGGCCCGAAATCCCCGCCCCACACGCCGCACGCCAGCAGCGTGACGCCGACCGCCCACTTGTCCCGGCTGAGCAGCGCTCCCGGCACCATCAGCGCCAGCGGCACGAACGTCCACGGCAGGAAGCTGTCGACCAGCGAGCCGAAGCCCATGGTGTCGGGCAGGTGGCGGTGGCCGAGCAGCACGGCCACGACCACCAGGCACACGGCGCGGACCAGCAGGGATACCTGACGGCGGGCGCTGGGCCAGCGGTCGTCGAGGTCTGGTTCGCCGGTGAAGTCAGGCTTTGAGGGTTCGAGCTCTGGTTCGGGCTCTGGTTCGGGCTCGGGCTCGGCGACGGCGGCATCGGCCGGCTCGGGGAAATCACCAGCGGGGTAATCAGGCTCCGGATGCGCAACGGTTTCCGCAGGCGGAGCCGGTGGTTGCGGCAGAACCACAGGGCTCTCGCGGCGCTGGGCCGGAACCGAGCCGACCCGCCACGTGGCAACAGCCTGATCAGCCGCCGAGCGTATGATCTCGCTGACGGCGAACATCGCCGGAGCGGAAACAGCGGGAGCAGCAGGAGCGGCCGGCTCTGCGGCCATCGCCGAGGCCTCATCGGCACTCGCCTCACCCGCCGCCGACGCCGCCCCCAACACCGGAGCCGCCGCGGCAGCAGCCCGCAGCACCTCGTCGGCCGTCCGGGAAACCTCCGGCACCGCCTCGACCCGCACCAGCGCGCCGTTACCCGTCGCCGCCTCGGCTATCGGCCCGTCGCCGTCCGCATCAGCCTGAAGTTGATCGAAACGCAAGTCTTCTCGTCCGCTCCGCGTAGCCAGACCCGCCCGTTCCGTGCGCGCCGCGCACGGGTGAACGTTACTACCATCCGATGAGCGTTTCGGTCACGGTCCGATGTCCATCGCAACAACCGTGTCACAACTTCCTGAGATGGCCGCTACAGCCCCGGCGCACCCCAGACCGGGAACCACCGGCTGAGGTCCTGCTCCACCCGCAGGTCGTCGGTCAGCAAGGCCTTGATTTTCAGTTCCAGGCCGCTGTCGCGCTGCTCGCCGGGCCGCGGCGCGAAGGGATAGAAGGTGCCGCGCTTGTACAGGTACACCAGCGCCAGCCGGGTGTCGTGGTCGTCGGTGAAGGACACCAGGGAGCACAGCAGCTGCGGGCCGAAGCCGGTGTCCTGCAGCGAACTGTTCACCGCGTGCAGGTCGGTCACCAGGCCGGCGGTGTCGTCCGGCTCGTGGTGCGAGACCAGCCAGGTGTAGCCGTAGGAGTCGTCGCGCGCCTCGACCTTCGGGCCGTTGCCGGCGGCCAGCAGCGTCGTGATGTCCGACTCCACGTCGTCGAAGGCGCGGCCCTCGGCCCGCTTGAAGCAGACCGAGCCCAGGCCCGTGGGACGGAAGCTGGTGGCCGCCTGCAGGGTCAGGGCCGCCGACGGCAGTCCGAAGAGCTGGTCGAGGTCCGGCTTGACCGGCTTGGTCCGACCGAGCAGCGTGTCCAGGAATCCCATGGCTACCAGCTTGCCTTGTCTCGGGGGGACCCGGCGGTAGGTCCCGCGGTCCGTTCGCTTATCGTGATCGTCTTGTGCAGATCCCCGTGACTAATCGGGTATGTTCCCGCCCGCGGCGCGCACGACGCCTGTCGGACGGCATCGGCTCGCATGGTGGAACGCACGGGGTGTCCGACAGGTGTCGAGGAGTTCACAGTGCCCGAAGACCGGTTCCGCAGGTGGCGGTCGGCTCAGCGGCCGATCTCGACGGCCAGCTGCGCCAGCTTCTCCTGCCGCACCTTCAGCGTCGGGTGGGTGGAGAACAGGTTCGACACGCTCGCCCCGCCCCGGATCGCCGGGGTGAAGAAGAACGCGTTGAACGCCTCCTGCTTGCGCAGGTCCTGGACCGGGATCCGGGCCATCTCGCCGCTGATCTTGTACAGGGCATTGCTCATCGCCGTCGGATTGCCGGTGAGCAGCGCGCCGGAGCGGTCGGCGGCCAGCTCCCGGTAGCGGGACAGGCTGCGGATCAGCAGGAAGGACAGCGCGTAGGTGAGCATCGAGACGATCATCACCATGAACAGGATCGCCGCCGGGCTCTCCTCGTCGTCACGGTCGCGCCGGTCGGAGAAGCCGCCCCACAGGCCGATCTCGAAGCTGATGCGGGTGATCAGGCCGGCCAGGACGCCCAGGAACGAGGCGATGGTCATCACCGCGACGTCCTTGTGCGCCACGTGCGAGAGCTCGTGCGCGAGCACGGCCTCCAGCTCGCGGTCGTCCGGCAGCCGGCGCATCAGGCCGGTGGTGGCGCAGACCACGGTGGTCTTGGAGCTGCGGCCGGCGGCGAAGGCGTTGGGGACGTCGGTGTCCACCAGGCCGACCCGCGGCTTGGGCATGTCGGCCAGCGCGCACAGCCGGTCCAGCACGCCGTGCAGCCGGCGCGCGTACTCGTTGTCGTTCGGCTGTACCAGCTTGGCGTTCATCGAGAACAGCGCGATCTTGTCGGACAAGTACCACTGCGCGAAGAAGAAGCCGGCGATGACGATGATGAGGATCGGCAGCAGGCCCTTGGGGGCGAGGGCCACCGCCACGCCGATCGCGGCGACGTAGACCAAACCGAGCAGGAACATCACGAACACCATCCGCGATGTCAGCTGCCGGTCCGGTGCGAAACGGGTCCTTGCCACTGGTGGTCTCTCCCTGTCCCCTCGGTCGTGTCGATCGGCCATGTCGATCGGTTGTGTCGATCGGTCCTGCTCACCCGCCGGCGACACGCGTCTGGCGTGCGCCGAAGGCGTCAACCCTGTCAAAATCAAGAAACGCGGAACGCCGCCCAGAGGTTCCCGGGGCCCGCGATCCGCGTGGGGAAAAGACTACCGCCACACCGGAGCCCGGTGATCGGGCGTCCGGCGTGGCGGTGAGAAAAGGACCAGCGAGAGCGCGAGGAGTGGACGGCCGCGGCTCGTCAGCCGGGGATGAGGCCCTCGTCGGACATCATCGCCTCGACCTCCTCCAGCGTGGAGTCGGACATCGGGAGCACGAAGTCGCTCTCGACGATCTCCTCCAGCGGCAGCGGCTCGCCGACCTCGCGCACCCGGGTCAGCAGCGTGTCCAGGGCGGTCCGGAAGGCGGCCTCGTCCTTGGCCACGCAGGTCTCCAGGACCTTCTCGTCGAGCGTGTTCAGCTCGTCCATCTTGTCGTCGGGCACGCGCAGCTGGCCCTCGGTGAGGATCCGCACGATCATCGCGCTTCACCCTCCTTGCGAACCTCTTCGGCGTCGGAGACGTCGGCGTTGCTGGCATTGCCGACCGCGCCGGCCTCGATCTGCTTCTTGGCCGCCGGGCCGCCGGACAGCTCCCGCTTCATGGCCTCCAGCTGGTTGTCGACGTCGGAGCCGGAGGACAGGCGCTCCAGCTCGGTG
Source organism: Catenulisporales bacterium (assembly GCA_019510485.1). GTDB lineage: Bacteria > Actinomycetota > Actinomycetes > Streptomycetales > Catenulisporaceae > Catenulispora. Next base: position 21,097 of record JAEKKI010000153.1, read on the forward strand.
GTGATGTCGTCCTTGGCCATGCCGGTCGGGTCGTTGAGCGCGCCGGAGGCCAGCAGCTCGTCGATGGCCGAGCCGCGGGCCTGCAGCTGCAGGGTCTTGTCCTCGGCCCGCTGGATCGCCATGCCGACGTCGGACATCTCCTCGGAGATGCCGGAGAAGGCCTCGCCGATCCGGGTGGTCGCCTCGGCCGCGGTGTAGGTGGCCTTGATCGTCTCCTTCTTGGTGCGGAAGGCGTCGACCTTGGCCTGCAGCGACTGGGAGGCCCGGGTGAGCTTCTCCTCCTCGCCCTGCAGCGCCGTGTACTGGGTCTGCAGGTCGGTGATCTGCTGCTGGATGCCGCCGCGCCGGGACAGGGCCTCGCGGGCCAGGTCCTCGCGGCCCACCTCCAGGGCCCGGCGGGCCTGGGTCTCGTGCTTGTCGGACTGGTCCTGCAGACCCTTCATCTGCAGTTCCAGACGCTTGCGCGAGGTGGCCACGTCGGCGACGCCGCGCCGCACCTTCTGCAGCAGTTCCAGCTGCTTCTGGTACGACAGGTCGAGCGTCTCGCGCGGGTCCTCGTACTTGTCCAGCGCCTTGTTGGCCTTGGCCTGGAAGATCAGTTTCATGCGCTTCATGACGCCACTCATGGGCTCTGCCGCGCCCCCTTCACGTCCTCATGTGTCCGACGCGACCCGCGATTGCGAATCGCCCTGAATGTCGTCCAACGATGGTCTCCTGGTCAGGACTTACCATACGGCGCCCCGCCCCCTCCCGGCATCTACCGGTGGTCATGGCTTCGTCGTCGGCCCCCGGAAGCCTTAGAGTCTTCCCGTGTTCCGGAAGCAGAAATCCAACGTCGCCACCGACGAGGCCACGCAGGCGCAGCAGGACGAGGCCGCCGCACAGGCCGCCGCCCAGGCTGCCAAGGGCCGTCCCACCCCCACCCGCCGCGAGGCCGAGCTGGCGCGCCGGCAGCGCCTGGCCGGCATGAGTTCGAACCCCAAGGTGGCCAAGCGCCAGGCGCGGCAGCGCGACTTCGAGGCGGCCACCGAACGGCAGCACGGCGGCCCGGTGAAGCAGTTCGCGCGGGACTACGTCGACTCGCGTTTCCGGATCGCGGAGTTCTTCATCCTTTTCGCGGTGCTGCTGTTCGTGGTGGCCTCGGTCCCGTCGATCGCGCTGCTGTCGGTGGTGCTGTGGCTGGTCATGCTGGTCGCGATCGTCATCGACTCGGTGCTGCTGGTGCGCGGGGTGAAGAAGGAGGCGCACAAGCGCTTCCCGAACGAGGATCTGGGCCGCATCGGGTGGTACTCGCTCATGCGTTCGATGCAGTTCCGGAAGTGGCGGCTGCCCAAGGCGCGGATCAAGCGCGGCGAGCCGTTCTAGAGGTTCGCCGAGCGCGTCAGCTCTCGGTGGCCGGGGTCTGCCGCCGGCCGGACGGGGTCGGCAGCAGCCGCCAGAGCCGGCCGCAGGCGATGGTGCCGGCGAGCCAGCCCGCGTAGACGGCCGGGGTCCATGCTCCGCCCGAATGGGTGGTACCGCCCTGGTCGACGGTGAAGGTCAGCGGGCTTTGCAGGTAGCCGATCCCGCTCCACGTGAAGGTGCCGGGGGCGGCGTGCGCGGCGCTGAGGGCTTGCGCGTAGGCGTTGGCGGCCTCGCTGAGCACGAAGTTGAGCAGCAGCGGCACGAGCGTGGCGAAGTAGGTGGCGGCTATCCACGAGTGGCGCGGGCTGTCGCCGAATTCCGCGCCGCGGTATTCGCGGGCCAGGGTGCCGCTGGTCCCGATGCGGCGCAGCGCTTCGCGGGCGCCGTGGTCGGCCGAGGCCTCGAGCAGGTTGGCGCGTACCTCGCGGCGCTTGGCTATGCGCGACTTGCGCGGCAGGTCGTAGAGGCGCTGGTCGAGCATCCAGACCAGGCGCTCGATGCGGAGCCGGTCGAGCTTCGTCACCTTGGACGGCATGTCAGGGACCTTTCTCGGAGGTGGCGGGGAGCGGGCGGGCCAGCACGGCCTGGACGCTCGCCACGTGCCGCGCCCAGGCGGCGTTCGCGGCTTTCAGGGCGTCACGGCCGGCCGGGGTGAGCCGGTAGTACTTGCGCGCCGGGCCGCTCGGGGAGGGCACCAGCCGGGTGGCCAGCCGCCCTTCCCGCTCCAGTCGCGTGAGTGCGGGATAGACCGTGCCTTCGAGCACGTCGGCGAAGCCCGCCGCCTGGAGCCGCTGGGCCACCTCGTAGCCGTAGGACTCCTGTTCGGCCAGCAGGTGGAGCAGCAGCAGCGACAGCACACCCTTGAGCAACTGGGGGTCATGGCTGGTGGTCACAGCTACTAGACTGCGCCTACTACTCGATATAGTCAAGTAGTGGCGGCCCGGCCCGCGGCGCCGGGTTCTAGGGTGGAGTCATGGAATTCCGTCATCTCGGCCGCTCCGGCCTGGTCATCAGCGAGATCGCCTACGGCAACTGGATCACCCACGGCTCCCAGGTGGAGGAGGACGCGGCGACGGCCTGTGTGCGCGCCGCGCTGGACGCCGGGATCACCACGTTCGACACCGCCGACGTGTACGCCGGGACCCGGGCCGAGGCCGTGCTGGGCCGGGCGCTGGCCGGGGAGCGGCGCGCCGGCCTGGAGATCTTCACCAAGGTCTACTGGCCGACCGGCCCCGGCAAGAACGACCGCGGCCTGTCGCGCAAGCACATCATGGAGTCGATCGACGGCTCGCTGAAGCGGCTGCAGACCGACTATGTCGACCTGTACCAGGCGCACCGCTACGACCACGAGACGCCGCTGGAGGAGACGATGACGGCGTTCGCCGACGTCGTGCGCTCCGGAAAGGCCCTGTACATCGGCGTGTCGGAGTGGAAGGCCTCGGAGATCCGGGCGGCCAAGGCGCTGGCCGACGAGCTGCGGATCCCGCTGATCTCCAACCAGCCGCAGTACTCGATGCTGTGGCGGGTGATCGAGGCCGAGGTCGTGCCCACCTCCGCGGAACTGGGGCTGAGCCAGATCGTGTGGTCCCCGATCGCCCAGGGCGTGCTCACCGGCAAGTACCTGCCCGGCGCACCGCTGCCCGAGGGCTCCCGCGCCACGGACGGGAACGCGGGCGCCAACTTCATCCGCGGGCTGGTCAGCGACCAGGACCTGCTGGAGCGCGTCCAGCGGCTCAAGCCGATCGCCGCCTCCGTCGACCTGTCGCCGGCCCAGCTGGCCGTCGCGTGGGTGCTGCAGAACTCGAACGTCGCCGCGGCGATCATCGGCGCGTCCCGCCCCGAGCAGGTGGCCGAGAACGTCAAGGCGGCCGGCGTGAAGCTCGACTCCGAGATCCTCAAGCAGATCGACGAGGTGCTCGGCGACGGGGTCATCCGCGACCCCGCGCTCACCACCTCGCCGGCGCAGCGGCCGTAGCGGGCGCGCGCGATTCCACTATCAGCCACCTGACAACCAGGCTGCGCGCCTGGCGCCGTCGCGGGCCATGGCCGACGCCGTGGGTGCGGTGGGCCGGGGCCGGCCACCGACATCTTCGACCACTGCGGCTTGACGTCGAATCCGCGGACCTGATCCCCTGGTCGTCGGAAGCGACCAGGGGAACCAGGGATATCAGTATCCGATGACGAACCGAGAGGAGCGCTGTGCTGTCCTCGCTGCTGCCGGCCGAAGTCGCGGTCGCGGAGTCCTTCGACGACCCCGAGGACGCGGTGCTCTTCCCGGGCGAGGAGGCCGTGATCGCCCGCGCCGTGGACAAACGGCGGCGCGAATACATCACGACCCGGCATTGCGCCCGGCTCGCGCTGGCCCAGCTGGGCATACCGCCGGCGGCGATCGGCACCGGCGGAAACCGGGAGCCGCTGTGGCCGGACGGGATCGTCGGCAGCATGACGCACTGCGCGGGGTACCGGGCCGCAGCGGTGGCCCGGTCCGGTGGTGCCGTCGCGGGTCTCGGGGTGGACGCCGAGCCGCACGCGCCGCTGCCCGATGGCGTGTTCGACACCATCGCGCGGCCGGACGAGGTGCCGGCGCTGGCCGCATTGGCGGCGGCCCGTTCGGAGGTGCAGTGGGACCGGCTGCTGTTCAGCGCCAAGGAGTCCGTGTACAAGGCGTGGTTCCCGGTGGCGCGGCGGTGGCTGGGGTTCGAGGAGGCCTCGCTGGACTTCGCCGCGGACGGCCGGAATGCCGCGCCGGATGCGGCCGCCGGTGAGATCGTCACCGGCACGTTCTCGGCCCGGATCCACCAGAGCGGCGCCCCGCTGACCCGGATGTCCGGGCGCTGGATCGTCGGATCAGGGCTGGTGGTCACGGCGATCGCGCTTTGAGGCGGTTTGCCCGATAGCGGCGCCGGGCAGTTCCCAGCCGTGGCGCTCACCGTGAAGTTCGACGGCACCGACCAACCGACCACAGCCATCAGCGACAGCGTCGAGGAGATCGCCGCCGGGACCCAGGTCCTGGCGCTGGCGACCGCCGACGCCACCGGCACCCCGCACGCCAACATGGCGTTCTTCGCCCTGGGGCGCGAATTCGACCTCTTCTTCGTCAGCGAGCCCAGCACGCTGCACGGCCGCAACGCCGCGAGCCGGGCGAGCGCGTCGGCGGCGATCTGGCTGCCGCCGCCGGAGTTCGGCGAGGGACTGCGCGGGATGCAGCTGACCGGGGAGTGCGCGATCGCGCGCGGGCAGGACGCGGGAGCGGCGTTCGAGGCGTATCAGGGGCGGTTCCCGTCGTTCGGGACCGATCCGGCGGTGCGGGCGGCGTTCCTGGACGGGACCGCGGCGGCGAATCTGTACCGGCTCCGGGTGACCCGCCTGCGGTTGGTCGATGAGCCGAACCTGGGACGGCGCAACTATGTGGAGCTTAGGGTCTTGAGATAGCGGCAGGTGTAAGGGGTGCCGGCGCGGCGGAACCCGGTGAACTGGCACTTCTGCTCGACGTTGTGGACAAGGCCCGCAATCGGGTAAACAGGCGGCGTGAGGAACGGGCTGGTCGAAGGCATGTCGCTGCGTGCGGTACTGCGGGAGTCGGGGGCGATGGCGCCGGAGGCTGCCGCCTCGGTGCTGGCCGGGATGCTGTTGACGCTGGCGGGGGTGCACGGCGACGTGCGTCCGGAGAATGTTCTGGTCGACGCCTCCGGCGGCCTGACCGTGACCGGCTTCGGTGCCAGTCCGGCCTTCGACCCGGCCGAACCCGCCTACCTGGCGCCTGAAGTCCTCGCCGGCGCACCCCCGACCGCAGCCGCCGATGTCTTCGCGGCGACCGCGGTCTTCTTCGAATGCCTCACCGATGAGCCTCCTTTCCGCGCGGCGACTCCGGAAGACCTCAACGCCCTGCACGAATACACGCAGATCATCGCGGAATTCGCCCCCAAGGAGCTTCAGCCGCTGATTCAGCGCGGCCTGTCGGCCGATCCGGCGCAGCGTCCGGAATCAGCCCATGAATTCCTGGCGGAGGTTGAAGCGACCGCTTCCGAGGCGTACGGCCCGGATTGGCGCACCCGCGGTCGCGATCTGCTGGCGGCCTGGGCCCGAGCGGCGGCGACCGTGGACGGCGCGGAGCTGGCGGCGCCGGCCGAGATGCCCGAGCCGCCGCCGGTCGGCGAGCCGATCGACGAGCAGCTGCTGGGATCGGGTCCGGACGGCTCGGCTGCCGTGGAAGACGCGGAGTCGCTCGACGAGCAGTCCGAAGCTCACCAGGAGCGCGCCGAACAGATCTCCGACGCTGACTCGCTCGCCGGCGAGGCGGCGGATCCGGAAGCCGATGTGCTCGCGGGATCCGGACTCGATGCCGAGGATGGTGAAGCGCTCGATGCGAGCGCCGAAGCGGGCGAGGTGCTGGCGAGCGACCTGCTGAGTGCCTTCGACGACCTGGCTCCGACGCACGAGGAGCCTGAGGAGCCGGAGCCCGAGGAGCCGGAACTCGAGGAGCCGGAACCTGCGGAACCGGAACCCGAGGAGCCCGAGCCCGCCACCGCGCCCGCGACCACGCTCCTGATCGAATCCGCGGCGGAGCAGACCGCCAAGCTGGAGCGGGAGCCGTTGGTGTCGCCGAGCTTGCAGGCGGACATCGATCATGACTGGGAGATCCCGGCGAAGTCGGCGCCGCGGTCGTTCTCGGCCTACGCGAACAGCCTGCCGAGCCTGCCCCGGCCGGCGGCCGAGCCGGTCGAGCCGGCGGAGCCGGTGGTGACCAGTGCGCCGGACGACTGGTTCCGGCCGGGGGCGGCCGAACCGGTGAATCGGGGACCCCGGCCGACGCGGCCGACCGCGTTCCTGGATCCGGATCGGGAGCTGACCGTCGCCGGCGGGTTCGACGGCGTCGACGACAAGCCCGCGGATCCGGAGGAAGGGCCGGAACCGGGTGCGGTTCCCGGGGGCCCGCCGCGCAAGACCCTCGTCGGGGCGGTGACCGCCGCCGTGCTGCTCGTGGCGGGCGCCGCCGCGGTGGTGTTGAGCGGGTCCGGGAACTCCGGGCCGGCGCCGACCGCGCAATCGTCGACCGGGTCCGCGCCGACGGCGACCGGGTCCTCGTCGCCGGGGACGCCGACCGCGACCGATACCTCCACTTTCTCGACGACCTCCCCCGGCGGGGTGCCGACCCGGCATTCGTCGTCCCATTCCAGCTCGCACAGCAAGTCTTCGAGTCCGAGTTCCTCGCCCACAGGGCACTCGTCGAGCCCGGAGACGACGCCGTCGACCAGTTCCGCCAGCTCCAGCGGGACGCCGACCGGCACCACGAGCCGCAGTTCGACGCCGTCGCCGTCCGGCAGCGGCTCCTCCAGCTCGTCGCACTCGTCGAGCCCGCCCAGCGCGACCTCGACCTCGTCGACCAGCGACTCGAGCGGGTAACGGGAAGATACGGGATACCCGGGTACCGCCGAACGAGGGATCCATGGGAGGCTGCGTCCCCGTGGACCTCCCCAACCTCGACAGCCTCGACGACGTGTGGCACCGCGTGACCGGCACCCAGCCCGACCCGTCCCGGAACCTGGTCCTGGCCGTGGGCGCGGCGGCGCTGCTGGTGGTGCTCTGGCGCCCGGCGTGGCGCATCGCCCGCAACACCGTGACGATCGCGCACGAGGGCGGGCACGCCGCCGTGGCCCTGCTGTGCGGCCGCCGGCTGTCCGGGGTGCGGCTGCACCACGACACGTCCGGGGTGACCGTCTCCTACGGCAAACCGCGCGGTCCGGGCATGGTGTTCACCGTCGCCGCCGGCTACATCACACCGAGTCTGATGGGCCTGGGCGGGGCCTGGCTGCTGGCCGCCAAGCACATCACGATGCTGCTGTGGGCCAGCATCGCCCTGCTCGCCGTGCTGCTGGTGTCGATCCGCAACTTCTACGGGATGCTCAGCGTGGCCCTGACCGGCGGCGCGGTGTTCGCCGCTTCCTGGACCAAGAACACCGATGTGCAAGCCGGATTCGCCTACCTGATGGTCTGGTTCCTGCTGCTGGCCGGGGTGAAGCCGGTGATCGAGCTCAGCCGGACGCGGGCCCGCACCGGGGCCCGCGATTCCGACGCCGACCAGCTGCACCGGCTGACCGGGTTGCCGGCGGCCTTCTGGCTGTTCGTGTTCGCACTGGTGGCGCTGGGGTGCGCCTTGGCCGGAGGGCGCTGGCTGCTGCACGTGTAGCGGAGCCCGAACGAGTGAGCCGCAGGGGGGTCGACGCCCTCAGCCCTCTTCGACCCCGCCGCGGTCCCGCCGCTTGCGGAACAACCCGCCGCACGCCGCGAACAGCGCCGCGACCAGGCCGATCCCCAGCAGCCCGGGCTGCCAGTGCTTCGGCGCGGGGCCGCCGGCGTCCGGGCCGTCGGTGAGCTGCTCGCGGACCATGGCGCAGGCCAGCGCGGGGCCGGTCGCCGAGCCGCGGGCGCAGGCGGTGGACGAGAACTGATGCGCCGCGGGCGCCGACAGCGCGCCCCGCGTGCGCGGCGCGACGTGCTGGGACTCCTCGACCGTGCCGGCCATCACCTGATCGGTGAACACCAGCGTCCGGCCGGCCGCCGCCGCGGCGATCCAGCGCACGTTCGAGCCCTCCTGCCTCGCCTCCGGGCTGGAGTCGACCAGCTGGAAGCCGGCCGGGACCAGGTGGAACACCTCGAGGTGCGGATACGACACCGGCGAGTCGTTCTCCACGCGCACCGTGTAGTCGATGACGTCGCCGGAATGGGCCGAACGGGTGTCGTCGGTGATCTCCACCCGCACCCCGTTGCCGCCCTCGGCCCCGGAGCCGGAGGTCTCGGCCGGCAGCGCGCCGGCCCGGGCCGCCAGGGGCGTGGACAGGGTCCCGACGGTCACCGCCGCGACGGCGACCAGGCCGGCCGCCGCCGCGCTCCGCATCATCGTCCGCATACCCGTGTATGTCGGCATGGAAGGGGCTTGAGCTTTAACTATTGTGAAGGCGTGCTGAGCCGCCTGCCGTCCGACGTGTGGCATTACGTGCGGGACGCGCCGGGCACGTATCTGTGGCTGGCGGCGCTGCTGGCCGCCTCCCGGTGGCTCGCGCGGCTGCCGGCCGAGCGGGCTTCCCGGGTCCTGGTCGCGAACTCCACGAACCTGACCGGGCTGCGGCGGGCACCGCTCACAGTGCTGGTCACCAGCGCGTTCTTCACGCCCGGGACGAGTTGGCTGTTCTGCCTCGTCACCTACAGCGTGTTCCACGCTCCGGCCGAACATCGGCTCGGGACGTGGCGATGGCTGGCGGTGGTGGCGCTCGCGCACGTCGGGGCGACCTTGATCAGCCAGGGCTGCGTCGCGGGCGGCATCCGGGCCGGACGGCGCCCGGAGTCCGAACGCGAGGCACCCGACTACGGCGTGAGCTACGCGCTGGCCGGGGTGGCCGCGGTGCTGGCGTACCGGATCCCGGTGCCGTGGCGGATCCTGTATCTCGTGGTCCTGGTCGGCTTCCACGTCCACGGCCTGGCCAGGAACCGGCGGGACTTCACGGCGCTGGGGCACGTGTGCGCGGTCGCGATCGGTCTGGGCTGCTTCTGGATCGTGCCCTGAGGCCGGTCAGCTCTTCTTGCCGCCCTCGTCCGGCGGCCGCGGCGGCCGCACCCTGATCGCGACGAAGCGGGACGCCTCCCATTCCAGGGCCGCCTTCCGCGCGGCGTGCCAGGTGCACAGGCCGAGGAGGTTGTCGAGCGAGTGATCGTCCTTCTTGCCCGCATGGACCACCAGGGCGGCCTCGCGGGTACAGCGCACCAGGAAGTCGGCGCGCTCCCACTCGCAGCGCCGACCGCAGCGCCGCATGACCTTGCGCACCAGCCGGTTCCAGTTTCGCGGAAGCTTCACCAGACCCTGCGATCCACTCACATAGAGGAGTTCCCCTGAATATCGCATCGGCGCGCGGAACGCCCGACCTGATCACCTCAACGAGTGACAAGTGAGCGTCATCGGCGGCTACGCTCGCGATGTGTTGATCGTTACCTCCGTCCTGCTGCTGCGCGCCGCTGCCGATGGCCGGCGCGAAGTGCTCATGGGACTGAAGAAGACCGGATTCGGCGCCGGAATGGTGAACCCTCCCGGGGGCAAGGTCGAGGCCGGGGAGACGCCGGCGGAGGGGGTGGCGCGCGAACTTCAGGAGGAGACGGGGATGACGGTCGAGGTCGCGGACCTCGTTCCGGCCGCCGATGTCGTCTTCCGGTTCCCGGATGTGCCGGAATGGCCGGACTTGCGGCTGCACTACTTCACCGCGACCAGGTTCGCCGGCGAGCCGCGGGAGACTGAGGAGATCGCGGTGGACTGGGTGCCGGAAAGGGAAATCCCCTACGACCGGATGTGGGCTGACACGCAGCTGTGGCTGCCGCAGGTGTTGGCCGGCGAGTTCGTCGCGATGGACGTGGTCTACGCCGGCCGGGACACCGTCGCCTCGCACGCGCGGGTGGGGCCGCGCGCGTGATTCAGTGCTCTACGGGGTGCAACGACATCGGGCCGTAGACGACCGCGCCGTCCTCCAGCAGCGTGACCTGGTCGACGCCCGCTTCCAGCAGGTCCTTCCAGTTCTCGCCGATCCAGCTCTCGGCATCGGCCTGGGTGCTGAACTCCTCGGGCCTGGCGCCGGTATCCTTCTCGCCGCCGGCGGTGTCCTCATAACGCCACACGAAAGTCACAGTGTTGACCTCTCCCATTCCCCAGCCGTCTTCGCCGTCTTCGCCCAGCGTAACGCGGACGTTGCTCCTTGGTGGCGCTCGTTCGGGTAAGTCCTCCGAGGCCGAGCGCCGACTCACCCTGCTGGCGGACGACGCGCTCTATGTCGCCACCGGTGGGCGCCGCGAGGGGGACGCGGAATGGGCCGAGCGGGTGCGGCGGCACCGGGAGCGGCGGCCGGCGTCGTGGGAGACGGTGGAGAGTACTGATGTGGCATCGGTGCTGCGTGACGCGACGCGGCCGGTGCTGGTGGACTGTCTGACGCTGTGGCTCACCGCGATGATGGATGAGGTCGGGGCCTGGGATGACGCGGCCTGGGCCGGTGGCGGGCAGCGGGCTTTGGCCGAGCGCTTCGACGAGCTCGAAGACGCCTGGCGGGCGGTTCGGGTGCCGGTGCTGGCCGTGAGCAATGAAGTGGGGCTCGGGATCGTGCCGGAGTCGGCGGGGGTGCGCAGGTTCCGGGACGAGCAGGGGCGGTTGAACCAGCGGATCGCGGCGGCTTCGGAGTCGGTGGTGCTGATGGTGGCCGGGATCGCTGTGACGGTGCGCTGAACGGGTCTCCCCGGTCGGCGTGAGCCGCCGCTAGGCTGTTCGCACCATGAACGCGTCCGAGAACCCCACCCCCGAGTCGGCCGAGCAGCCCGAGCCCGTCGTGGCGCCGGGCGAGCCCGACACCGCACAGGCCGCCGCATCTGCCGAGTCGTCGCCCGAGCCCGAGTCCTCGCCCGAGCCCGAGCCCTCGCCCGAGCCTTCCGGCCTGGACCTGGACAAGCTCGCCGACCTGGCCGAGCGCCCCGACGAAGGCGCGCGCATCCGGATGCGGGAGCGGCTCGCCGAACTCGCGATCCCGGCGGCGGGCCTGGGCCGGCTGGAGGAGCTGGCGGTGTGGCTGGCCGGGGTGCGCGGCACCGCCGACGTGCGGCCGATCGAGCGCGCGCGGGTCATCGTGTTCGCCGGCGACCACGGCGTGGCCACGCTCGGCGTGTCGGCGACGGCGCCGTACCAGGCGAGCGACGCCACCGCGGCGCGAGTGAAGCAGATCGAGGACGGCGGCGGCGCGGTCGGCGTGCTGGCGCGGCTGCACGGGGCGACGGTGCGGCTGGTCGACGTCTCGGTCGGCCGCCCCTCCGGGCGCATCGACCGGGAGGACGCCGCCACCCGAGCCGAGATCGAGGAAGCGTTCCAGGCCGGGATGGCGATCGCCGACGCCGAGGCCGACTCCGGCGCCGACCTGCTGATCCCGGCGCTGGTCGGGGTCGGCGCCAGTACGGTCGCCTCCGTCCTGTCCGGGGTGCTGACCGGTAAGGACGCCGCCGCGGTCACCGGCCGCGGCTCGGGTATCGACGATGCCACGTGGATGCGCAAGTGCGCCGCCGTCCGCGACGCCATGCGCCGCGGACGTCCGGTCCTCGGCGATCAGCTGGAGCTGCTGACGAAGGTCGGCGGCCGCGACTACGCCACGCTGACCGGTTTCCTGTTGCAGGCGGTGATCCGCCATGTGCCGGTGCTGCTGGACGGCGTGCCGACCACCGCGTGCGCGATGCTGGTGCAGCGGATTGCCTACCGGTCTCCGCAGTGGCTGCTCGGCGGTGCGCTTTCGCCGGAGCCGGCGCACAAGTCGGCTCTGGACCGGCTGTCCCTGGAGCCGCTGGTCAGCGACTACGCGGTCCGGCAGTCCGAAGGCGCGCTGGGTTTGCTGGCGCTGCCGATGGTGAAGGCCGCGGCGGTGCTGGCTGCGGAGCTGGTGACGTTTGAGGAGGCCGGGATTCCCGAGCCGTTGCTGCGGTCGCGGGTGTGAGGGCTCGGCTGATTTCGAGGCGCCACTGCGCATTGCGATCAGGCCACACGGCGAATGCAAAGGCACGATCAGGCCGCCGCTCGCTAAGCACCGGTGCCTGCGAGCGAACAGGCGCAGCTTGGTGAGTGCGATGGTCTCGGGACTGCGACTCGCCTTCTCCACGCTCACGGCGCTTCCGATCGGGCCGCCGGACCGCGTCGACCGCGCGGTGGCCGGGCGGGCGATGGCATGCGCGCCGCTCGTCGGTGTGGCGTTGGGAGCGTCGGCCGGCGCGGTGGCTGCGATGCTCGCCTGGTGGACGTCCGATCCGATGGTCGCGGCGGTCGGCGGGGTGGCGGCGTTGGCCGCTTTGACGCGAGGCCTTCATCTTGACGGCTTGGCCGATACCGCCGACGGTCTCGGCTCGGCGAAGCCGGCAGTCGAGGCGCTGCGCATCATGAAGGCTTCCGATGTCGGACCGTTCGGCGTCATCGCGCTGGTTCTGATGCTGCTCGGCCAAGTCGTGCTGCTCGCGAGCGCGTGGGGACGGCACGGAGCTTGGTACGGCGTATGCGCGCTGGGGATCGCGTGCGTGACCGGCCGCCTCGCAGTGACCTGGGCCTGCCGGCCCGGCGTTCCCTCAGCGCGGCCGGACGGCCTCGGGGCGTGGGTGGCCGGCAGCGTGTCACGCGCGGCACTGGCCGTCACCACCGCGAGCGCCCTCGCCGCCGCCGGTATCGCGGGATTCTGCGTCGCCGACGGCGCGCGCCGGCTGCTCTGGCCGACGGCGATCGTCCTCGGACTCGCCGCCGCACTCGCCCTGCTGCGACATGCGATCGGCCGATTCGGCGGCATCACCGGCGACGTTCTGGGCGCCCTCGTCGAAACCGGTGCTACCGCCGCGCTCCTGGTTCTGGCTCGTTAGGCCCCGCCGGCCACGATCCCCCAGGTATGCGTCACCGTCTCCCCCGGCGCCAACACGATGATGTCCTTCCCGTCCACGAACGCGTTCGGCGGACAGGTCATCGGCTCCACCGCCAACGCCGCCCGGTGATACGCCCCCTCCAACGGGTCGGCGGAGAACAGCTGCAACCACTCCAGCCCCGCGCCGAACCACATCGTCGTGCCCGCGGCCCCACGCCCCAGCGTCACCCGCCCCAGTCCGTCGGCGTCGCGGCGGATCTCGGTGTACGCCGTGTCCAGCTCGACACCGCGCAGCGCGCGCACCTCGCGGAAGTCGTACGGCGTCCCGGCCACCTGCACCTCGCACTGCGGGAGCAGCCGCTCGTCCACCATCAGCCACCGGCCGGCCGGGACGCGCAACACGCCCTCCGGGCCGTCCAGGCCGCCGTCGACCTTCAGGTAGGCGTGCGAGCCGACGCCGTAGGGCGCGTCGGAGCCGCCGACGTTCTCCGTCGTCACCGCGACCGTCAGGCCCCTGTCCTGGTCGAGCTCGTACAGCGCCGACAGCTCCAGCGGGAACGGGTAGCCCGGCTGCGGTTCCAGCCGCAGCGTCAGGCGCACCGCGGAGTGGGTGTGGGTGTCGAGCGTCCAGGGCAGGTGGCGGGTCAGGCCGTGGATCGCGTTGTGGCGCGCGGGTTCGGTGAGCTCGAGCTCGTAGTCGACGCCCTTGAAGGCGTACTGGCCGTCGCGGATGCGGTTCGGCCACGGCATCAGCAGCTGGCCGCTGCCGCCGATCGGGGAGCCGTCCTCGGGGAACTCCATGACCAGTTCGCGGTCGTCCAGTCGCAGGGACCTGAGACCGGCGCCGAGTTCGGTCACCACCGCCGAGTACTGCCCCGCCTGGATCGGGTACTGCTGTCCGGTCGGCCGCACGCTGGGATCGATCATGCCGTCATGCTCCCACGGCGGCGTCGATCACAGCGAGCGGGGCCGCGCGGATCTCGCCCCGCGAGAAGACGCCCGCGCCCGCGAAAAGGCGCGACGGCCGCCGAGGGCGCGAGAAAGTTTCAGCCGCGCGTGCGCACGTCCACGAACGGCGGCTTCACGACGGTGAACGCCGCCGCCGTGCCGCGCACGTCCAGGTACACCGTGTCGCCCTCGGTGTAGTCGCGGTCCAGCAGCGCCAGGCCGATGCCCTCGCGCAGTGTCGGGGAGAAGGTGCCGGAGGTGACCTCGCCGATCTGCTTGCCCGCGGCGTCGTTGACCACCATGTGCGCGCGCGGGATCTTCCGGTCCACGGCCCTGATGCCGCGCAGCAGCCGCTTGGCCCCGGCCTCGCGCTCGGCCAGCAGCGCGTCCCGGCCCCAGAACGCGGGCTTCTTCCAGCCCACGGCCCAGCCGGCGCGCGCCATGTTCGGGGTGATGTCCAGCGACAGGTCCTGGCCGTGCAGGGGGTAGCCCATCTCGGTGCGCAGCGTGTCGCGGGCGCCGAGGCCGCAGGGCCGCACGCCCAGGTCCTCCCCGGCCGCCAGCAGCGCGTCCCACAGCGCCTCGGTGCGGTCCCACAGCGGAACCAGCTCGTAGCCGTGCTCGCCGGTGTAGCCGGTGCGGCACACGGTGAGCGGGGAGCCCTGGAAGTCGGCGACGGCGAACGACATGTAGTCGTGCTCGGTCGGCAGGTCGAGCCGGGCCAGCAGCTCGGCCGACTTCGGGCCCTGAACCGCGAGCACGCCGAACTTCGTGTGCTGGTTCTCGACCGTGACGCCGTCCGGCGCCGCGGCCTGGAGCCGCCGCACGACCTCGGCGGTGTTGGCGGCGTTGGGGATCAGGAAGACGTCGTCCTGACCGTTGAGGTAGGCGATGAGGTCGTCGACCACGCCGCCGGTGGCCTCGTCGCAGCACAGGGTGTACTGCGCCTGGCCGGGCTCGATCCGGGCCAGGTCGTTGGCCAGCACCGAGTTGACGAACGCCGCCGCGCCCGGGCCGGTCACCGCGGCCTTGCCCAGGTGGCTGACGTCGAAGACGCCGACCGCCTCGCGGACCGCCGCGTGCTCCTTGAGCACCCCGCCGGTCTTCGAGTACTCGATCGGCATGTCCCAGCCGCCGAAGTCCGCCATCTTGGCCCCCAGCGCGATATGCCGCGCGTGCAGGGGCGAGGTCGACAAGTCCGTGGTCACGTGCTGAGACGATACCGGAGGTCCGGTGCCCTGTGAGACGGCCCCCACGCAGGTACGGGGCGGTGGATACCGAGCTGCCCCGCGGGAATAAGGTCGCCTAAAGTAGCGATGACCCGGGAGGGCCGTCCGACTGCGCTAGGTAGGGCGACCCCCATTCCCTTGCGCTCCCCCGAAGTCCTAGCGAGAACTGGATCAACGATGACCTCGATCTCCCTGACCGCCGCCGCGACCGGCAAGGCGGACGCCGTAATCGTCGGCGTATACGCCACCGAGACCGCCAAGGGGGCCAAGGGTGTGGCCCTGGCCCCGGGCGCCGAGCCGGTGGACGCCGCGTACGGCGGGTCCTTGCGCAAGGCGCTGGAACTGCTCGGGGCCTCGGGGTCCGACAGCGAGCTGACAAAGCTGCCGGCCCAGGGCGATGTCAAGGCGTCGGTGGTGATAGCGGTGGGACTGGGCAAGGCCCCCGGCAAGGACCGGGAGCCGGACCTGGACCGGCTGCGCAAGGCCGCCGCGGTGGCCGCGCGCTCGCTGACCGGCAAGGCCAAGGCGGTGTTCGCCCTGCCGGCCGCCGACGCCGCGCAGGCCGGCGCGGTCGCCGAGGGCGTGCTGCTGGGCGCCTATGCCTACCAGGGCATCAAGGCGCCGAAGAAGGACGCCAAGGGCCCGCTGGCCGAGGCCGTGCTGGCCGCCGGACCGGCCGCCAAGCTGGCGGCGGTGAAGGCCGCGGTGCAGCGCGCCACCAACGTCGTGGCCGCCGTGAACCTGGCGCGCGACCTGATCAACACCCCGCCGTCGCATCTGTACCCGAAGACGTTCGCCGACCGGGTGCAGTCCGAGGTGAAGGACGCGGCCCTGCCCGCGCTCACCGCCGAGGTGCTGGACGAGAAGGCGCTGGCCAAGGGCGGCTACGGCGGCATCCTGGGCATCGGGCAGGGTTCGGCCAAGCCGCCGCGCCTGGTGCGCCTGTCCTACCGGCACCCGAAGGCGAAGAAGCACCTGGGGCTGGTCGGCAAGGGCATCACCTTCGACACCGGCGGCATCTCGCTGAAGCCGTCCAACGCGATGGACACCATGAAGTCGGACATGAGCGGCGCCGCCGCGGTGTTCGCCGCCACGGTGGCCGCGGCCAAGCAGGAGGTGCCGGTGAACATCACCGCGTACATGTCGCTGGCCGAGAACATGCCCGGCGGCAGCGCGGTGAAGGTCTCCGACGTCATCACCATCTACGGCGGCAAGACCGTCGAGATCATGAACACCGACGCCGAGGGCCGGGTGGTGATGGCCGACGCGCTGGCCCGGGCCAGCGAGGACCAGCCGGACGTGCTGCTGGACGTGGCGACGCTGACCGGTGCGCAGGTGCTGGCGCTGGACCGGCTCAGCGCGGTCATGGCGAACGACGACGAGCTGCGCACCCGCGTCGTGGAGACCGCCAAGGCCGCCGGCGAGGAGATGTGGCCGATGCCGCTGCCGGAATACCTGCGCGAGACCATCGACACCCAGACCGCGGACCTGTCCAACATGGGCTCGCGGATGGGCGGGATGCTGGTCGCCGGGCTGTTCCTGCGCGAGTTCGTGGGCGAGGGCATCCCGTGGGCGCACCTGGACATCGCCGGGGCGTCGTACAACGAGAAGGGCCCGTACGGCGACACGCCGAAGGGCGGGACCGGGGCCGCGGTGCGGACGCTGGTGAGGCTGGCGGAGGAGCTGGCGGCCGAGAAGTAGAAACGCGCTGATCCGAAGCGGTCATCTCTGCCGGCGCGGAGGTGACCGCTTCGGCGTTCCGGGTATGGCGGTAGTCATGACCGCCGCTGACGGCAGCCCAGTCCCCGCCGAACCCCCCGCACATCCGGCGACCGACCCGCATCTGGGACTCGGCGCGCGGCTCAACTGGCTGCGCGCCGGCGTGCTGGGCGCCAACGACGGGATCGTCTCCACCGCCGGCCTGGTCGTCGGCGTGGCCGGGGCGACCGACTCGAAGTCGGCGCTGCTGGCCTCGGGCGTGGCCGGGCTCCTGGCGGGATCGCTGTCGATGGCCTCGGGCGAATACGTGTCCGTGTCCACCCAGCGCGACACCGAGAAGGCGGCGCTGGCGCTGGAGCGCAGGGAACTCGCCGAGACCCCGGAAGCCGAGTTCGAGGAACTGGTCGGCCTTTACCAGCAGGAGGGCCTGTCCCCGCCGACCGCCCGCAAGGTCGCCGAGGAACTGACCGCCGCCGACGCCCTCGCCGCCCACGCCCGCACCGAGCTCGGCATCAACCCCGACGACCTGGTGAAGCCCTGGAGCGCGGCGATCGCCAGCTTCGTCGCCTTCAGCGTCGGCGCGCTGCTGCCGCTGCTGGCGATCGTGCTCCCGCCCCGGCAGTGGCGCGTGCCGGTAACGGTGGTCAGCGTGCTGATCGCGCTGGTCGTGACCGGCCACGTCAGCGCCCGGCTGGGAGGCGCGCCGTCGCGGCGCGCGATGTTGCGGAACGTGATCGGCGGGGCGGTGGCCATGGCGGTCACGTATGTGGTGGGGACGTTTGTGGGGGCGGTGGATTAGATCGGGACGGTCGCGTCCAAAAACGTCTCCCAGGCGGCGTCGACGCGGGCACGCTCGCCGGTGGCCAGCAGGTCGAGGATCAGCCCCCGCATGACCGCCAGCGCCAGCCGGGCGCGCGCCTCGTCGCCCAGGAGACCGGCCAGCGGCTCCAGCCACGTGCGGACCGACTCCTCGGCGGCGCCTTCGAGCCCCGCGGCGCCGTCGAGCGAGCGCACGTAGTTCTCGTAGAAGAGCCGGGACAGCTGTGCGCGGTCCGGGTCGCTGATCCAGACCCAGAGGCGCTCCAGCGCGGTGCGGCTGTCGCCCTCGGCCATGGACTGCTGGAACAGCTCCAGCTCCTGCGCGCGCTCGGCGGCCGAGACTTCCCGCAGCAAGTTCTCCTTGGAGCCGAACAGGTACAGCAGCACGCGCGGGCTGGAGCCGATCGCCGCGGCGAGCGGCCGCAGGGACAGGTCGGAGACGCTGTGCTCCGCCGCGTAGAGCAGCGTTTTGTGAAGAAGCTCCTGACGCCGGGCCGACATGCGGGCTATCCTGCCAAACACAGGCAACTGAAACAGTCGTTTCAGTAAAACCGGGAGGCCAGTATGACTGTGTCCATCCGCCCGGCGCACCAGCCGGGCGACATCGGAGTGATCATCGGGATGCACGGCCGGCGCTACGCCGCCGAATGCGGCATGGACCAGACCGTCGAGTCGTACATAGCCGCCGGGCTGGCGGAGTACGTCGACCGTCGCTTCCGCGACGGCGAGGCGGCGGGCGAGTGCTGGGTCGCCGAGAGTGCCGAGGATGGGATCGTCGGCTCGATCGGCATCACCCGCGCCGATTCGCGAACCCTTCACCTGCGCTGGTTCCTGCTCGATCCGGCGCAGCGCGGCCGGGGTCTGGGCCGACGACTGCTGGAGACCGCGCTCGAGTACTGCCACGAACAGGACGCCGACCGTGTCTTTTTGATGACCATCGCCGGCCGGGACACGGCACAGCACCTGTACCGCAAGGCGGGGTTCGAACTCACCTCGTCGACACCTGCCCACCAGTGGGGGATCGACCTGGTCGAGCAGCGCTTCGATCTGGTTCTGCGATAGCGGCCTCGACAACGACCTCATCCGTGACGGCGGGCCGCCGGCGCCCGACGGCGCGCGCCGCGGCGGCTCAGCACCCTCGGAATCAGCCCCCGTCCAACCGCCGCCTGTCCTCCTCGGCTCTCTTCCGCGTCCAATCCCGCATCCGCTGCGGGTAGCCCACGACCCCCGCGTCGTAAGCGGGAATCCCCAGCGCCCGCGCCATCGCGTGCGCCTGTTGCGGGCTGCGAACACGGCGACGTGTCCACTCTCCGGTCGCCGCGACGAATACCACTGTGGTGTCGGTCACAGCCGTGCGCGGCTCTATGAACGCCTCGACGCCGAGGCGGGTACGGGGTGGCGGACCGGCGGCGGCGGAACAGGGGCATATCCACTCCCGGAAGATCGTCGGTGCTCCGTGCCGGGCCGGAGGGCTCGCACGAACCGGGTCCGCACGCGGACTAGACTGGCGTTCCGGTCGCGGAAGCGCTACCCGCGACTACGCGCCCTGCCCGTCGCTGACCCTTCCACAGCAGTGTGTCAGTGTGGGGCGGGCCCGGAACGGCTTTTCGCCTCTGGCGACCATTGCTATTGGAAAGCGCGACAGGCAGCGAGAGGAACGCACGTGGCAGGCGACAACCAGTTCGACTTGGTCATCCTCGGCGGCGGTTCGGGCGGCTACGCCTGCGCCTTCCGGGCGGCGGACCTCGGGATGCGAGTGGCGCTGATCGAGAAGGCCGAGGTGGGCGGGACCTGCCTGCACCGCGGCTGCATCCCGACCAAGGCGCTGCTGCACGCCGGCGAGGTCGCCGACAACACCCGCGAGGCCGCGCAGTTCGGCGTCGCCGCCACGTTCCAGGGCATCGACATGGCCGCCGTCAACGCCTACAAGGACGGCGTCGTCGGCCAGCTCTACAAGGGCCTGCAGGGCATTGTGAAGGCCCGCAAGATCGAGTTCATCGCCGGCGAGGGCCGCCTGGTCTCCTCCAACACCGTGCAGGTGAACGGGCAGAACATCACCGGCAAGAACGTGGTCCTGGCCACCGGCTCGGTGCCGAAGTCGCTGCCGGGCCTGGCGATCGACGGCGACCGCGTCATCTCCAGCGACCACGCGCTGAAGCTCGGCTACGTCCCGGCCTCGGCGATCATCCTCGGCGGCGGCGTCATCGGCTGCGAGTTCGCCTCGGTCTGGAAGTCCTTCGGCACCGACGTCACCATCATCGAGGGCCTGCCGCACCTGGTGCCGCTGGAGGACGAGAACTCCTCCAAGCTGCTGGAGCGCGCCTTCCGCCGCCGCGGCATCAAGTACGAACTGGGCAACTTCTTCTCCGGCGTGGAGTACACCGAGAACGGGGTGCGCGCCTCGATCGCCAACGGCAAGACCGTCGAGGCCGACCTGATGCTGGTGGCCGTCGGCCGCGGCCCGGTCTCGGAGGGCCTGGGCTACGAGGAGGCCGGCGTCGCCCTGGACCGCGGCTACGTCAAGGTCGACCAGTACTGCCGCACCTCGGTCCCCGGCGTCTACGCCGTCGGCGACCTGATCCCGACGCTGCAGCTGGCGCATGTCGGCTTCGCCGAGGGCATCCTGGTCGCCGAGCACATCGCCGGGCTCAACCCCGCGCCGATCGACTACGACGGCGTGCCGCGCGTGACCTACTCGCACCCGGAGGTCGCCTCCATGGGCCTGACCGAGACGCAGGCGAAGGCCAAGTACGGCGACGCGGCGGTGAAGACGTTCAACTACGACCTGGCCGGCAACGGCAAGAGCAAGATCCTGAAGACCTCGGGCCAGGTGAAGGTGGTACAGCAGGCCGACGGCCCGGTGCTGGGCGTCCACATGGTGGGCGACCGGATGGGTGAACTCGTCGGCGAGGCGCAGCTCATCTTCAACTGGGAGGCGCTGCCGCAGGAGGTGGCGCAGCTCGTCCACGCCCACCCCACGCAGACCGAGGCCCTGGGCGAGGCCATGATGGCCCTGGCCGGCAAGCCGCTGCACGTCCACGACTGATAAGCCTGCTGTATGGACACTGGCCACCGCAGGACACGGCCTGCGGAAAACCCTGAGAATTCTGCACTGAATGTTCTGCGAAGGAGATAGAGAGCGCTCATGTCGGTCTCAGTAGTTCTGCCCGCGATGGGTGAGTCGGTCACCGAGGCCACCATCACCCGCTGGCTGAAGAAGGAAGGCGACCGGGTCGAGGTCGACGAGCCGCTGCTCGAAGTCTCCACCGACAAGGTCGACACCGAGATCCCGTCGCCGGCGGCGGGGTTCCTGGTGTCGATCAAGGTCGGCGAGGACGAGACGGTGGACGTCGGCGCGGAGCTGGCGGTCATCGGTGACACGGCGGACGCGTCCGGGGGCGGGGCGCCGCAGCAGGCGGCTCCGGCCGCGGCTCCGGCTCCGCAGCAGCAGGCCGCCCCGGCGCCGCAGGCGACTCCGGCTCCCGCGCCGCAGCCGGCGGCCCCGGCGCCCCAGGCCCAGCCGCAGGCCGCTGCGGCCCCGCAGCCGGCAGAGTCGGCGTCGGCGAACGGCGGCGGCAACGGCGCGGGCAACGGGACCCCGGTGTTCCTGCCCGCGATGGGCGAGTCGGTCACCGAGGCGACGGTCACGCGGTGGCTGAAGTCCGTCGGCGACACCGTCGAGGTCGACGAGCCGCTGCTCGAAGTGTCCACCG
This sequence comes from Catenulisporales bacterium, assembly GCA_019510485.1. Lineage (GTDB taxonomy): Bacteria > Actinomycetota > Actinomycetes > Streptomycetales > Catenulisporaceae > Catenulispora. The sequence goes on from JAEKKI010000153.1 coordinate 42,334, forward strand.
ACAA